>NZ_JBDJMM010000039.1:0-54777 GCF_039673865.1 Pseudomonas sp. TWI628 | reverse complement strand
ATTTGCGGTTCTGTACGGAGATCGGTTCATCAGGCCGACCTGGTGAAAATCAGGGCCTGCCTAACGGCAGGCCGTTACCGGCCCGCACACAAAAAATCTGACAGTCCCGGCTTCGAAGACGGCGAGCTTGCCCTGCAGATCCGCCATGGCCTCTATCATGATCTGCTTGTCCAGTTGGCCGTTTTTCTCCTGTTCCACCAGCCGGTCAATCCAGTGCTCGTTGGCCAGAGCCATTTGCTTGGCCCGCTGGTACACCGCCTCGGTTTCGGCGCTGGGGGCGGCCTGGGCCGTGGCGCCCAGCGCAAGGCCGAGCACCAGGGTCGGAAGCTTGAAGAGCACTTGAAATCCTCTTTGGTAACGGACGAACGCCCGGCACTCTTGCAAAACCAAGGCAAACTTTTTCTCTAGGCCGATCTGCGCGGACTGACTGACCGCGCCACCGGCCGTTTTCATGTTCCGATCGTTGCCCCAGCCCACAATGTCACTAAGGAGCAACCCATCAACACATCAAAACGACTCAACAGGCTTCTTGGCCTCAGCCAGAACCTTATTTTCCTCTAACCGAGGAAACGTAAACCGAATAACCATCCCCGCACCCGCACCTTGCCCAACCATCACCAACTCAGCGGACCGAACATTCTCCGGTGCAGCAGCCAACGCACTAACAGCATTGGTCTGCCCGTCAGCGCTCAGCCCTTCGAGAAAGGTGTAAGTCAGACTGCCAGATGCCAGAGCGACCTGCTCAAAGTTGGAAATCTTCGTCGTCAGTTCTTCTTGGCTTCTCGACTTTCTCGCAGTATCAAACACATCCAGGATGGACTTTTCATCGTTCATGGAAACCAGCGTGAACGAGTTGGAAAGCCCCGCGATAGCTTTGACATAGGCGTTTTGATCAAACGGGCTGATCAGTGAAACCATCATCAGCTTGCCACCGGAGAAGATCAGTGCGACGGTGAATTTCTCTTCCAGGAAATCTACATCGTCGATACACCTCGCGGTCCCGCCGACGTCTTTGGAGCAGTCGTAGTAACCTGCAGCTTTAGTGAATTTTGCGAGCGGGGTCTGGTAGACGTAGTTCTTGAACAGCTTTTCTTCGGCGAGAGCCCCCTGAGCGGAGGCGAGCAAGGCGCCGGCCACGAGAATGGATGATGCGACTTTCTTCAGCATGGGGTCCCTTCCTTACTTTGACTGATAGCCAGATGCTATCAGCCCATTTCAGGGCTGTCTTGCTTAATCCCACACTGGATGAGGTTGTACTCCCGGATATCACTCAGCCCAAGCGGTCATTCCTGATAAACTCTCTCACCTCCCAGCCACACCGATTCTCTACCCCAATGTCCCCGATCTCCGCACCCGCCCCACTCTCCCGGCGTTTTTCCGTTGCGCCGATGATGGATTGGGGGCACTCTTGCTGAAAGGCAATAAACTCAATACCTTTATGGGCATCAGTTATCCCTCGTACCATTTTTGTACCATCCACTTTCCGTGGCTCGGGGAGATGACGCTGGGACGTAGACAGCCCGCTACAGACGCAGGGAAGCACTTGAGATAGCACTTCCCTCCGTGACGTCAGTATGTCAAACAAGGGAATCGAGAGAAGACCGTCTCATCGAGTCGATCTCGTTAGCACACTCGGCTAGCTGTTGCATTAAATAAGCCATTTCTGACTCCTTATGATTACAACGATCTTTGAGACGTGACACAAGACTCGAAGAATTTGAGGTAGCTATTAATTTCTTGAGTGCCTTGATGGAAGTCGACGTGGCAGCAAGCTGGCCTCTCAGGACTTCCTGCTGCATGAGAATTTGATCCAGCGACTTGGGCGAGGAAGGTTGCTCCCAAGGTAAGTCGAGCACATCATCGTTACTTACTTCAACTTCAAGGGCTGCATCCTCAATCTCCTTGATTACAGAAGCAGATGTTCGCTGATGGAGATAATCATTAGCAAGGCTCAGGAAATTGCTATGACTATACATGTAAAAATCAGCGCCAGCTTCTGCTTTAAACTCAGAAATCAACTCAGGGCGCGGACTCAAAGTCTTTCCTCCGACCCTTAGCCACCAGTCATCCTTTTGATCCCCTGTAATCAATATA
This sequence comes from Pseudomonas sp. TWI628, assembly GCF_039673865.1. Lineage (NCBI taxonomy): Bacteria > Pseudomonadati > Pseudomonadota > Gammaproteobacteria > Pseudomonadales > Pseudomonadaceae > Pseudomonas > Pseudomonas sp. TWI628. Next base: position 52,683 of record NZ_JBDJMM010000039.1, on the reverse strand, counting down.
ATCGACGAAGAATGCGCCTTTGCATAATCAATTAACTGACGCCACACAATAAGATCGCCATAGCGCGCGCGCACGTGCTCAAAGACTGTAGAATTTTTATATTTACCAGCATCTTCGTAACCTGGAGGGATGTGATTAGCATAGCGACCTTCACCAAACTTAAGGAGCTCCTTGAGTTTGTTTTCATCATATGCGTCGCCCACCTTACCTTCCAGCAAGTCAGCCAATCTCTCCTTTACATCGTCTCTGACCACTCTGTCTTCGTAATATTTTGCTTTATCTTCCAACGCAGAAATAACCCTGCAAGAAACCTCAACAAAATTACGATGCAGCTGACTATCAAGAAATGGATGTTTTGTATTCGATTCCAACTCCGCCAGAAAATCTGACAGCTTTTTTGTAGACTCCGCATACATACACGACTGCTCGTGGACTATTGATGGTCTGTTCCGCAAAAACTCATATATAACCTGATGCGGTATCCAGACCCTCTCGCCTAGTGTCTCGATTATCTTTAGCAAAGCTTCCCGTGCTTCGTCGGATCGCTTATACAAACTAGTAAGCACATTGGTATCAAAAACAAAGATGCAATCATCCCAAAGCTTCTGCTTCGCTTGGTCATCGAAACCAAAGTAGTTAGCAAACATCCCTCTCATTGAAGCCCTCTCAGACTCAACTAAACTGACAACAGTCCACGTATGCGGAGTGATAGCATCTCGCAGAATTCGCGATTCTTCCTAATCCAGAGAGCGAAAAACGCTCCTCTAACTATGGCCTCAGGTACTAGCCCTATCTTCATACCGAGCTGTACATATAGTAGATGAGGATCCCTATTTGTTCGGATCACTTCTTCGACCGCTCCAGCAACCTGAGACTGCGCCTCCGGAGGCCGCTGACAAGAAATGGTCAGCACGACTAGATCTGTGCCCAAATCTTCACGCACTGATTCAAATACTGAAAGCTCCGGTTGATCTCCAGGCAGCCTAATTATCCCGCTTTCAGGATCATCATCACCAGTCTGCTCCGAGTCACCATCGATAATACAAAGTGATTTGAATTTAATCGACGGATTCTTTGAATGACTTCTATGTGTGGATACTGCAGTACCGTCGCCGGCGACGGCATGAATTTCAACCTGCTCAAATGCCACCCCAAGCATTTCTCTCAGAACACTTTCTACCCAAGCCTTCGCAAACTCATCCTCAACAAAAATTGCAAGCCGCTTATCGACTCTGCCTGACACCGCACGAAGTGCCTCAACTGATAGCTTTCCTTGCTTTAACTTACCAGAAATACTTGCCCAAATCGCTTCATTCGGAAGCGGGGCAAGCGCGTAATCACTGTGGGTCGTGAACACCGCCTGCAGCGATTTACGCTCAGCAACATCAATTAAGTATTCAACCATTCGCCGAGTTGCAATTGGATGCAAGCCATTCTCGATTTCTTCGATTAAAATTAGCGAGTTCGATGGAGCCTGCTCAATCTCCAAAATCATCCTAATAATCGAGGATTCACCAGCTCCAAAATGGAACTCTGAATACTGGTTATCGCCTGTCCTTCCAATTAGAAACTGCTGACCATCACTAATTGAGGTAATCCTAAAACCTTCAACAGATTTCCCTAGAACATGCTCAATTTGCTGGATCACACTTGGACCGAGAGGCACCAATGCACTCTTATGTATATAGGAAGACTTAGTAAGCTTTTTGTACTTTGTCTTCTCGGCAGCAGGAACAGTTCGCTCGATCCCAAAAAATAGTACCGGACGATCTAAAACTTCATCCCTTGCCCACTTCGCCTGTCGAAAACTGCTTGTCCTTCTGACCAACTGCCGAGGATTTACCTTCTTATCAACAATTTCATATTCAATCCTCCATCCCGCCATCGACTCATCACCAATAGCACTTTTTGGAAAAAAATTCCCCGGCTTAATTGGTTTATAAGCGCATCCCGCCACACCCAGTACCGATGATTTTCCGCTTCCATTAGGCCCAATCAAAGCAGTAACTGGAAACTCGAACGAAATATCCTCACCAACAAAACCTCGAATTTTTTGTATGCTGGCCTTATACAAATATTGGCCGTAATCATGTGTACGAACTTTATTCAGCAAAGTGATCTTGGTGGATTCACGAATTTCACTACGTTCCATCGTTATTGCCCTATTAAATTGCAAACAGAAGGACTTAAGCCCTAATAACTCCAAAAACTCAGAGTGGCATTATGCCGCCATATTTTCAAGAGCCTACTCACATCATGTCACCGCGCCAATCACCAGTCCGCCCAAGGTGTCGACCCACCGGCGGGTGAATATCTCCAGCACGCATCACAGCTCGATACGCAGGCCGTCCAGGCCGCACTCCTCGGCAAACTTGACCAGGGTATCTAGGCTGGCCCAGGTCTTTACCGGCTCGCGCTTGGAGCGCACCGGGATCAGCCGCGCCGAAGGCCCGCCGACGCGAATGCCCAGCGTCCACTGGCTGCGGTCCAGCTCATACCGCCCGGCCACGGCGTCACGCACCTGGCGGGTGCTGGCCAGCACCCGCAGGGTGTGGCTTTCGACGGCCTGGCCGATCATGCGCCGCCCTCCCGCCGCAGTGCGTCCAGGCGCGCCGTGGCGGTGTCGATCACCAGCTGATACAGGCGCTCGATGCGCGAACTGTCCCGCGCCTTGACCAGTTCCAGGGCTTCGACCATGCCTTCGGCGCGGGCCTGGGCAATGAGGCAGTTGACGGCCGTGCCGGCATTGGCCATCTCGGCCAGGCGTTGGCGCAGAGCGCCGTGATAGCCGGCCGGCAGCACCAGGCCGGGCAGAAACTCATCGTTAGCCATAACGCTTCCCCTCCTTTCGCTGGGTGGCCGACAACATGGCGGCCATCAGTTCATCAGCTCCCGCCGCACATGGCTGCCCAACTGCGCAGCACACCTGTCACCGCCGACATGCTTACTATCGCCAGCCGAGTTGTCCCGAAGGGGTGCACTGTTGCCGACTTCGCTACCGATGAGACACGCCATGGCTGAGCGAATTCGACCACCAATGGCATCGCACAGCCTCGACCTGCCCGCCATCTGTGATATCTGCGGCAAAGGCAGGTCGACCAGACGACATTCGAAATGCAGTCGGATCCGCCAACTGCGCGAGAGCGATAAATGGGCAGCCTACATGGCCAATGTGGCCGCAAAACGAGCACTGGGGAGGCGCGCATGAACACTGTTTTCGTTCTGATGGCGCAATACAACGGACTCGCCATCATCCCAATCGCCCAGGTGTGCACCGACTACTTCACCCACCTGACCCCTGACATGTTTCAGCGGAAGGTTCTTGCCGGACAAATCAAGCTTCCTATCACCAGGCTCGAGGCAAGCCAGAAGAGCGCACGAGGCATTCATATTGCCGACCTGGCGCATTACTTGGATCAGCAGCGGGAGGCTGCCCGTAAGGAGTGTGCGCAATTGAACAAGACGCTGCGGGCCGGCTAACCGGGAGATTGCACCTCGCCTGGCCAGGTGCCGGTGGCGGTCGACATCGTCGACGATCAACCCGGACCGGCATTTGGCGAGGGCAGCTAACGACCCATAGCAGACTTTCAAGCATGGCCCCCAACATTCCCGCTGCACCAGCATCAGACGTATAGGCCACGTCAGCGGATTGAGAAGGTTTCGGCGGTATGGACCAAGGGCTGCCCTTTCTCTGTTTCAACAGCCGGGACAAGCTGGCGCTGCAATTGATAAAAGAGCGTGGCACCGTGCCTGGCGTGCACGCCGGCCGCGTCGCCACAGCCATATCCCCGGTGCTGGCTACGGCCAGCGAGAAAACAAGATTGAGGACCTGATGGCGTACTTCGTCGCCGCAGACGGGAGGCTGGCGCGATCAGTTGGCGCTTTCGCCCTTTCAATTTCATGGTCTCGTTCGCGCTGCTCCAGTAGAGGAGAGTCATCAACTTTAATTGAGTAATCGTTCGAGTATGCTTGAAGTTTTTTCTCTCTTTAGGAGCATTGGGATATCACCTGGGTGAGGTGCAGGAAGAATCCCTTCTTTTCCATCAAGCCAGTCATCTACTTTGGAGAGCTCAAGGCTAAGACCTCGATACCCTACGGCAAGCGGAGTATCAAAAGTTCTCCTTATTCCGACTTTTTCTTTTGAGGCGTGGGTGATCTTTGCTGAAATTCCGAAATTTCCTGTGGTCGGATTTGACAATAGTTCGTCGATATTTATTTTATTATCTGCTGTAGGTGCTTTATAAGGCGCCTCAGCGTCTTCAGGGGTGCGACTTCTCGTGAATCCTACGTCTGTACTGAAGTCGCCAGAATATTCAACATCAAATATTGTGGAGTAGTAGATCTCATATGGTATTATTATCAATGCTTTGCAATCGTCACAAAGTGTGCGTATTGCACTCATGGTGGTGCTATTGTTGAGGCCTTTCAGTTTTTGCGTTGGGTTAATTGTCACCTCCTTGTTTCTGCGAAGATAGGAAATTAACTCGATCGGACTAACTGAGTAATATTGAGCGGCAGGTATGGAAACGGAAATAGATTTCACATCGTTCACGCCCATCCCTAGATTTGGTAAGCCATTAATGGGCAGTGATGCTGCCAAACTACCGCCAGTGCTCATGTTTTTATAGAAATCAGGGAAGCCTACTCGGCGTAGGTACATGCTTTTTGCGGCTGGTTTAATTTCGTCGGATGCATAACAACCACGGCCGGGCTTAGCAATATAATCTGGCAGTTTGTCAGATCCAGTATTTGCGTTTACGTCGTCCTTATTGACTTCGTCGTCTTTATTTGCCTTGCCATCTTGATCTGCTTTGAGAGCTATGGTGCAGTTGTCGCTAGCTGCTTTAAAGCTCCAAGTATTTCCATAATTGCTTTCTAGTAACTTAAGTATGTCGTCAGGTGGGAGCTGGCCGATTCTCACAGTTGTAAAGTCGCATCCTTTTGATTGATATTTTTCTTTTCCTTCGCATGCCTTGTTGTATGCGTGTAGGTAAACGTTTCCTATGTAGTAATCTTCCTTTGGTGGAAACATGGGGTTGATGCCGTACTCATTTATTGCACCAACCCATTTTTGATCAAGATCCCCCTTGGGGAAAGGGCAGCCTGCCAATGTTAGCGAAGTCAAAATAAAAACAAGATGCTTCATAAAGAGCTTCCTTTTTATAGTTATTCTAAGTTGCTGCGCTAACTGCTTCAATTTCGTTGAAATTCAAAAGAATCAGGCCGTTTGGTGTTGATATTTGGTAGGGTCTAACATTTTGATTCTGGTTGTTCAAAAATTGCTCGTAATCTGTCAATAACTCATGGGCGTTCGCTGAATATGTTTGGATGGTTATAGATGATCCGCTTTTTAGATAGATTGTGATTTCTGCCATCGCTTATATGCTCCACCATGCAACGTAATCTTTACTGATAGCTGATGCTTTGGGTATGTCAAGTGGCCACCACCTTGGGTTCTACAGTACCTGCTTGACGATCGACTTTGGCTTCAGATCGTGAAGCTCTTGCTTTGGCTAAGGGAAGGCGAAAGGGAAACATTGGCCTGAGAACTTGCGGTAGTACAGGCGCACCTAGTGACTCAGGCAAGCCGCGCCGTGCCTTGCAGGAGAATGCGAGGAATGATCAGAGGGAACAGAGGGTTGTTGCGGATGCTGGTCATGCTGGCCGGCGGCTGCATGACGATGCAGCCAGACTGGCAGAGCGACCAGGTGCCTGCAGCGCAAATCCTGCTGTTGCTGCCCGAGGCCAGGCATCCACACGCGCCACCATGATGCTCTCCGACCTGCTCACACGGACTGACGCGAGAGCGGGAGAGTTGGCGAAGCTTATGACCGAGCCCTAGTAGCGGACTGGCGTGCGAGGTGTCCTACACTGCCCTCAACAAGCTGCGAGGCAGGTAGGGGAGTCTGCATCCGACCCATTGCAGACGCTGGAAAAACAGCATCTGACAGTCGATCGTAACAGAAGACTGGTGACAGCTATCGGCTGCGCGCGCTTCGTCGACAGTACCCTGCAATGCTTCTAACACTATTCACCTCCGAGGAGCGCCTGCGTTCCGATCGTTGCCATCACCTGTGACTCAGCACGCGCCGCCGAGGGAAATGCCGGCATCGCCTGGCACAAGGTGGCCTAACCTCGGGACATGCGTTAACGTGCGCGGTTATATTTCTTCGGCCCAACCAAAGGAGTGACCGTGCCCGACACCACCCACCCGCCCGAGCAGCTAAGCTTGACCACCCCCTGGGCAACCGAACACCGCCCGTTCTATGTGGTGTCCAAAGGAAAATTCCTCACTCTCTGGATTCTGTCGCTGGGGCTGTATCAGCTGTACTGGGCCTTCAAGAACTGGAAGCAGTTCGAACGCAGCACCGGCGAAAAACAGTGGCCGGTAGCCCGGGCACTGTTTGCGCTGTTTTTCACCCACGCCCTCTACCGCCAGGCCGATGCCCAGCTCAAACGTGACGGCCACGACTTTCAATGGCGCCCTCGCGCGCTGGCAACGCTGTTCGTGATTGGTATGCTCATCAGCAACCTTGCCGACGCCCTATCGCGCCGGAACATCGGTCTTCCCATTACCGACATAGTTAGTCTGGGGATACTGCCGATCACCGGCTGGATCACGTGGCTGGGCCAGCGTGCGCTGAACGCTGCTGCCGGCGACCCCGAGGGTCGCAGCAATGCGCGCCTCACGCCGCTCAACTATGTCTTCATGGCGTTTGTTGCGCTGGTACTGGTGCTTGCTTTGAGCTGACACTGCCCCTTAGTGACCACTGGCCTATTCATCTCAACTCTCAAACACGTGTGATACAGGGAAGACAATCTATGTTTCTCCATCGCTGGAGCTATGTTCTGTTAGTATCCATGCTGCCCCAATTTTGCATGGCGAGCGCGTTTCACCTCGATCCTCGCGGTGAAAAACTCTATCAACAGGCTGTTCCTTATTTGCAACAAGCAAATAATAAGCTCGAAGCAGTTCCGACCAACGCTCCTAGCGCGAACGCGGAGGAGAAGGAGCGCTCTATGGCCTTGGTCGACGAAGCTGGTGCACTGCTCAAACCTGCGATAACTTTGCTTGAACAGGCAGCCACCCTTGGCCATCCCGTAGCTCAATACCGTCTCGGTTTGATCTATGTGATGCTATACCCAAGCGATGTCATAAAAGAAAAGGCTTGCCCCTTGTTTGAGCAAAGCCTTGCTCATGGCTTTGCTCCGCCCGCTCTCGAAATTTCATCTTGGTGTTTGAAGTTTATCGACACGCCTCAATACCAAACTGCGCTACAGGCCATCGAGGTCAGTATGCCCATTTATGAAAAATACTTTCCCCAGCCGGTTGTGAAACTTGAATGCCGTCGTGAAGAACCTGTGGGCCTGGCCATGCAATGGGGCAGCAGTCGTGACTATCAAGCAGAAATATATCGGTTACAGGGTGACAGTAATCGCGCGCAACGTACAGAGTATTACCAGAAGGCTCTAGATGTTAATGACTGTTACAAAGTTAAAAGACGCATGGGGAGGGCTAGTTAATCTTTCCTGGGTCTGCTGCATGCTGCCTATGCCATTATCAATGGCCGCAATGGGTCGAAAGCAGCCGGTCACGACAGAGCGCTTTCGACCCAAAGGGGACATTGAAGGAACGGTCAAATCCTTGATCATTCTTAGAACCTCATAACTACCTGTGGCGGATGTGCGAACAAATCTGTCGCAAACACGAAAACCACAACCCAGGTAGCATTTGACGGCGCGCATATTGGTTGACCGTACATTTAGCGTTACTGCCAGCAGGCAGTGGTCTGCAGCCAGTTGATCAAGCGCAAGCTGTATGGCTCGTCGTCCGATCCCTTGCCCCATCAGAGCGGTGTCACCTAGGAGCACGCCAAGGCTGGCATGGGCTGGATGGTCGCAGGACTCTATCCAGATCGTGCCGATGTCTCGCCCATCGACAACGATAACTTGCCACAGCAATGCCTTTCGACTGGGTTGTGTTCGTGCCATGTAGTGCGAAGCACGCGTATCACTTGCCCAGCGCTCCAGCGCCGCTTGATCGGTCTGAGTGAATGCACGCAGAGCGACCTGTTTCGTCATGAGTCGAGCATCAAGCAATAGCGAGTAAGCGGGAGGGGTTCACCATTTTCTTCAAAGATGCGTTGGCTTCCTGCCTGCGCTGAAAAACCATGCTTGCAGTAAAAGCGTGTGGCTCGCTCGTTGCCATCAAGCACCCACGCACAAACCTGTTGATAGCCATGACCCCTCAATGCCTGCCGGGCCTCTGCCCATAGAGCCGTACCAATACCACACGCCCAGAATGTCGGGTCGAGGTAGATTGCCATCAGTTCAGCAGTGCCGGTGGGAGCATCCTGACCACGGCTAGGGCCGAAGGAAACCCAGCCAACCACTTGCCCATCCAATTCGGCAACGCGAATTGACGGGCTGTCAGACTCGATTGCCTTCTTCAGGAACACCACACGGCGCTCCACACTGGTGTCCAAGGAACTCAGGTATCGTTTTGACAACAGCCCTTCGTAGGCGCTTTGCCAACTGCGGATGTGAAGGATGGCAATGGCAGCGGCATCATCACTGACAGGCTTGCGAACAAGGAGCTTGGATAACAAGCTGATGCTATCCATGTGATCAGATCTAAAAGGGTAATGCGTAGACTTTTGCATGCGCCATGCCAGTTGGCGAGTTACGATCAACTGGCGCTTATGGCGGCATCAGCAAATTTTTCCTGCTTCCCAACCACACAAACTGTTTCGGTGGTGTTCTCAGACCAACAGTAACGGCCTGGTTCCATCCAGCCATGCCTATCGGGGGTTTAACGCTTCGCACAAGGAGGTCAACCACATGAGTGTTTCGAAGGAATGGCTGGAGTCAGCCATTCACGCGCTGGAAGTACGTCTTCTTGAACGCGAGTCTCGCCTTGATCGCGACATACTGAAAAGCTTGCTGGCTCCAGATTTTGTGGAATTTGGCGCGAATGGTGCCGTTTGGAACCGAACACAGATCATTGACGCCTTGCTGGAGCAGGACTTTGTCCAGCGTCAGATCAACGATTTTCAGATACGCATCCTGTCCGATAAAGTGGTGCTGACCACCTATCGATGCACTGTCCTTAGTCCGAGCGGCAGCAGCGAATCTTTGAGAAGCTCAATATGGCGCCAGGTGGGAGACGATTGGCAAATGGCATTCCACCAGGGAACGGCAAGGCCAAGAGTATAAAAAATAGCGTCAGTGAATGGCCGCTTCGGGTCGATAGCTGCCCTTCTCGAGTGACCGCAATCGACCCAAAGCTGCCCTTCACGAGGGGCAGCAATCTGCCAGAAGCGGACTGAGGAGCGGTAAATAAATCTGTCCCCTTTTAGTTGGGTTGCCAAGCGACCCCAAAAGAAAGAATGCGGTGGTCAGGCTCTCTTCGACTGCTGGTTTTGGGGCTGCTTCGCAACCAAACGCGGGACAAGCCCGCTCGCCACAGGTTACTTGTTGCCTGTTCTACCTAAATACCTTGAAAAGGCTGCATCTACCTCGCAGCCAAAAAAGCTAGGACAAATCAGCGACATGGCTGACGCTACTGTCTCGTTCTGCGATGCTCAACATCACCGGTAGCTGCTGCACCACAGATACCTCGGCGGTCTTCTCAAGAAGATCATTCAAGTCGAAAACGGCCATTTCGACATAGCGTTTTATGCACATCCGCTCGTAGGAAACGCTGCGAATACCGTCCAGTACCAGCCAGTTCAAGAACAGTGCGCCCATACCCAGCACCACGATCACCGAGCCCTTGCCCAATGTGAACAAAGGTGTGGCTTTAATAATTTCCGTGCACAACGCGATCATTACGGCGATCAGAGTGGCGAAACTCAGGTTTTGCGATAAAGCAGGTCTGGCGGGTTTTCCGATCAGACCTGCATAAGCTGACAACTCGCGTAGTTTCTCTACCGTGTAGCCCTCCTTGCGTAATCCCTCCAGAAAGAAGGCATAACAAAGGGTGTTTTCCCGCTCAAGGCTCGGCTGCTGGTCAATCGCGTGATCTTCAAACTGCTTCGGGTAAACCATGCGCAATGCCTTAAGGCGCGTGACATAGAGCAGAAGAGCCCAAGGAGCCAGTGCCATGTAGGTGTAAGGAATTAGCGTAGGGTTCTTGATTCCGAACATTGCGAACACAAAAAGCAATGCGGTTGACCCTACAGCTGACCACATTGGCCATAACTTGCGAGCATTATGGAGTTTGAAGATGTGTTTATTGGGTTGTTTACGACTGATTTTATAAAGGGCCTCGAGTTGAGCCCATTCCTTGAGTTTCATAACCAATCCTTATTTTTAAAGTCGTGATAACTGAGCGGCACAACGTTGCCCGCAATTGCCACTGCTTACAATCCACAGCCAAAAAAGACGATCGAAAGGCGACAGATTTATTTTTCTATCACTGTCCGATTTTGGCCGTTAGCGCCCTCCACAAAGGGCGGCTTTGGGTCGAGAGCAGCCGTTCGCGACTGACCGCAATCGACCCACAGCCGATGCCTACCACCAGTAAGCGCTTATCGAGGTAGCATCTTTACCCATCCGCTACTCAGCACGGGCGCCGAGTTTAACCGGTGCCTGAATGATCCGATCCAGCCACGTCCAGCCTTTATACCCATCCCCTCGCCCACGCAAATGGGTATACCGCCGCAGCGAGTTCCAATCACGGTGACCAGATACGCTTGAGACCCTAGGTATGTCCCAGTCCATTTCAAACAACCGACTCACCCCTTCGTGACGCAAGTCGTGGAAGTGCAGATCCTCTATCCCTTTCATCTTGCATGCCTTCGACCAGGCTGTGCCGATTGAATCCGTGTTGTACGGGAATATCTCGCGACACGCTCTGGGCATGCTCTGCACGATGATCCACGCTTCATCCGGCAAGTAACACCAGACATCGTTGCCGATCTTCTGACCAGGGTTTTTCATGTCCCGCACCTTCACTGCCTGCCGGTGCTCATCGAGATCATCCCACCGTATGCGTGTGATCTCGTCCATTCGGCGGGTCGAAAAAATCGCGAACGCTACTACCTTAGGCATGTGGATGACGCTCGGACGCCGCTGCAACATCTCAAAGAAGTGCTCCATCATCTTATCGATCTCATCCAGCGAAGGGCGCCGATCCCGCTCTCGGCTTTTTAGGTTGTACCCGAATTTCTTCAGCACGAGGCGCGCATCTGGCATTGCTTGCGCGTCAATCTCATAACCCCAGGCCGCCCTGGCCAGCGACAGCACCGACCCCAGGTGCGCCAGGTCATTGCCGGCCGTCTGCGGTTTAATGCCTCCACCTTCAGGACTCATGCGCCAGAGCGCGTAATCCACCAGCACCTGCTGGGTGAGGTCGGAATCCACCTTCTCGCCCAAGTAGCTGTTCTTGATGGCATTCAACGTTCGCCGCTTCGTCTCACCCAGCGGCCGGGCTTTCTCGGCTTCGACCAGGTAGCGCTCGATCATGTCCTTGACCGTATGCCCCTTGCGGCTGGCCCGCTCGATAGCGCCAGGTACCGCCAATTCGGTCTCCCGTCGCTTCGCCCAAGCTTGAGCGGCCTGCTTGCGGGCGAATGTCTGGGCTTCTTGATAAACTAAGACACCCTTTTTCTTGAGGCGGATCTGGACGGTGTAGCTGACCGTCCCATCGGCCTTTTTCCTTGCTCTGATCGTTGCCATGGTTTTCGGTGGTACAAGCGTGATTGGCGGTGGTACATCGCACCACTGTCACACTAAAAACGCCCGCCCCCCCCAAAAACGGCACAATAATGCGTAGACCAGAATGCCCCTAGAATCAGCCTCAAAGCCACAAACCACGCGCCCTGAGCCGTCCCGCCGCTTCAGCGTTGCCCCCATGATGGACTGGACCGACAGGCACTGCAGGTTCTTCCTGCGCCTGCTCTCCAAGCACACCCTGCTCTACACCGAAATGGTCACCACCGGTGCCCTCCTGCACAACGACGCCCACCGTTTCCTGCGTCACGACGTTTCCGAGCACCCGCTGGCCCTGCAGTTGGGCGGCAGCGTGCCGGCCGACCTGGCCGCCTGCGCCAAACTGGCCGAGGAAGCCGGCTACGACGAGGTCAACCTCAACGTCGGCTGCCCGAGCGACCGGGTGCAGAACAACATGATCGGCGCCTGCCTGATGGCCCACCCGGCGCTGGTGGCCGATTGCGTGAAGGCCATGCAGGATGCGGTCTCCACGCCCGTGACGGTGAAGCACCGCATCGGCATCAATGGCCGCGACAGCTATGCCGAACTGTGCGATTTCGTTGGCCAGGTGCGTGAGGCCGGTTGCCGGAGTTTTACCGTGCATGCGCGGATCGCGATTCTTGAAGGGCTGTCGCCAAAGGAAAACCGCGAGATCCCACCGCTGCGCTACGACATCGCCGCGCAGTTGAAAGCGGACTTCCCGGACCTGGAGATCGTGCTCAACGGCGGAATCAAGACCCTGGCGGAATGCCAGGCGCACCTTGAAACCTTCGATGGCGTGATGCTGGGGCGCGAGGCGTACCACAACCCTTACCTGCTGGCCGAGGTGGATCAGCAGCTGTTTGCCAGCGAAGCGCCGGTGGTGAGCCGCAGCGCGGCACTGGAGCAGCTGCGGCCGTATATCGTGGCACATATGGAGAGTGGTGGGGCAATGCATCACATTACCCGGCATATTCTGGGGCTTGGGCAAGGGTTCCCGGGGGCGCGGCGGTTCCGGCAACTGCTGTCGGCGGATATTCACAAGGCGGCGGAGCCGCTGAAGGTGTTTGATCAGGCGGCGGAGTTGATGCAGGGGCGGTGAAGTAGGGGCGGGGCTGCCATGTGCATGGCGCTAAAACCCTCAAGACGAACCCCAGGGAACCTCACGCCAGCAGCCGACTCGAATCATCACCTTAGGCAATCCTGCCCCGCCCCACTGGCCTCTTGAGCGCCCGTCGGGCCTCGGGTAATGTCGAGTAAACGCACAGGACAGAGCACGCCCATGACCTCCAAGCTGGAACAACTCAAGCAGTTCACCACCGTGGTTGCCGACACCGGGGACCTGGATGCCATCACCCGTCTCAAACCGGTCGATGCCACCACCAACCCGTCCCTGCTGCTAAAGGCCGCCGCCATCCCGGGCTATGCCGAACTGCTCAAGCAGGTGAAGGCCGATGCCAAGGGCAATGTCGACCTGGCCTGCGACAAGTTCGCCGTGGCCGTGGGCGCGGGCATTCTCAAGGTCATTCCGGGGCGCATCTCCACCGAGGTGGATGCGCGCCTGTCGTTCGATGAGCCAGCACTGCTGAACAAGGCACGCCAGCTGATCGGCCTATACGAAGCGGCAGGGGTGTCGAAAGACCGCGTGCTGATCAAGCTGGCCTCCACCTGGGAAGGCATCCGCGCCGCCGAGAAGCTGGAAAAGGAAGGCATCCAGACCAACCTCACCCTGCTGTTCTCCTTCGCCCAGGCCCAGGCCTGCGCCGATGCTGGCGTGTTCCTGATTTCGCCGTTCGTGGGTCGTATCTACGACTGGTACAAGAAGAGCACCGGCCAGGAATACGTCGGCGCCGAAGACCCAGGCGTACAGTCGGTCACGCGCATCTACAACTACTACAAGGCCAATGGCTACGACACCGTGGTCATGGGCGCCAGCTTCCGCAATCTCGGCCAGATCGAACAACTGGCCGGCTGCGATCGCCTGACCATCAGCCCGGACCTGCTGGACAAGCTGGGCAGCGACCAGGGCGAGCTGCCGCGGATGCTCAAGCCGGGCAATGCCGGTGAAGCCAAACAGGTGCTGAACGAAAGCCAGTTCCGCTGGGCGATGAACGAAGATGCCATGGGCACCGAGAAGCTGGCAGAAGGTATTCGCCAGTTTGCCCGGGATCAGGAAAAACTCGAGAAGTTGATGGCTGAAAAAGCCTGATACATCTAAGGTTTGCCAGGCGGGCGGGAAATGTTCAGCATTTTCCGCCCGTTTCGTTTCAGCGGGCTGTGAACGCGTCCTGAACCTAAAGGCAAAATGACCTCATCCCCATTGCCCCTCGTGCTCGCCGGCCCGGTACTGCGCCGCCTGGAGCCGCAAAGGCTGGCCATCTGGCTGGTTGGCAGCCAACCCCTGCAACCCGAATTCATCCTCGCCGGCACCAGCAAGGTCGATTGCCAGCTCGTTGCCGTCGGCCAGCACGCCTTTATTCACCTGCTGGACATCCACTTCGCCGAGCCCCTGCCGCGCAACGTCGCCATCGCGTACGACCTGCTGATCGACGGCCGGGGCATTGCCGACTGGGCCCCGCACTTGCTCTACCCCGACAGCCCACGCCCCACCCTGGTGCTGCGCGACCGCCTCGACCAGCTGCTGCACGGTTCCTGTCGCAAACCGCATCACCCCGCCGCCGACGGCCTGCTCTGCGCCGACCGTTTGCTGCAGGCCTGCCCACGACCGGAAGACCGCCCCGCCGTGCTGTTGATGACCGGCGACCAGGTTTATGCCGACGACGTCGCCGGCCCGATGCTACGCGCCATTCATTCGCTGATCGAGCGCCTGGGGCTGTTCGACGAAGCGCTGGAAGGCGCGGTGGTCGCCGACAGCCAGGCGCTCTATCGGCATCCGGCCTGCTATTACCACCGCGCCGACCTGCTGCCCGCCCAGGCACGCAACGAAACCCTGCGCGAACGCTTCTTCGGCGGCAAGCGCAAGCCGATATTTTCCTCCAGCAACGCCGACAACCACCTGGTGACCTTTGCCGAAGTCATGGCCATGTACCTGCTGGTATGGGCGCCCGCGCCCTGGCGCCTGGTGGACCTGGGCATGCCGGCTGGCCTGAGCCTGCAGCACCAGGCGCGCTACCGTGAGGAACTGCCACTGATCGAGGCCTTCGCCGCCAGCCTGGGCGACGTGGCACGGGTGATGACCCACCTGCCCTGCCTGATGATCTTCGACGACCACGACATCACCGACGACTGGAACCTCTCGGCACAGTGGGAAGAAACCGCCTACGGTCACCCCTTCTCAAGGCGGATCATCGGCAATGCGCTGCTGGGCTATCTGCTATGCCAGGCGTGGGGCAATGACCCGGATCGCTGCAACGGGCTGATCGGGCAGTGCCAGACACTGCCCCGCCAGCAGGATGAGCTGATCGGTGAGCTGCTGCGCTTCCAGGGCTGGCAGTACAGCCTGCCCAGCGAGCCGCCGCTGCTGGTGCTCGACACCCGCACCCGCCGCTGGCGCAGCGAGAGCGACCTGGGCAAGCCGTCCGGCCTGCTCGACTGGGAAGCGCTGTGCGAACTGCAACAGGCGTTGCTGGACCACCCTTCGGCAATCATCGTGTCACCGGCACCGATCTTCGGCGTCAAGCTGATCGAAACCGTGCAGCGGATATTCAGCTGGCTGGGCTACCCGTTGTTGGTGGATGCCGAGAACTGGATGGCCCACCGAGGCGCGGCGCAGGTGATCCTGAACATCTTCCGCCATTCGCGCACGCCAGGGCACTACGTGATCCTCTCGGGCGATGTGCACTATTCGTTCGTCTACGAGGTGCTGATCCGCCATCGCCAGCGCAGCCCGCATCTCTGGCAGGTGACCAGCAGCGGGATCAAGAACGAGTTCCCACGGCGCTTGCTGGACGTGTTGGACAGGCTCAACCGCTGGCTTTACTCGCCACGCTCACCGTTGAACTGGTTTACCAAGCGCCGGCAGATGGAGGTCGTGCCACGCACGCCCAGCCGCAGCAAGGCCGGGGAGCGGTTATGGAATGGCGCGGGGTTGGGGCAGGTGTTCTTCGATGAGCAGGGGCGGCCGGCGCGAGTGTTCCAGCTGAGTGCGAATGGCAGTGAGGCGACCGAGTTTGCGCAGCGAGAGTGACCAGGCCTGGAGACCTTGCTGGCCTCCTTCGCGGCTGAAGCCGCTCCTGCAGGGACCTCACCCGTCTTGAAGGCTGGTGTAGCCGCAGCAGATCAGGTCCGCTCCAGTGCATTCACCAGGTCATGGAAGGCTTCGCGGTTGGAGTCATTGAGCCCCATGAGAATCTTGTGCGCCTCCAGCACCTTGGAACGCACCACGTCCTCGTTCTGATCCTGCGACGGCAGGTCAGTCAGGCACTCGGGGCGTGGCACCGGGCGGTCGACGATGTTGAACACCTGGTCGAAGCCCATCGATTGCAGCAGGCGCGAAATGTCCGGGTTGGTGGTGACCACGGTCGGCAACAGGCCCACCTTCTGCCGCGACAGGATCGACAGCTTGGCCAGCAGGCCCAAGGTGGTGCTGTCGATGCTTTCGGTTTCGGTCAGGTCGATGACGATGGTCGAGAAGTTCAGCGCGGTGAAAATCTTCTCGATCGTCGCATCCAGCGCCGAACACAGGGTCAGGCGCACTTCACCGACGAATTTCAGTACAAAGGTACCGCTCTGCTCGGCGAACTGGATTCTACCGGTACTCATTGAAGGTTCCTGCTCAACACCAATAGGGCGATATCATCCGGCATCTCCCCAAGCGTAGCCAATCCAAATCGTTGGCGCAGCCCATCCAGGCTACCACCCGCCGCCTTGACGATATCCGGCAAGGCAGCTTCTTTATCTTTGAGCGTATGCCCAGGCAAAAGGTCCAGAATGCCATCGGACATCAGGCTCAGGCTGAACTGCGGCGGCAGCTCGATCACCAGGTCCTGGTAGCTCGCTTCGTCGAACAACCCTACCGGCAGGCCTCGGCCTTCCAGGTAACGGGCCTCGCCCGGGGTATACAGCACCGGCAGCGGCAGGTGGCCGCCCACGGCGTAGGTCAGCAGGCCGGTTTCTTCGTCGATCACGCCACCGACCATGGTCACGTGCTTGCCCAGCTTGCAGTTGATCAGGCCGCGGTTGATGTGGCTGAGTACTTCCGAGGGCTTGAACTCGCGCAGCTTGCTGCTGCGCTTGAATTCGAACAACAGCCGCGTGGTCATGAACTTCAGCAATACCGTGACGAATGCCGACGACGCACCGTGCCCGGAGACATCGGCCAGATAGAAAGCAATGCGCCGCTCATCCACGCGGAAGTAGTCGGCAAAGTCGCCCGACAGGTACAGCGACGGAATGATCTGGTGCTCGAAGGTGAACTCGCCGAGCGTACTGGGGCTTTCCGGCAGCATGTTCATCTGCACCTGGCGACCAGCGGTCTGGTCCTCCTGCAACAGGTGCAGGCTGGCTTCCAGCTCACGGTTGGCCGCTTCCAGCTTGTCGCGGTAGCGCTGGTTTTCCAGCACCAGGCGCGAACGGTCAAGCGCCCGGCGCACCGAGTGTTCGAGCACGGCCAGGTCTTCCAGCGGCTTGATCAGGTAGTCGGCAGCGCCCAGGCGCAAGGCCTCGACCGCGTCGCTCATCACGCCGGCACCCGAGACCACGATCACCGGCAACTGCGGCGCGCGCTCGCTGATCTGGCGGATCAGTTCGAGGCCGCCCATCTGCGGCATGCGCAGATCGCAGATCACGAGGTCGGGCTGGTGTTCTTCGAAGACCTGGAGCCCCTGCTGGCCATTACCGGCCTGGAGGACGCTGAAGCCACTGTCTTCCAGATAGGCGGCGAGGCTCGCACGGACCACGTCGTCATCATCGATGATCAGCAGCGTTGCACTGATTTTCTGCATGTGGGCGAACGGCGCCGATTTGGGTTGGTGCAGGGGCGTCTGCAAGGCTGACATCCAACTGCTGGAATACTCTGTGGTAACGCTCTACTTGAGTTGTAGGCCAAGAACACGGCCCAGGCAACCAATCGAGATACCTCGTAAGGCGCAGACGGTACTCCCATCCGCCAGGCGTTTCAAGCATACGTCGGTCGAGTTCGCTGGTCTTTACAGGGTAAATCACCGAGAGTTATAAAAACGCTAACCAGTACAACCGATTGGGAAGGATGCAGCATGCCTCATACACCCTCCGGCCACAGCGAGAAACGCGATTTCATCCGCATGCGCATCGACACCGGGGTCAGCCTGTTGCATGCGGGGCAGGTCATCGCGGCGGTGTGCCTGGACCTTTCCAGCAGCGGCATGCAGGTGCAGGCGCCGCAGCAATTCAAGGTCGGTGACCACCTGGAGGTGCGCATCGACTCCGATCACCCGGCACTCAAGGGCCTGCATGCCAGTACCGAGGTGGTGTGGATCGCCGATCAGCCCGGCGGGCAGCAGAAGTTCGGCCTGCGCATCCTGGCCATGCATTGAGCTGAACTAAAAACGGCGACCCGATGGTCGCCGTTTTCATGCCTGC
Organism: Pseudomonas sp. TWI628; assembly: GCF_039673865.1. Taxonomy (NCBI): domain Bacteria; kingdom Pseudomonadati; phylum Pseudomonadota; class Gammaproteobacteria; order Pseudomonadales; family Pseudomonadaceae; genus Pseudomonas; species Pseudomonas sp. TWI628. Next base: position 34,470 of record NZ_JBDJMM010000039.1, on the reverse strand, counting down.
AAGGATCAGAAGTCGTCTTCGACTTCGCCATCCTTGACCTTGAACTCGCGGTTCTGAAGGTAGGCATTACGGATGAAGATGTACTTGTCACCCTGGATCAGCTTCTCGGCCGACAGCAGGCTGGCCCGGGTGTCGACCACGTTGAGGGCGAAGATCGAGTTACGCACCGGCACGTCGTTGATGTAGCGGTAGGGTTCGGTGTAGGTGTCCGGGTACTTGGCCAGGCCGTCACGCACGGTGCTCGGGCCGAGCAGCGGGATCACCACGTACGGACCGCTGGGCACGCCCCAGTGACCGAGGGTCTGGCCGAAGTCTTCGTCGTTGCGCTGCAGGCCCATCTTGCTGCCGACATCGAAGAAGCCACCGATGCCGAACACGGTATTGACGATCAGCCGCGCAGTGTCGACGCCCGCCGCATGGGGCTTGAATTGCAAAACGTCGTTGGCCAGGTTGGTGACATCACCGACGTTGTTGAACATGTTGTGGATGCCATCCTGCAAGAACTGCGGGGTGACCCACTGGTAGCCCTTGGCCAATGGCTTGAGGCCATAGGTATCGATCGTATCGTTGAAACGGAAGATCGGGCGGTTGACCGCTTCCCAGGGATCTTCCTCGGTGGCGGCATGGGTGGCTGCCACGGGCGCCAGCAACAAGCTGGCGCAGACACAGGCCTGGGTGACTCGTTCGATCACACCGGCACCGATCCTACGCATAGATATTTCTCCATCGAATTTCTCGGCCGCAAGCGCCTCGCGAGCGCTGCTGTACGGCGGCAGTATAGAGCCTTGTAGGCTGATAAACAGCTTTACACATTTTTGCTCAATGAAATGTGAACAACTGTTGCCCGTCACAGCACGGTAACAATCGTCGAATAGCCTGCGGACTATTTCAGGGACGTTACCATGCTCGCTGCACCCGCCATTACCGCTGTGCTGTTCGGCCTGCGCGGTTGCCTGGTCCAGGCCACCGACGGCAGCCCCCTGCCCGCCCCTGGCGCCCTCGAAACGCTGGCCAGCCTGCGCCACGCGCAGGTGCCGTGCATCTGGCTGGACGACCTGGGTAGCCTGCAGAGCAGGCGCCTGGCCAGCGTGCTACCGGACTGGCTACCGGGCCACGCGGTCAACGGCGTACGCTGGCCGGCACCAAACGCTTGCTGGCAGGCCTTGATGAGCCTGGACAGCGAACGCCTGGAGGGCTGCGTGCTGGTCAGCGGTGAGCCAAAGCTTTTGCAATCTGGCCTCAACGCCGGCTTGTGGACGGTGGGCCTGGCGGCCTGCAGCCCCTCGTGCGACCTCTCCTCCCGGCAGTGGCAGGCCATGACCCAGCAAGAGCAGGATCTGGCCCGCGGCAAGGCCACCCTGGCCTTGTTCAGCCTGGGCGTGCATTCGGTGATCGACCACCTCGACGAACTGGACGCCTGCCTTGCCGACATTGCCCTGCGCTGCAGCAAGGGTGAAAAACCCTGACACAGCCCCATTGATACGGATCATGCAAAGCGCCAGCGAGTGGATTACGCTAGGAGACAGGCGAGAACCTTTGCCGCTTCGCTGAGGTCCATGCCTTGCCAAGCCATTGATGGAGAACAACCGATGCCTGCCCGCGAATTGCAAGAGCGCCTGAACAGCCTGCGCGAGCAACTGGACCGCAACGTACCGCTTTCGGATGAAGAACTGGCCGCCCTGCACGAAGAGGCCAGGCAGATCGAAGCGCAGTTGAAGCTCGAGGAAGCCACGCCGGACAACAATGTGGTCGACGGGGTGAACCTGGCGATCGAACGCTTCGAGGCCGAACACCCGGATTTGACCGCCACCCTGCGCAGCATTGCCAACTCGCTGCACAGCATGGGGATCTGAAATGACTGGGGCCGCTTTGCGGCCCCAACTACACAGAACTTACTGGCGAACCAGTCGCAGGTTCGCCGGGCTGATCGCCCCGGTGCTGCGGTACGGGTTGATATCCAGCCCACCGCGGCGCACATACCGCGCATACACGGTCAGGTGCTCAGGCTGCAGCAGGTTCTTCAAGTCCAGGTAGATCCGCTCCACGCACTGCTCATGGAAGTCGGCATGCTGGCGGAAGCTGATCAGGTAGGTCAGCAGGCTGGCATGGTCCAGCGCCCTGCCCTTGTACTCCACCACCACGCTGCCCCAGTCCGGCTGGCCGGTCACCGGGCAATTGGATTTGAGCAGGTGGCTGTGCACGGTCTCTTCGACAATGCGTTCAGGGTTGCAGCTCAGCAACTCCGGTTGCGGCTGTTCATAGTTGTCGATCACCACATCCAGCGCATCGATGCACTGCCCAGGCAACGCCACCACACCCTGGGCCTCCACTTCAGCCAGGGTACGCACCTGTACGCCTACCGGCTTGCCAGCGGCCGCCGACAAGTCTTTCACCAGGCACGCCTGCAGCTCGCCAATCGAGGCGAACACAGTCTGGTTCAACGAGTTGAGGTAGAGCTTGAACGACTTCGATTCGATGATGTTCGGCGAATCGGCCGGAATTGCGAACTCACCGATGGCCACCACCGGCTTGCCGGAGGGCAGCAACCACGACAACTCGAAGCAGTTCCAGTAGTCCACGCCCTGCCACGGCAGGGTCTGGGCCGTCACGCCCAGTTCTGCCCATTTGGCCGTACGCGGGATCGGGAACAGCAACGAAGGCGTGTAGGTAGCGATGTATTCGCTGGACTTGCCCAGCGGAGAATGTTCGGCAGCGGGGTGCATGGAAACTGACCTGGAGGTTCGAAATTGCCCCTAGTCTACCGGTTTTGCACCCCGCCTTGGAGTGCCAGTCATTCGATGGTCAACTCCCCGACCATACCGGCCTGATAATGCCCCGGCACGTTGCAGGCGAATTCGATCGGTGCCGACTTGCGGAAGGTCCAGGTCAGCTCGGCGCGCTGGCCGGGCTGCACCAGTACGGTGTTGCCACCGCCGTGGCCATGGGCACCGTGGTCCATCTGGCCAGGGGTCATCGGGGCATGGCCCATCTGCGAATGGTCCATGCCCTCATGCTGCATGGCCGCGTTGTACATCTTGCCCTGCATGGCGATCATTTGCTTCTGGTGTTCGGCGTGCATGGCCTTGTCACCGAGGTTGAACTCATGGGGCAGCTTGCCTTCGTTGATCAGCACGAAGCGCACGGTCTCGCCGGCTTTAACATGCAGGCTCTTGGGCTCGAAGGCGATGTCCTTGAGCACCACTTCGACGGTGCGGGTGGCCTTGGCTGCCGGGGCCGGCTCGCCGAATGCGAAGGTTTTCGCCTCGCCGGCCAGGGTGGGCAGGCTGACCAGGGCCAAAGCGGCAGCGATGAACAGGTGTTTCATGATGACTCCGAAGATCACAGCGGGATGAGACCACTCTAGAAAGGCACGGCTGGCGGTTAGCTGACGGGAAGATTACAACTTTGTCAGCTTGGGCGAGCAGGCACATCGTCACGTATCATTTCAGCCATCACCCGACCCTGTGGGAGTCCCATGAAACTGCTGATCGTCGAAGACCAGGCCCGCACCGGCCAGTACCTGAGCCAAGGCCTGAGCGAAGCCGGCTTTGCCACCGAACTGGCCACCGACGGCGAGACCGGCCAGTACCTGGCCCTGACCGGCGACCACGACCTGCTGATCCTCGACGTGATGCTGCCTGGGCGTGATGGCTGGCAGATTCTGCAGGCCGTGCGCACTGCCGGGCTGGACACCCCGGTGCTGTTCCTCACCGCCCGCGACGCCGTCGAAGACCGCGTGCACGGCCTGGAGCTGGGCGCCGACGATTACCTGGTCAAACCCTTCGCTTTCTCCGAGCTGCTGGCCCGGGTACGCAGCCTGCTGCGCCGCGGCGCCAGCCCCAGCCAGGACACCACCCTGACCCTGGCCGACCTGCGCCTGGACCTGATCCGCCGCCGCGCCGAACGAGCCGGCACGCGCATCGACCTGACCGCCAAGGAGTTCGCCCTGCTCGAGCTGCTGCTGCGCCGCCAGGGCGAGGTGCTGCCCAAATCGCTGATCGCCTCGCAAGTGTGGGACATGAACTTCGACAGTGACACCAACGTGATCGAAGTGGCGGTGCGCCGCCTGCGCCTGAAGATCGACGACCCGCATCCGAACAAGCTGATCCATACCGTGCGCGGCATGGGCTACGTGCTCGAAGAGCGCCACGACTGATGCGCAGGCTTTCCCTCGGCACGCGCCTGGCACTGCTGTTTGCCGGCTGTACTGCCGCCGTATCGCTGGGCGCGGGGCTGTTGTTCAGCCATGCCAGCGAGCAGCATTTCGTCGAACTGGACCAGCAACTGCTGGAGTCGCGCCTTTCCCTGTTTCGCAGCCAGCTCGCCGGCCTGAAGGGCCCTGACGAACTGCAAGGCCGCTTGCCAGCCCTGCGCAACGAGCTCAACCATCAGGCTGACCTGGCGCTGCGCATCACTGGCCGCGACGGCGCGATCTGGTTCACCAGCCGCGACGGCCTGCCTGGCACGCCACCAACGCCGGGGCTTACAACCCTGCACGCAGATGGCGTCGATTATCGAAGCCTGGCCGTGCCGCCGGACGCTCAGACGGCTGCGCAACTGACGCTGTTTCTCGATATCACCCATCACCAGCACTTCCTGCAGGGCATGCAACGCCTGATCTGGCTCACTGTCGGGCTGTCGGCGCTGGCCACTGCGCTGCTCGGTGCCTGGGCCGCACGCAGCGGCCTGCGCCCCTTGCGCCAGATGGGCCAGGTGGCCGCCAGCGTGTCGGCGCGCTCGCTGACCACACGCCTGCCGGTGGCGCAGATGCCCGAGGAGCTGGCGGAGCTGGCCACTACCGTCAACGCCATGCTGCAACGCCTGGACGACGCCTTTCAGCGCCTGTCGGCGTTCTCTGCCGACATCGCCCACGAGTTGCGCACACCGTTGTCCAACCTGCTGACCCACACCCAGGTCACCCTCACCCGCCCGCGCAGCCTGGAGGAATACCGCGAGGCACTGCATGGCAACCTCGAGGAGCTGCAGTGGATGGCGCAGATGATCAACGACATGCTGTTCCTCGCCAAGGCCGACCACGGCCTGCTGGTGCCGGGGCAGACCGCGCTGGCCTTGCACGATGACGTGGATGCGCTGCTGGAGTATTACGCGCCGCTGGCCGAGGACAACCAGGTGCAGTTACTGCGCGAGGGCGAGGCGCTATTGCAGGGGGACCGGCCTATGCTGCGTCGGGCCCTGTCGAACCTGCTGGACAATGCCTTGCGCTTTACCCCGGCAGGCGGGCAGATACGGGTGACGTTGGAGCCGGGGCTGCGGATTTGCGTGGCCAATACCGGGGCGGCAATCGAAGCGGCAGCGTTGCCGCGCCTGTTTGATCGCTTCTACCGGGTGGACCCGGCGCGGCGAGAAGGCAGCAGCGAGCATGCGGGGCTGGGGTTGGCGATTACCCGGTCGATCGTGCAGGCCCATGGCGGGAGTATTCGGGCGGAATGTCAGGACGGCTGGACGCGGTTTGTGATCGAGCTGCCTGAAAGTCGGTGAACCGGGGCCGCTTGGCAGCCCCGGAATCTCAGGCGAACATCAAACTGCCAGGCCAATCGCCGGTTGCACCTGCGACGCCCGGTAAGCGGGATAGATTGTCGCCAGGAAGCTCATCACCAGCCCGGCAGCGCAGATCATCAGCACATCCCCCCCCTGCAGCTCGGACGGCAAGCTGCTGACGAAATAAACATCGGACGTGAAGATGTGCTGCCCGCTCACCCGTTCCAGCCAGCCAACGATCTGGCTGACATTGAGCGCTGCAATCACCCCGAACACCCCACCGATCAGGGTGCCGACAATGCCGATCAGGCTGCCCTGAACCATGAACGTCCCCATGATCTGCGCCGGCGTGGCACCCAGCGTCCGCAAGATGGCGATGTCCGGCCCTTTGTCGTTCACCACCATCACCAGAGTGGCGATGATGTTGAACGCCGCCACGGCGATGATCATCAGCAGCAACAGGCCGATCATGGTCTTTTCCATCTTCATCGCGCTGAACAGGCTGCCCTGGGTATGCGACCAGTCATCGGCACGGTAGCCATCACCCAAACCGGCAGCGATCGCCTTGGACACCTGCGGCGCGGCATACAGGTCGTGCAGCTTCAGGCGCACGCCCTGTACCTGCCCTGGCGCCCAGCGCTGCATTTCACCGGCATCGGCCACGTGCATGTAAGCCTGCGAGCCGTCCAGCTCGGCACCCACCTTGAAGATGCCGACCACGGTCAGGCGCTGCATGCGCGGGGTGATACCACCGGGTTCCTTGCTGATTTCCGGCACGATCAGGGTCAGCTTGTCGCCGGTGTTGAGGCGGAAGCGCCGCGCGGTCAGTTCACCGATGACCACGCCGTACTCACCCGGCTGCAGGTCCTGCAGGCGGCCCTGGACGATATGCTGGCCGACGATGGAAACCTTGCCTTCCTCGGCCGGGTCGATGCCGCTGACCTGGATCGGCTGCATCGCCCCCTTGTACGAGAGCATGCCTTCCATCTCGGTGATCGGCGCCGCCGCCATCACGGCCGGGTTCTGCAACGCAGCGTCGGCCGCCTTGTGCCAGTCGTCCAGTGGCTGCACGCCCAGGATCGAGGCATGCGGCACCAGGCCGAGAATGCGCGAACTCATTTCGCGCTGGAAGCCGTTCATCACCGACAGCACCACGATCATCGCCAGCACGCCCAGCGACAGGCCGATCATCGAGGTCATCGAAATGAACGAGATGAAGTGGTTGCGGCGCTTGGCCCGGGTGTAGCGCGCGCCGATGAAGATGGGCAAGGGTCTGAACATGTAGGAAACACCCAATTAAAACGGGAAAACGGGGCAGCGCTGCCACCCCGTGCACTCGGTCAGATCGCCACCAGGTGGCCGTCGTCGAGCTTCAATACGCGGTCCATCTGGCGCGCCAGGTTGAGGTCGTGGGTCACCACCAGGAAGGCAGTACGCGACGCACTGGACAGCTCCTGCATCAATTCCTGAATGCCCTGGGCGGTGTGGTGGTCGAGGTTGCCGGTGGGCTCGTCGAGCATCACCAGCCCCGGGCGGTTGACCAGGGCACGGGCGATCGCCACACGCTGGCGCTCGCCACCGGACAGCTCGGCCGGCTTGTGGTGCAGGCGATGGCCCAGGCCGACCCGCTTGAGCAGCGCCTCGGCGCGCTCACGGGCCTCCGGGATGGCGGTGCGGCCGATCAGCAGCGGCATGCACACGTTCTCCATGGCGGTGAACTCTGGCAACAGGTGGTGGAACTGGTAGACGAAGCCCAGCTCGCGGTTGCGCAGCAGGCCGCGGGCGCGCTCGCCGAGCGCCGACAGCTCTTCGCCGGCCAGCCATACGCTGCCCTGGGTCGGCCGGTCGAGGCCGCCGAGCAGGTTGAGCAAGGTACTCTTGCCGGAGCCGGAGCTGCCGACGATGGCCACGCGCTCACCCGCGTGCAGCTCCAGGTTGAGCCCGGACAGCACCTGCACCGACTCCGGGCCCTCGTCGTAGGACTTGCCCAGGTTGCGGCAACTCAGAACGGCTTTATCACTCATGCGCGACTCACTCATAACGTAGCGCCTCTGCAGGCTGGGTGCGGGCCGCACGCCAGGCCGGGTACAGGGTGGCGAAGAAACTCAGGACCAGCGCCGCACCGCAGACCATGTACACGTCCTGGGCCTGGATCTGCGAGGGCAGGTAATCGATGAAATACACGTCGGCGTTGAGGAACTTGTGCCCGATCAGCTTCTCGATGCCGGCGATCGCCGCGCTCACGTTCAGCGCGGCGACGATCCCGACCACGGCGCCGATCAGCGTGCCGATCACCCCGATCACCGTGCCCTGGACCATGAAGATCAGCATGATCTGCCCGGGCGTGGCGCCCAGGGTACGCAAGATGGCGATATCGCCGCGCTTGTCGTTGACCACCATCACCAGGGTGGAAATGATGTTGAACGCCGCCACCGCGACGATCAGCAGCAACAGCAGGCCGATCATGGCCTTTTCCATGCGGATCGCCTGGTACAGGTTGCCGTGGGTGCGGGTCCAGTCGCGGCTGTAGTACTCCTGGTCGCCCAACTGCTGGGCGATGCTCCAGGCCACCCGCGGCGCCTGGAACAGGTCGTCGAACTTCAGGCGCAGGCCCTGCACCTGATCCGGCTTCCAGCGGTGCAGGCGGGACAGGTCGGTGATGTTGGTCAGGCCCAGGTAACCGTCGATCTCGCCAGCGCCAACGTGGAAGGTGCCGACCACGGTAAAGCGCTTCATGCGCGGGAACATGCCGGCCGGGGTCACGCTGACCTCGGGGGCGACGAAGGTCAGCTTGTCGCCGATGGCGACGCCCAGCTTGGCTGCGGCCTTGTCGCCGATCATGATGCCCCACTCGCCCGGCGCCAGCTGGTCGAGGCTGCCTTGCTGGATGAAGTTGTCGATGATCGACACCTCGCGCTCGCGCGCCGGGTCGATGCCGTTGAGCAACACCTTCTGCACCTTGCCGTCATGGGTCAGCAGGCCCTGCATCTGCGTGTACGGGGCAACCGCCAGCACCTGCGGATTCTGCTTTACTTGTTGGGCAAGGGCAGACCAGTCGTTGATCGGCTGGCCGCTCTCCAGCGTGGCGTGGGGGATCATCCCCAACACGCGGGTACGCATCTCGTGGTCGAAACCGTTCATGACCGAGAGCACCACGATCATCACCACCACGCCCAGGGCGAGGCCGATCATCGAGGTCAGGGAAATGAACGAGACGAAGTGGTTACGGCGCTTGGCACGGGTGTAACGCGTACCGATGAATGCGAAAAGAGGTCTGAACATGTCGGGGCTTGTTCGGATGAAAGGGAACGTCCTTGTGGCGAGGCGCCTACGGCGGCTTTACACTCGGACCACCGCCGCAACCATGGGTTCGCCATGACGACATTAGACGAAGAAGATCGCCGCGAATACTACCGCATCGAAGATCGGATCGCACTGGAAATCAGCCCCCTCAGCGCGGCCGAAGCCCTTGAAGCAGAACTGTTGCAGGATGATTCGCCGTTATTCAACCTGCTCAGCGAGCTGCACCTGTCCGACTTCGAGTCGCAGCACCTGCTGCGCCAGCTGAGCGACAAGGACCGCACCCTGGCGGCCTTCCTGCGCGCACAGAACAAGCGCCTCGACCTGCTCAGCGCAGTGGTCGCGCAAACCCTGCTCGGTGAAATCGGCCAGCCGCAACCGGTGATCATCTCCGAAGGTGGCATCGAGTTCGCGCAACCTCAGCAGATCGCCCCCGGCACCCGGGTGAAGGTGAAGATGGTGCTGATGCCACGCGCCCACGGCCTGCTGCTGCGCGGCAGGGTTACCCATTGCGACCTGCGCCCGGACGGCAATTTCGAGGTCGGCACGGAATTCACCGACATGACCGATGCCCAACGGCAACTGCTGGCCCGCCATATCCTGCAACGCCAACAGCAGCAACGGCGCCAGCAACTGGAACAAGATGGCCCCGCCTCCTGAGCCCTATCCCCCTGATTTGAAGGAACGAACGTGACCCTGATCTACGGCCACCGCGGCGCCAAGGGCGAAGCCCCCGAAAATACCCTGAAGAGCTTTCAGCAGTGCCTGTCCCACGGCGTGACCCGCTGCGAACTGGACCTGCACCTGTCAGCCGACAACGAACTGATGGTAATCCACGACCCTACCCTCAAGCGCACCACCGGCCGGCGCGGCAAGGTGGTCGAGCACCCGGCCGCCGAACTGATCAAGATCGATGCGCGCAAGGGTGGCCCGGGCCACGTGCAACCCTGCCCTATCCCGAAACTCGAAGAACTGTTTGAAAAATGCCCGTTCGAGCATTGGCAACTGGAGGTCAAGAGCGCCTCGCGCACCCGTGCCGCCACCACCGTGCTGGCGATTCGCGAACTGGCGCAGCAATACGGCCTGCTGGACAAGGTGACCATCACCTCCAGCTCACGCGAAGTGCTGGGCGCTGCTCTGGAGCTGGTACCGGACGTGAAACGCGGGCTGGTAGCCGAATACGCCTGGCTCGACCCGCTGAAGGTCGCGCAGAACTACCAATGCGAGCTGCTGGCGTTGAACTGGACACTGTGCACGCCTGAGCGCCTGCTCAAAGCCCAGGGCCAGGGTCTGCATGTGTCGGTATGGACGGTCAACGAACCGGCACTGATGCGCCGGCTCGCTGATTTTGGCGTGGACAGCCTGATTACAGACTTTCCCGGTTTGGCCAAGACCACCCTCGGGTAGGGCTGAAATCGGTCTCCCCGACCGGCTCAGGCCACCGGCCGGAGCCGCTTAAAAAAGCCGGTTCAGGCCGTCGTAGGCAGCTACCCGATAGGCTTCGGCCATGGTCGGGTAGTTGAACGTGGTGTTGACGAAGTACTTCAGATTATTCTGCTCGCCCGGCTGGTTCATGATCGCCTGGCCGATGTGAACGATTTCCGAAGCCTGGTAGCCGAAGCAGTGCACGCCGAGGATTTCCAGGGTTTCGCGGTGGAACAGAATCTTCAGCATGCCTTGCGGCTCGCCGGCGATCTGCGCGCGCGCCATGCCCTTGAAGAACGCCTTGCCCACTTCGTACGGCACCTTGGCCTGGGTCAGCTCCTGCTCGTTCTTGCCGATCGAGCTGATCTCCGGGATGGTGTAGATGCCGGTCGGCACGTCGTTGACGAAGCGCCAGCTGCCGTTGTCGACGATGCTGCCAGAGGCCGAACGGCCCTGGTCGTGGGCAGCACTGGCCAGGCTCGGCCAGCCAATCACGTCACCGGCGCCATAGATGTTCGGCACGCTGGTGCGGTAGGCCTCGTCGACCTCGATCTGGCCACGGCTGTTGACCTTGATGCCGATGTTTTCCAGGCCCAGCTTGTCGGTGTTGCCGGTACGGCCGTTGCACCACAGCAAGGCGTCGGCCTTGATCTTCTTGCCCGACTTCAGGTGCAGGATCACCCCGTTTTCCAGGCCTTCAACCCGCTCGTAGTCCTCGTTGTGGCGTACGGTGATGTTGTTGTTGCTGAAGTGGTAGCTCAGCGCCTGGGAAATTTCCGAATCCAGGAAGCTCAGCAGCTGGCCGCGGTTGTCGACCAATTCGACCAGCACGCCCAGGCCGCTGAAGATCGAGGCGTATTCGCAACCGATCACCCCGGCGCCGTAGACAATCAGCTTGCGCGGGGTGTGGCTGAGGCTGAGGATGGTGTCGCTGTCGTAGACGCGCGGGTGGTGGAAATCGATGTCGGCCGGGCGGTACGGGCGCGAGCCGGTGGCGATGATGATGTGCTTGGCGTTGAGCTTCTCGACCACGCCATTCGGGCAGACCACTTCGACGGTCTGCTCGTCGGCGAAGCTGCCAGTGCCAAAGAACAGATCGACGCGGTTGCGGGCGTAGTAGCCGGTACGCGAAGCGACCTGCTTGGCAATGACCTTCTCAGCGCTCTTGAGCACGTCCGGGAAGGAGAACCAGCGCGGTTCACCGATGGCCCGGAACATCGGGTTGGTATTGAACTGCATGATCTGCCGCACCGAGTGACGCAGCGCCTTGGACGGGATGGTGCCCAGGTGGGTGCAGTTACCGCCGACCTGACGGCGGCTGTCGACCATTGCCACCTTGCGCCCCGCTTTGGCGGCGTTCATTGCCGCGCCTTCACCGGCCGGGCCGGAACCCAGCACCACTACGTCGTAGTTGTAGACAGCCATGCGTACTCCTTCAGAACTGGCCCGGGGTTACGGTTACCCGCGGGACTCGATCATGCCGCCGGGGCGCCATGAGAAAATTCGGGTGCAGTCTAATCAAGCGTGAACGCCGCGCACATTAACCCTTGGTCGCGTCGTAGGCCAATTTTGCCTGCACTACATGTCATTCACCGATCCCTGGCGGCGATCATCCCTGGCAACGCTTTCAATCGCCTTTCACCGCCTGCTCGAATGCAGGGGTCGCTCGGGAGACGAAGCCACCTTCGGCCCGAGTCACCAAAACCGCAGCCAGATCATGGGCCACGGCGAAATCCCAGCCGCGCTCTGGCCCGAGGATCAACAGCAGGGTCGAATAGCCATCGGCCTGCAGCGCCGAGGCATCGAGCACGGTGACTGCGGCCAGGTCATGGTCGACCGGGCGCCCCAGGCGGGCATCGAAGGTGTGTGAATAGCGCCGGCCATTCTCCTCGAAATAATGGCGATAGTCACCCGAGGTCGACACCCCCAGGCCGTTGACCGGGATGATCTGGCGGGCAATCTGGCGGTCCTCGCGCGGCAGCTCCAGGGCAATGCGCCAGGCGCTGCCGTCGGGCTTGCGGCCTACGGCCTTGAGCTCGCCGGTGGCTTCGGCGACGAAACTGGCCACGCCCATGGCGCGCAGGCGCTCGGCGATCAGGTCGACGGCGTGGCCAGCGGCGATGCTGTTGAAATCCAGTTGCACCGGGGCATCCTTGCACAGTGCCTGGCGGTCGATGCGCAAGTGGCGGTAGCCGACGCGCTGGCGGGCCTGGGCCAGGGCCTGCAGGTCGGGCACCTGCTCGTGACGGGCTTGCGGGCCGAAGCCCCAAAGGTCTAGCAGTGGCTCGACGGTGAGGTCGAAAGCGCCGTCGCTCAAGTCGGCGAGGTGCTGGCCGAAGGCGACCAGCTCAAGCATGTCGGGCGGCAATGCCATGCACTGGTTGGCGGGCAGCTGGTTGAACTGGCTGACGGTGGAATCGCCGCGGTAGGTCGAGTAATGCTGATCAATGTCGTTGAGGAGGGTCTCGACCGCCGCCTGGACCTGGGCCGGTGCCGGGCCACCGGGCTCGCGGACGTACTGGATGCTGTAGCTGCTGCCCATGGTCGGGCCACCCAGGCGTTCCAGGGTGGGGCCTTGGTTGCAGGCGGTGAGGAGCATCAGGATGAACAGGAGGGTTATGCGCAAAGGTCGGGCTCTCGGTTGCCTGTGCGGGCCTTATCCGCGATGATGCCAGCACAGACAACACAAAATCTGGATAAAAAAACGGGAACCCGAAGGTTCCCGTTTTTTCATGCGCTTACAAGCGAATCAGCGTGGAAACGCTGGCGGGTTCACACCCGACATCTCTTCCATCACGCGAACGACCTGGCAGCTGTAACCGAATTCGTTGTCGTACCAGACGTACAGGACAACGCGGTTGTCGTTGGCGATGGTCGCCTCGGCATCCACCACACCGGCGTGGCGCGAACCTACGAAGTCGGTCGAAACCACTTCCTGCGAGCTGACGTAGTCGATCTGCTTGTGCAGTTCCGAGTGCATGGCGGTCTGGCGCAGGTACTCGTTGATCTCGTCGCGGGTGGTCGGATTCTCAAGGTTCAGGTTGAGAATGGCCATCGAAACGTTCGGCGTCGGAACGCGAATGGCGTTGCCGGTCAGCTTGCCTTTCAGCACTGGCAGTGCCTTGGCGGCAGCGGTGGCAGCGCCGGTTTCGGTGATGACCATGTTCAGCGGCGCGGCACGACCACGGCGGCTGCCCTTGTGGAAGTTGTCGATCAGGTTCTGGTCGTTGGTGAACGAGTGAACGGTTTCGACGTGGCCGTTGACGATGCCGTACTTGTCGTTGATGGCCTTGAGCACCGGCACGATGGCGTTGGTGGTGCACGAAGCTGCCGAGATGATCTTGTCATCGGCAGTGATGTCGCCATGGTTGATGCCGTGCACGATGTTCTTCAGCGCGCCCTTGCCAGGTGCGGTGAGGATCACGCGGGCAGCGCCCGGGCAGGCCAGGTGCTGGCCCAGGCCGTCGGCATCACGCCATACACCGGTGTTGTCGACGATCAGCGCATTGTTGATGCCGTACTGGGTGTAGTCGACTTCGCTCGGGCTCTTGGCGTAGATGATCTGGATCAGGTTGCCGTTGGCAGTGAGGGTGTTGTTGGCTTCGTCGATGGTGATGGTGCCATCGAACGGGCCATGCACCGAGTCACGGCGCAGCAGGCTGGCACGCTTGACCAGGTCGTTCTCGGCGCCTTTGCGCACGACGATGGCACGCAGGCGCAGGCCGTCGCCGCCACCGGTCTTCTCGATCAGGATGCGCGCCAGCAGGCGGCCTATGCGGCCGAAGCCGTACAGGACGACGTCGGTACCCTTGCGGGCCGAAACGTTCTGCTGGCCAACCACGTCGGCCAGCTCCTCACGGACGAACTGCTCGGCAGTGCGGCCATTGCCTTCCTGCTTGAACTTGTTGGCCAGCTTGCCCAGGTCGACCGAAGCGGCGCCCAGTTTCAGCTCGCTCATGGCCTTGAGCAGGGGGAATGTCTCGTGTACGGACAGTTCGGTCTCGTCGGTCTGACGGTGACGCGCAAAGCGGTGGGCTTTGAGGATCGAGATAACCGAACGGTTGATCAGGCTGCGGCCATAAATCGAGCTCACCACATTGTTGTTGCGGTAGAGCTGACCGATAAGCGGGATCATCGCTTCAGCCAGAGCTTCACGATCGATCCACTCACCAAGACACTGGTCGGGCTTCTGAGTCACGGGAACCTTCCACATGTAGGGACAGAAAAAAGGGGCTACATTATGACGCCCCTGCGCGTAACCGGCAATGAGCGCCTGTCGCCGATGGCAAAGCCCGCTGTTCATGGCCTGTGAAGCCTGACAGCAGGCACCGTCACCGGTACAATCGATCTCTTTGCCGCAACGCTTGGAGTGCAATCTCCCGTGTCAGTTCTGCGCCTTCCGCACATGTCGGCCACGGCCGGCAAACAAACCTGGGGCAACCTGCCCGGTGCCGCCCTCAGCCTGGCCATCGCCGAGGCCGCCAGCAGCGCGGGCCGCTTCACCCTGCTGCTGACCGCCGACAGCCAGGCGGCCGATCGTCTGGAACAGGAACTTCGCTTCTTTGCCCCGGACCTGCCGGTGCTGCCGTTTCCCGATTGGGAAACCCTGCCCTACGACCTGTTCTCGCCGCACCAGGACATCATTTCCCAGCGCATCGCCAGCCTCTACCGGCTGCCGGAGCTGAGCCATGGCATTCTGGTCGTGCCGATCACCACCGCCCTGCACCGCCTGGCCCCCACGCGCTTCCTGCTGGGCAGCAGCCTGGTGCTGGACGTGGGCCAGACCATCGACGTCGAGCAGATGCGCACGCGCCTGGAAGCCACTGGCTACCGCTGCGTCGACACGGTCTACGAGCATGGTGAGTTCGCCGTGCGTGGCGCGCTGATCGACCTGTTCCCGATGGGCAGCAAGCTGCCTTATCGCATCGACCTGTTCGATGACGAGATCGAGACCCTGCGCACCTTCGACCCGGAGACCCAGCGTTCGATCGACAAGGTCGACTCGATCCGCCTGCTGCCGGCGCGCGAGTTCCCCATGCAGAAGGAAGAGGTGACCCGCTTCAAGGCGCGCTTCCGTGAGCGCTTCGATGTCGACTTCCGCCGCAGCGCGATCTTCCAGGACCTGGCCAGCGGCATCATCCCCGCTGGCATCGAGTACTACCTGCCACTGTTCTTCGAAGAAACCTCGACGCTGTTCGACTACCTGCCCGCCGACACCCAGGTGTTCTCGCTGCCAGGCGTCGAGCAGGCTGCCGAACACTTCTGGAACGACGTGCGCGGGCGCTATGAAGAGCGCCGCGGCGACCTGAGCCGCCCGCTGCTGCCGCCGGCCGAACTGTTCCTGCCGGTAGAAGACTGCTTCGCCCAGCTCAAGCAGTGGCCGCGGGTGGTGGTCAGCGCCGACGACCTGGAAGCCGGTGCCGGCCGCGAACGCTTCCCCGCCCGCGCCCTGCCCAACCTGGCCATCGAAGCCAAGGCCAACCAGCCACTGGCGGCGCTGGCCGAGTTCCTCGACCAGTTCAGCGGCCGTGTGCTGTTCACCGCCGAATCGG
Source organism: Pseudomonas sp. TWI628 (assembly GCF_039673865.1). Taxonomy (NCBI): domain Bacteria; kingdom Pseudomonadati; phylum Pseudomonadota; class Gammaproteobacteria; order Pseudomonadales; family Pseudomonadaceae; genus Pseudomonas; species Pseudomonas sp. TWI628. The sequence goes on along the minus strand of NZ_JBDJMM010000039.1, from coordinate 18,694 downwards.
CGGGCCGCCGCGAGGTGCTGCTGGAGCTGCTCGAACGCCTCAAGCTGCGCCCGCAGACAGTCGACAGCTGGGCCGATTTCATTACCGGCCGCGAGCGCCTGGCGATCACCATTGCCCCGCTTGACGACGGCTTGCTGCTGGAAGACCCGGCCGTCGCCCTGGTCGCCGAGAGCCCGCTGTTCGGCCAGCGCGTGATGCAGCGCCGGCGCCGTGAAAAACGCGGCGAGGCAGCCAACGACGCGGTCATCAAGAACCTCACCGAGCTGCGTGAAGGCGCGCCGGTAGTGCATATCGACCATGGCGTGGGCCGTTACCTGGGCCTGGCCACCCTGGAAATCGACGGCCAGGCCGCCGAATTCCTCACCCTGGAATACGCCGAGGGCGCCAAGCTCTACGTGCCGGTGGCCAACCTGCACCTGATTGCCCGCTACACCGGCAGCGATGACGCCCTGGCGCCGCTGCACCGGCTGGGCTCCGAAGCCTGGCAGAAAGCCAAGCGCAAGGCTGCCGAACAGGTCCGCGACGTGGCGGCCGAGCTGCTCGACATCTATGCCCGCCGCGCCGCGCGCAAGGGCTATGCGTTTGCCGACCCGGCCGCCGATTACGCCACCTTCAGCGCAGGCTTCCCGTTCGAGGAAACCCCTGACCAGCAAGCGGCGATCGAGGCCGTGCGGGTCGACATGCTCGCCCCCAAGCCGATGGACCGCCTGGTGTGCGGCGACGTCGGCTTCGGCAAGACCGAAGTGGCCATGCGCGCAGCCTTCATCGCCGTGCACAGTGGCCGCCAGGTGGCGGTGCTGGTGCCGACCACCCTGCTCGCCCAACAGCACTACAACAGCTTCCGCGACCGCTTTGCCGAATGGCCGGTGAAGGTCGAGGTGATGAGCCGCTTCAAGTCGGCCAAGGAAGTGGCCGCCGCCGCCGCCGACCTCGCCGAAGGCAAGATCGACATCCTCATCGGCACCCACAAGCTGCTGCAGGATGACGTGCGCTTCAAGGACCTGGGCCTGGCCATCATCGACGAGGAACACCGTTTCGGCGTGCGCCAGAAGGAGCAGCTCAAGGCCCTGCGCAGCGAAGTGGACATCCTCACCCTGACCGCCACGCCGATCCCGCGCACGCTGAACATGGCGGTGGCGGGCATGCGTGACCTGTCGATCATCGCCACCCCGCCGGCGCGGCGCCTGTCGGTGCGCACCTTCGTCATGGAGCAGAACAAGAGCACGGTCAAGGAAGCGCTGCTGCGTGAACTGCTGCGCGGCGGCCAGGTGTACTACCTGCACAACGATGTGAAAACCATCGAGAAGTGCGCCGCCGAACTGGCCGAACTGGTCCCGGAAGCGCGTATCGGCATCGGCCACGGGCAGATGCGCGAGCGCGAACTGGAACAGGTGATGAGCGACTTCTACCACAAGCGCTTCAACGTGCTGATTGCCTCGACCATCATCGAGACCGGCATCGACGTGCCCAGTGCCAACACCATCGTCATCGAGCGCGCCGACAAGTTCGGCCTGGCCCAGCTGCACCAGCTGCGTGGCCGGGTTGGCCGTAGCCACCACCAGGCCTACGCCTACCTGCTGACGCCGCAGCGGCAGAAGATCAGCGCCGACGCCGAAAAACGCCTGGAAGCCATCGCCAACACCCAGGACCTCGGTGCCGGCTTCGTGCTGGCCACCAACGACCTGGAAATCCGCGGCGCCGGCGAGCTGCTTGGCGAAGGCCAGAGCGGGCAGATCCAGGCCGTGGGTTTCACCCTGTACATGGAAATGCTCGAACGTGCGGTCAAGGCCATCCGCAAGGGTACCCAGCCAAACCTCGAGCAGCCGCTGGGTGGCGGCCCGGAGATCAACCTGCGCCTGCCGGCGCTGATCCCCGAGGACTACCTGCCCGACGTGCATGCCCGTCTGATCCTCTACAAGCGCATCGCCTCGGCGGCCGACGAAGAAGGCCTCAAGGACCTGCAAGTGGAGATGATCGACCGTTTCGGCCTGCTGCCCGAGCCGACCAAGAACCTCATGCGCCTGACCCAGCTCAAGCTGCAGGCGGAAGCCCTCGGCATCAAGAAAGTCGACGCCGGCCCCAACGGCGGCAAGCTCGAATTCGAGGCCGAGACCCCGGTCGACCCGCTGACCCTGATCAAGCTGATCCAGGGCCAGCCCAAACGCTACAAGTTCGAAGGCGCCACGCAGTTCCGTTTCCTGGTACCGATGGAACGCCCCGAAGAACGCTTCAATACCCTGGAGGCGCTGTTCGAGCGCCTGACCCCACAGCCTGCCTAAGGAAGATCCATGCGTGCCATCCGTTGCCTGACCCTGCTGCTCGCGCTGTTCGCGCCAGCCGCCTTTGCCGAAGGGATGTATCAGGTGGAAATGATTCTGGTGCGGCAGAACAGCGTGCCCGCCTTCACCAGCCCGTTCGCCCCGGAAGACTGGAGCGCGGGCGCCCCGCGCCTGGACAAAGGTGCCGAACGCCCGCTGGCGCTGCAGGACGAAGCCACCCGGCTGCAGGCCACCGCCGACTACACCGTGCTGCTGCACAAGGCCTGGCAACAGCCAGTCAGCAGCGACACCAGCCGCATCGCCCTGGGCGCCGGCACCGAGCAGTTCGGCCACTTCCCCATCGAGGGCAACCTGGGCATCACCGCTGGCCGCTTCATCGGCGTAGAAGCCAACTTCTGGGTCAACCAGCTCGACAGCAACGGTAACGTGCTGCAAAGCGAGCAGTTCAAGCAGAGCAACAGCAACATGAAAGGCGGCCAGCTGACCTTCCTCGATGGCGGCCACCTGGCCCTGCTGCTGAAGGTCACGCCACCGGGCACGCCGAAGATGCCAGTGATGGACCCGGAGATGATGGAGCAGTGATGCAATGAGCCGTGACGCTCTCCAGCTGCTGCGCGAGTACCCGAACTGGACCCAGTCGTTCACCGAACCGGTCCTGCAGCGCGGCGAGCGTTACGCCCGGGAAAACCGGGTAGAGATCGTACACTGCAGCGGCCCGCTCATCGAAGCCACCTGCCGTGGCAGCGAGGGCAGCCCCTATCGGCAGAAGATCACCCTCACCGCCCTGGCTGGCCGCTGCCACGTACGCGGTCAGTGCAGCTGCCCGGTGGGTCAGAACTGCAAGCATTGCGCCGCCGCCTTGTTCGTCTTGAGCGAACCACAGGCAGCGGCGAAAAATGCTGGCGACGCACTGCCGGCCAACCTGCAGCGCTGGCTCAAAGGCCTTGAGCAACCCACCCCGCAATCCGCCGAAGCAGAAGACAAACGCGGGCGCATGGTTTGCTACCAGCTCAGGTTGACTGAAGAGCCCGGCTGCGCCCTGCGGGTACGCAAAGGCATGCGCGAAGAACAGGGCCTGCGCTTCAGCCGCGTGCAGTCACTGTACGAATTCCTCTACGAACCCCCGCGCTTCGTCAAGGAAGAAGACCTGCGCATCCTGCGCCTGCTTTCGGCACTGAATCAGACCTTTAGCCAGGACCGCGGCTACCAGCTCAAAGGCCGCGAAGGCGGTGAACTGTTCCAGCGCGCGCTGGACACCGGGCGCATGATCTGTGACGAGAACAAGCCGCTGCTGCGCGAGGGCCCCGCGCTTGCGGCCGAGTTCCGCTGGGTGCGACTGGATAACGGTCACTATCGCGGCATCTGGTATCACGGCGAAACACCGCTGAACTGCGTGATTGCGCTAATGCCACTTTACTATTTCGATCTTTCGGGCAGTGAAGTAGGCAAGATCGAGCACAGCCTCGATCCACACACTGCCCTGCAACTGACCATCGCTCCTGATGTCCCGGAACACCTCGTCGTGCCTCTCAGCCACAAGCTCAACGCCTTGAACCACCAACTCCCTACGCCGACAACGCTGGACGAACAGCTCATCGACGACCTGCAGCCCAAGCCGCATCTGACCCTCGGCAGCCTCGAGTTCAGCGCCTACATGCCCAAGACCGGGCGCATGCAACGGCAGATGCAGCACCGTGCCGCGCTGGCGTTCGACTACGATGGCCTGCGCGCCAGCGGCAACGACGACAAGCCGCTGGCCCGCCTGGTCGACGCCACCAGCCAGCGCATCCGCCGCCAGCCCCAGGCCGAGCAGGCACTGCGCAAGGTGCTGCGTGACTTCGGTTTCAAGCCCGCCACCCGGCAGAGCAAGGCCCTGCCCGACAGCGCGGGCGAGATGCTCCAGCTGCCCGACGACGAGGCCTGGCTGCGCTTTGCCCGCGACGGCTTGCCACGCTTGCGCGAGGCCGGCTGGGACATCGACATCCACCGCGACTTCGCCTTCAACCTGCAGGACGTGGACGACTGGTACGCCAGCATCGACGAAGCGCCTGGGCATGAATGGTTCGACCTGGAGCTGGGCATCGTGGTCGAGGGCCAGCGCCATAGCCTGCTGCCGATCGTGCTGCAACTGCTGCGCAGCAACCCCGAGCTGTTGCGCCCCAGCGAGCTGGCGCGACGCAGCGACGACGAGCACCTGTTGATCGACCTCAATCGCGGCCGCCTGGACAGCCCGGCACTGCGCGTCGCCCTGCCCTACGGCCGCATCAAGGCAGTGATGGGCACCCTCGGCGAGCTGTACCTGCACGAGGACGCGGTCGGCCCGACCCTGCGCATGGACCGCGCCGACGCTGCGCGCCTGAACGACATTGAACACCTGCCGCTGCACTGGGAAGGCGGCGCCCATGTGCGCGACCTCGGCCGGCGCCTGCGCGATGCCCGCGACCTGCAGGTCGAAGTGCCGAGCGCGCTCAACGCCACCCTGCGCCCTTACCAGCAGCAAGGCCTGAACTGGCTGCAGGCGCTGCGCGAAATGGGCACCGGCGGCATCCTTGGCGATGACATGGGCCTGGGCAAGACCCTGCAGGCCCTGGCCCACCTGCTGCTGGAAAAACAGTCTGGTCGCCTGACCGCCCCGGCGCTGGCGGTGATGCCCACCAGCCTGGTGCCCAACTGGCTCGACGAAGCCCAACGTTTTGCCCCCGACCTGCGCGTGCTGGCCCTGCACGGCCCAGGCCGCAGCAAGCACTTCGCCAAGCTGCACGAATACGACCTGGTGCTCAGCACCTATGCCCTGGTGCCACGCGACCTGGAACACCTGCGCGCGCAAGCCTGGCATGTGCTGGTGCTGGACGAGGCGCAGAACATCAAGAGCAGCACCAGCAAGGCCGCCCTCGCCGTCTGCGAGCTGCAGGCCAACCAGCGCCTGTGCCTGACCGGCACGCCAATGGAAAACAACCTGGGCGAGCTGTGGTCGATCTTCCACTTCCTCATGCCTGGCTGGCTGGGTGACGTGAAACGCTTCAACCAGGATTACCGCACCCCGATCGAGCGCCACGGCGACGCCGAGCGCCTGGCCCACCTGGCCAGCCGGGTACGCCCTTTCCTGCTGCGCCGCACCAAGGAACAGGTGGCCACCGAGCTGCCGGCGAAGACTGAGATGGTGCACTGGGTCGAACTCAGCGACGCCCAGCGTGACACCTACGAGGCCGTGCGCGTGGCCATGGACAAGAAAGTCCGCGATGAAATCGCCCGCAATGGCGCGTCGCGCAGCCAGATCGTGATCCTCGACGCCCTGCTCAAGCTGCGCCAGGTATGCTGCGACCTGCGCCTGGTCAAAGGGGTCGAGACCAAGGGCAACCAGGCCGACAAGGGCAAGCTCGGCGCACTGCTGGAGATGCTTGAAGAACTGCTCAGCGAGGGGCGCCGAGTGCTGCTGTTCTCACAGTTCACTTCGATGCTGGCACTGATCGAGCAGGAGCTGGAAAAGCGCAAGATCCGCTACAGCCTGCTCACCGGCGATACCCGCGACCGGCGCACGCCGGTGCAGCAGTTCCAGCAGGGTGACAGCGAGGTGTTTCTGATCAGCCTCAAGGCCGGTGGCGTGGGGCTGAACCTCACCGCTGCGGACACCGTGATCCACTTTGACCCATGGTGGAACCCGGCCAGCGAGAACCAGGCGACCGACCGTGCCTACCGGATCGGCCAGGACAAGCCGGTGTTCGTGTTCAAGCTGATTACCCGGGGGACGGTGGAAGAGAAGATTCAGGTGCTGCAGCAGGAGAAGGCCGCGCTGGCGGCGAGCCTGCTCGATGGTGGGCAGGCGGGGCAGTGGCGGTTAGGCGATGAAGAGATCGAGGCGCTGTTTGCGCCCTTGCCTGGCAAACGAAGCCGTTAATCAGGACTGGCCTCTTCGCGGGTAAACCCGCGAATGGGCCAGTAAGGTCAATCGACCAGCTGTGCGTCCTTCAACGCCCCCAAGGCCTCCAGCCAACGCGGCTGCTGGCGGTAATCGGTACGCGCAAACCCACGCCCGCGCATCTGCGCAATGCGTGGCGAAGGCTTGACCTTCAAACGCTGCGCCGCCGTCAATGCCAGCTCCGCCGCCGCCCGGTCGTTGCACACCAGGCCCATGTCGCAACCGGCGCTCAACGCCGCCTCGATGCGATTGGCCGCATCACCCACCACATGTGCGCCGGCCATGGACAGGTCATCACTGAAGATCACCCCGTCGAAGCCCAGCTCACCACGCAGGATGTCCTGCAGCCAGCGCCGCGAGAACCCGGCTGGCTGGTTGTCGACCTGCGGGTAGATGACATGCGCCGGCATCACCGCCGCCAGTTGCCCGCTGAGGCGGGAGAACGGCACCAGGTCCGCCTGGCGCAGTTGCTCAAGGCTGCGCTCGTCGGTAGGAATCGCCACGTGCGAATCTGCCTCGGCCCAGCCATGCCCCGGGAAGTGCTTGCCGCAGGCCGCCATGCCCGCCGCATTCATGCCGCGAATGAACGCCCCGGCCAGCTGCGTGGCACGCTCGGGGTTGCCTTCGAAGGCGCGGCTGCCGACCACTGCGCTGCGCTGGTGGTCAAGGTCGAGCACCGGGGCGAAGCTCAGGTCCAGGCCGACCGCCAATACTTCGGTCGCCATCAACCAGCCGCATTGCTCGGCCAGGTACTCAGCATTGGCATTATCAGCGATGGCGCGCATCGCCGGCAGGCGCACGAAGCCCTGGCGCAGGCGCTGCACGCGCCCGCCTTCCTGGTCGACCGCAAGGATCAGGTCGGGGCGGATGGCGCGGATCGATGCGCACAGTTCACGCACCTGGCGCGGGCTGTCGATGTTGCGGGCAAAGATGATCAGGCCGGCCACTTCCGGCTGGCGCAGGAGCTGGCGATCTTCGGCAGTCAGCCATTTACCGGCGATATCCACCATCAGGGAGCCTTGCAGGCTGGCGGTCATAGGCAATCCTTCATTGCAGATTCAGTGAAGCCCACTGGGGGCAGGCGGCCTCGTCGATGCGCACCGGGCAATGTGCCGGGACGCGCTCGAACAGGCCAAGCAGATCGGTGTTGCGCAAACGTATGCAGCCATGGGACAGCGGCACGCCCAAGGGTTCCGTGTCTGGCGTGCCGTGCAGATAGATGTAGCGGCGAAAGGTGTCAACGCTACCCAAGCGGTTGATACCCGGCTCGCAGCCGCTGAGCCAGAGGATGCGGGTCAGGATCCAGTCACGCCCAGGATGCTGCGCGTGCAGTGCCGGCGACCAGACCTCGCCAGTCCAGCGCCGGCCTTGCAGCACAGCATTGACTGGCAAGCCTGCGCCAATCCGCGCACGCACCTGGTGCAGCCCGCGCGGCGTGCAACCCGAGCCGTTGCGCTCGCCTGCACCATTGCGCGCAGTGGATACCGCAAGGCGCACGCGCAGCTGGCCCAGGGCAAAGCCGTAGAGGCGCTGGTCGGCGAGGGAAATGTGCAGGAAATCGAGGTCAGGCATGGGCGCTAGCTTAGCCGAAGCGCCCTGCCCCGCCCAGCCTTCAGGCCTTGGCGGTGGCGCTGCCGGTCTTGCTGCGCGGGCGCAGCTGGGCGCTGGCCATGGCGTTGTCGGTGACACCGCTGCCGGCACGCATGCCGGCGGCCAGGAACGGCACCATCAGGCGCATGACCTGCTCGATCGACGTGTTGATACCGAAATCGGTCTCGGCAATGGCGCGCAACGCCTTGATCCCCGACATGCTGAACGCCGCGGCACCGAGCATGAAGTGCACCCGCCAGAACAATTCCAGGGGTGGGATGCGCGGTGCGGCTTCGTTGACCAGCAGCATGTAGCGGCGGAACACCTTGCCGTACATGTCCTCGAGGTAGCGCCGCAGGTGGCCCTGGCTCTGACTGAAGGCCAAGCCCAGCAGGCGCATGAAGATCGACAGGTCGTTGTTGCTGCGCGGCTGCACGACCAGCGCCTGTTCCACCAGCATTTCCAGCAGTTCTTCAAGGCTGGGTTTCTGCTCAGGCTTGGCCTGACGCCGCTCCAGCTCGCGTTCGAGGCTGGCGCAGAACGGCCCGAGGAAGCGCGAGAAGACCGCCTGGATCAGGGCCTTTTTCGAGCCGAAATGGTAGTTGACCGCCGCGAGGTTGACCCCGGCCTTGCTGGTAATCAGCCGCAATGAGGTTTCCGCGAAGCCTCGTTCCGCGAACAGCTGCTCGGCAGCATCGAGGATGCGTTCAACGGTTTCAGATTGGGCCATCACTACTCCGCCAGACAGAGACAAACAGGTGTTTGAAACATACGTTTCAGGCCCGCTCATGTCAAGGCTCGGTGACCGGGCGGTCGCCATTTAAAAGCGCCAGACTGCAGGCTGCAAGCGTCATCCTGCGTATTTCCTGCTGCTTTGTGCTTGCAGCCCATCCAGTACTGTATATAATTCCAGTCACTGTATAAAAAGACAGAGCGCCTGCCATGTTGAAACTGACGCCACGCCAAGCCGAGATCCTGGCCTTCATCAAACGCTGCCTCGAAGACAACGGCTTCCCACCGACGCGTGCGGAAATCGCTCAGGAGCTGGGCTTCAAGTCGCCGAACGCCGCCGAGGAGCACCTCAAGGCCCTCGCCCGCAAAGGCGCGATCGAAATGACCCCGGGCGCTTCCCGAGGCATCCGTATCCCAGGCTTTGAAGCCAAGGCCGAAGAAAACGGCTTGCCGATCATTGGCCGAGTCGCAGCGGGTGCCCCTATCCTCGCCGAGCAGCACATCGAGCAATCCTGCAACATCAACCCGACCTTCTTCCACCCCCCTGCCGACTATTTGTTGCGCGTGCACGGCATGAGCATGAAGGACGTCGGCATCTTCGACGGCGATCTGCTGGCAGTGCACACCTGCCGTGAAGCCCGTAATGGCCAGATCGTCGTCGCCCGCATCGGCGACGAAGTGACCGTCAAGCGCTTCAAGCGCGAAGGCAGCAAGGTCTGGCTGATCGCCGAAAACCCCGAGTTTGCCCCCATCGAAGTCGACCTGAAAGAACAGGAACTGGTGATTGAGGGTTTGAGTGTCGGCGTCATTCGCCGCTGATCCAGGAGGCGTCATGCAGCAGTCCATCCCAGCACATCAGCAGGTCCAGCTTCCGCTGTTCGAAGCGTTCCTCGCCCAGCCGGTACTGCCAGGCCTGAAGGCCAGCGAGCAGGCACGCAAGAGCAGCCATCCGGAGCTGTTCAGCGAACTGTCCCTGCGTGGCGCCCCCGAACACTGCCAGAGCCTGTTGGCGCCAGTATTGCGTGAGCTGAGCGAAGAGGAAGAAGCGCGCTGGCTGACGCTGATCGCCCCGCCCGCCAGCCTGACCCAGGCCTGGCTGCGCGATGCCGGGCTCAACCGCGAACGGATCCTGTTGCTGCAGCCCAGTGGCAATCAGAGCGCACTGCAACTGGCGTGCGAAGCACTGCGCCTGGGGCGCAGCCACACCGTGGTCAGCTGGCTTGGCAGCGTTAACGCTACCGCTCGCCAACAACTGCTACGCGCAGCCAGTGCCGGAAACGCACAAAGCCTGAACATCCGCCTCGGCTGATGTTCAGGCTTTGCCTGTGAAGCAGAGCAAGCGGACGCTTTAGTGCAGCACGCGCGGCCCTTCGTCGCGCTCCAGCTCACCATCCATCAGGCGACCTGCCATCTGCACACCAACGCTCAGCATGGCCTTGGCGACCTCGACATGCTGGCCCTGCAGGAACGCCTTGGCGTCTTCCGAGAAATCCAAGGTTACCAGGGAGCCTTCATCCTCGGCGCGACGCAGCTCGATACGGCCATCAGGCAACTCGACAATTTCAAGAAACGACGTAGACATATAGGGCAGTTCTCCACGAAAGGCCGTTAGTGTACCAGCCGTTGCGGCTATCAGCACTCACTCAACGCGTCGCGGAAACGTCTCACCAAGCCTTTAAGATTGTTGCGCCAACTTTCCAGCTCTTCCCTCGACAACGCAGGATGCTCGGGCTCATCGAGATTGACGGCCTGAATCAACGGCTGGGTGACGTCGGTCTTTGCTGCTTTTTTCGCGACCGGTGGTCGGAACAAATCGGCATAAGCACTGAGTAGTTGTGCCAACCAGGTTTCGCGCTGGCGAACCAGTTCGAGCATTTCGGCCACTTCAGGGATAGCGATGGTGTTCAGCGCATCGTCAGCGAGCGCCTGCTCGACCGACGCCACTACGGGCAGGCGGTAGAAACCACCGATTTCATGACACAGCCCCAGCAGCGCGCCGTACAGGTGAAACAGCGCCGACTCACGCTCGGCCTGGACCAGGCCCTGGGCGTTCATGGCCTGGCTCTGTTCGGCCTTGGCCATGGATTCGAGGGCCAGGCCGGCGAAGAACAGTTTCTGGTTGGTGCGGGTGTAGAGTTCCTGGGCCATTTCGAATGACCTCCCGTTAGGCTGCAGGCGAATAACTGCATCATAAATGATTGGGGCCGCGAAGCGGCCCCAATTACAGCACTGAAGGATCAGCGCTTGTCTTCAACCTTCCACGCACCACCGTCGTAGAACGCCTTCCAGCCAGTCGGCTTGCCATCGACCTCGGACTGCACGTACTGCTCCTTGGTCTTGCGGCTGTAACGAATCACCGCCGGGCGCCCTTCCGGGTCTTTCTGCGGCGCATCGCACAGGAAGTGGTACTTCGGATCGATCTCATGCTTGTGCGGCACGATCTCCAGCACCAGCGGTGCGCGGGTCTCGCGGTTTTTCGGGAACTGGCTGGCAGCCAGGAACAGCCCCGATGCGCCGTCACGCAACACGTAGGTGTCGTCGACCTTCTCGCACTTGAGCTCCGGCATCTCCACCTTGTCCATCTTCGGCGGCGCCGCCTCACCGCTCTTGAGCAGTTTGCGGGTGTTCTTGCACGCCGGGTTGGTGCAACCGAAGAACTTGCCGAAACGGCCCGTCTTGAGCTGCATTTCGCTACCGCACTTGTCGCACTCCAGGCTCGGCCCTTCGTAGCCCTTGATGCGGTAGTTGCCCTCTTCGATCTCGTAGCCGGCGCAATCCGGGTTGTTACCGCAGATGTGCAGCTTGTGCTTTTCGTCCAGCAGGTAGGCATCCATCGCCGTGGCACAGATCGGGCAGCGGTGCTTGCCCAACAATACGCGCGATTCCGACTCACCCTCGTCGTCCGCGGCAATCTCGTCACCCGGCACCAGGTTCACGGTGGCCTTGCAGCGCTCTTTCGGCGGCAGGCTGTAACCCGAGCAACCGAGGAATACACCCGTGGAAGCGGTGCGGATCATCATCGGCCGGCCACATTCCTTGCACGGAATGTTGGTCATGGTCGGCTGGTTGGCACGCATGCCGCTTTCGGCTGACTCCGCGGTGAGCAATTTCTTGCTGAAGTCGCCGTAGAACTCGTCGAGCACGTTCTTCCAGTCACGTTCGCCCTGGGCCACGTCATCGAGGTTCTCTTCCATGCCGGCGGTGAAGCCGTAGTCCATCAGGTTGGAGAAGCTTTCCGACAGGCGCTCGGTGACGATATCGCCCATCTTCTCGGAGTAGAAGCGGCGGTTGTGCAGGGTGACGTAACCGCGGTCCTGGATGGTGGAAATGATCGCCGCGTAGGTCGACGGGCGGCCGATACCGCGCTTTTCCATTTCCTTGACCAGGCTGGCTTCGGTGAAGCGCGCCGGCGGCTTGGTGAAGTGCTGGCTCGGGTCGAGCTGGATCAGCTTGAGCGCTTCGCCCTGGGCCATTTCTGGCAGCACATCGTCTTCGCCCGGCTTGCTCTGCTGTGGCAGCACGCGGGTGTAACCGTCGAACTTGAGGATGCGGCCCTTGGCACGCAGCTCGAAGTCGCCAGCGGCCACGGTGACACTGGTGGACAGGTATTGCGCCGGTGGCATCTGGCAGGCCAGGAACTGGCGCCAGATCAGCTCGTACAGGCGCTCTGCGTCCCGCTCCATGCCACTGAGCTTGGTCGGATGGGTATTGACGTCGGAAGGGCGAATCGCCTCGTGCGCCTCCTGGGCGCCTTCCTTGCTGCCATACACCAGCGGAGCTTCCGGCAGGTACTGCTTGCCGAACTCGCGCTCGATGTAGCTGCGCGCCATGTCGAGGGCGTCGGCCGACAGGTTGGTCGAGTCGGTACGCATGTAGGTGATGTAACCCGCTTCGTACAGACGCTGGGCCATCATCATGGTCTTCTTCACCCCGAAGCCCAGGCGGTTGCTCGCGGCCTGCTGCAGGGTGGAGGTGATGAACGGCGCCGACGGCTTGCTGCTGGTCGGGCGGTCTTCACGCTTGATCACGCTGTAGCTGGAAGCCTTGAGCTTCTCCAGCGCAGCCATGGCCGTGGCCTCGTTCAGCGGCTTGAAGGCTTCGCCCTTCTCGCGCGCTACTTCGAAGCGCACCTTGGCGTCCTTGGCGGTGCCGAGGTCGGCATGTACTTCCCAGTATTCTTCCGGGACGAAGGCACGGATCTCGCGCTCACGCTCGACCACCAGCTTCACCGCCACCGACTGCACACGGCCGGCAGACAGGCCACGGGCGATCTTGGCCCACAACAGCGGCGAGACCATGTAGCCCACCACGCGGTCGAGGAAGCGCCGCGCCTGCTGGGCGTTGACCCGGTCGATGTCCAGCTCGCCAGGCTGCGAGAACGCTTCCTGGATCGCCTTCTTGGTAATTTCGTTGAACACCACGCGCTTGTAGCGGGTGTCATCACCACCGATGGCTTCGCGCAGGTGCCAGGCAATGGCTTCCCCTTCGCGGTCCAAGTCGGTTGCGAGATAGATGGTGTCGGCATCCTTGGCCAGGCGGCGCAGCTCTTCGATCACCTTCTCCTTGCCGGGAAGGATCTCGTACTTGGCTTTCCAGCCGTGCTCGGGGTCGACCCCCATGCGCGCCACCAGCTGGCGACGGGCCTTCTCTTTCGGCGACAGCGCCGGAGCCTCACCCGCAGCAGCCTTGCCACGCTTGGCGGCCGGCTCTTTGCTTGCGCTGGCCGAACCGCTGGTGGGGAGGTCTCGGATATGGCCGATACTCGACTTCACCACGTACTGGTTGCCCAGGTACTTGTTGATGGTCTTGGCCTTGGCCGGGGATTCCACAATGACCAGCGATTTGCCCATGGATCGGAGTATTCCTGAATCTGAAGATGAAAAACGCGTCAGGTGCCGGACGCGGCACCGCTATATATAGTGGCAAAAGAGTGAGGTCAAGCGCGGTCGATCACGCTTGCGACTTGCCAGACAGCTCGGGCAGCCCTTCTTCGGCCTTGACCAAAGCAAAGCGCGGCACCTGCTCGCCGTCAACCTCGACGGACTCCTGGAACATCGCAAGGGGCCTCACCCAAAAACTGTAATCACCATACAGGCATTGGTAGAAGACCATCCACTCTTCGTTCTCGGAGTGCCGTGCAACACTGAAGACACGGTACTCAGGCCCTTTGTAATGCCGGTATACGCCTGGTTGTATCTGCATGTCGCCGTTCCTCTTGAAACAAATTCTGTAAAAAACAAAAACCGGGGCACAAGGCCCCGGCTGCTGTCCCGCTACGCGATCAGACGCGTTCGAAGACAGTGGTGATACCTTGACCGAGGCCGACGCACATGGTCGCCACCCCCAGGGTACCGCCGTTCTGCTTCATGACGTTGAGCAGGGTGCCGGAAATCCGTGCACCGGAGCAACCGAACGGGTGGCCCAAAGCGATGGCGCCGCCGTGCAGGTTAACCTTCTCATCCATCTTGTCGAGCACTTTCAAGTCTTTGAGCACTGGCAGGGCCTGTGCGGCGAAGGCTTCGTTGAGCTCGATGAAGTCGATATCGGCCATGGTCAGGCCGGCGCGCTTGAGGGCTTTCTGGGTCGATGGCACCGGGCCGTAGCCCATGATTGCCGGGTCGACGCCGGCCACCGCCATCGAGCGGATGACCGCCAGCGGCTGGATGCCCAGGTCCATGGCACGCTGGCCAGACATGACGATCATGCACGAAGCACCGTCGGTGATCTGCGACGAAGTACCTGCAGTCACGGTGCCGCCTTTCGGGTTGAACGCCGGTTTCAGCGACGCCAGGCCCTCGAGGGTGGTTTCCGGGCGAATGGTCTCGTCGAAGTCGAAGACCTTCAGGAAACCGTTCTCGTCATAACCCTGCATCGGGATGATTTCATCCTTGAACTTGCCTTCGACCGTCGCCTTGTGGGCGAGCTGGTGCGAGCGCAGGCCGAACAGGTCCTGCTGCTCACGGCTGATGCCATGCATCTTGCCCAGCATCTCGGCGGTCAGGCCCATCATCCCGGACGCCTTGGCTGCGTGCAGCGACAGGTGCGGGTTAGGGTCGACGCCATGCATCATGCTGACGTGGCCCATGTGCTCGACGCCGCCGACCACGAACACATCGCCGTTGCCGGTCATGATCGCCTGGGCAGCGGTGTGCAGCGCGCTCATCGACGAGCCGCACAGGCGGCTGACGGTCTGGGCGGCCGAGGTGTGCGGGATCTGGGTCATCAGCGACGCCATGCGGGCAATGTTCCAGCCCTGCTCCAGGGTCTGGTTGACGCAGCCCCAGATCACGTCTTCGACTTCTTTCGGGTCGACCTTGCCGTTGCGTTCCAGCAGCTTGCTGATCAGGTGCGCGGACATGTCTTCGGCGCGGGTGTTGCGGTGCATGCCACCCTTGGAGCGGCCCATGGGGGTGCGACCGAAGTCGACAATCACCACGTCTCTTGGATTCAGGCTCATATCAAATCTCTCGCTCTAGCTCGTTGACCACTCAGTTGAAGAAGCGCTGGCCGTTCTTGGCCATTTCACGCAGCTTCGCGGTCGGGTGGTACAGCGGCCCAAGGTCGGCGTACTGGTCGGCCAGGGCAACGAATTCGGCCACACCGATCGAGTCGATGTAGCGCAACGCACCACCCCGGAATGGAGGGAAACCAATGCCGTAGACCAGGCCCATGTCGGCTTCGGCGGCGGTTTCGACGATGCCGTCTTCCAGGCAACGCACGGTCTCCAGGCACAGCGGCACCATCATCCAGTTGATGATGTCTTCGTCGGTCACTTCACGCTGTTCGAAGACGATCGGCTTGAGCACATCCAGCACGGTGGCATCGAAAACTTTCTTCGGCTTGCCGCGCTTGTCGGTCTCGTAGGCATAGAAGCCCTTGCCGTTCTTCTGGCCCAGGCGGTTGGCCTCGTACAGGGCGTCGACGGCCGAGCGGCGCTCGTCCTTCATGCGGTCCGGGAAGCCTTCGGCCATCACGTCACGACCATGGTGGCCGGTGTCGATGCCGACCACGTCCATCAGGTAGGCCGGGCCCATCGGCCAGCCGAACTTTTCCATGACCTTGTCGATGCGCACGAAATCGACGCCAGCGCTGACCAGCTTGGCGAAACCACCGAAGTACGGGAACAGCACACGGTTGACCAGGAAGCCCGGGCAGTCGTTGACCACGATCGGGTTCTTGCCCATCTTCTTGGCGTAGGCCACGGTGGTAGCGACGGCTACCTCACTGGACTTCTCGCCACGGATCACTTCCACCAGCGGCATCATGTGCACCGGGTTGAAGAAGTGCATGCCGACGAAGTTTTCCGGGCGCTTGAGCGCCTTGGCCAGCAGGTTGATGGAAATGGTCGAGGTGTTGGAGGCGAGGATCGCATCCGCTTTGACCTGGCCTTCCACTTCGGCCAGCACGGCCTGCTTGACCTTCGGGTTCTCGACCACGGCTTCGACGACGATGTCGACGTTGGCGAAGTCGCCGTACGACAGGGTCGGGCGAATGGCGTTGAGCGCCTCGGCCATTTTCGCCGGGGTCAGGCGACCTTTCTCGACGCGGTTGCCGAGCAGCTTGGAGGCCTCGTTCAGGCCCAGCTGGATGGCTTCCTCGCGGATGTCCTTCATCAGGATCGGGGTGCCTTTGACCGCCGACTGGTAGGCGATACCGCCACCCATGATGCCAGCGCCGAGTACGGCGGCCTGCTTCACGTCGTGGGCGATTTCGTCATGCGCCTTGGCCTTGCGCTTGAGCTCCTGGTCATTCAGGAACAGGCCGATCAGGCTTTCGGCAACCGAGGTCTTGGCCAGCTTGGCGAAGCCGGCAGCCTCGACTTCCAGGGCCTTGTCGCGGCCGAAGTTGGCGGCCTTCTGGATGGTCTTGATGGCTTCGACCGGCGCCGGGTAGTTCGGGCCGGCCTGGCCTGCGACGAAGCCCTTGGCGGTCTCGAAGGCCATCATCTGCTCGATGGCGTTGAGCTTGAGCTTTTCCAGCTTGGGCTGGCGCTTGGCCTTGTAGTCCAGCTCGCCGCTGATGGCGCGCTTGATCAGGTCCAGCGCACCGGCCAGCAGCAGCTCAGGGGCGACCACGGCATCGACGGCACCGACTTTCAAGGCGTCTTCGGCACGGTTTTCCTTGCCGGCGGCGATCCACTCGATAGCGTTGTCCGAGCCGATCAGGCGCGGCAGGCGCACGGTGCCGCCGAAGCCTGGGTAGATGCCCAGCTTGACTTCCGGCAGGCCGATCTTGGCGTTGGTGGACATGACTCGGTAGTCGGCTGCCAGGCACATTTCCAGGCCGCCGCCCAGGGCGATGCCATTGATGGCCGCCACGGTCGGTACTTCGAGGTCTTCGAAGGCGTTGAAGATGCGGTTGGCTTCCAGGTTGCCGGCAACCAGTTCGGCCTCGGGCAGCTTGAAGTTGTCGACGAACTCGGTGATGTCGGCGCCGACGATGAACACGTCCTTGCCACTGCTGACGATCACGCCTTTCACCGAGGCGTCGGCCTTGATGGCGTCGACGGCCTGGCGCAGCTCGTCCAGGGTCAGGCGATTGAACTTGTTGACGGACTCACCCTTGAGGTCGAACTTCAGTTCGACGATGCCGCTTTCAAGAGCCTTAACCGTGATGGCTTTACCTTCGTAAATCATCAACTGATCTCCACGATATGGAAGCTGAACTGTACACGCCGATCGCTGGTGGAAGAGTAGGCCTTGCCGCCCTTGCCCCAGGCACACCCGTCAGCGCGCTAGTCGGGATTCTGTATGAGCGGTATGACATACAAACGCTCAATTCATACGCCCGTTTGATTTGGGTATGCACACATTCTCCGAAAAGATCGGCGTTGTCAAATGCTCCCGAACGGGGTGAAAACGCGACTTTGCGGTCATTTTGTATCGCCAGAGTGCAAAACATGATGACAGTGATTACCGATCATTCATGTCAGCGATTGACCACAAGAGAACGGCCGGGGGCTGCATTTTTTTCATGCAACCGGCCAGGGAATGGCTACACTGCGACTGGATTGAAGAATTTCCCGGCCTGCCTGGCCTTTTCTGCACTGCAGAAACGACAAAGCGGCAACCTGGTAGCTACCGGGTTGCCGCTTTGTCGTTGCAGGGCATCAAGCGAGGGTGTCGAAGGCGTGGGCAATATCCTGCAATACAGATTCATCACCGCGCTCGCTCCAGTACAGGGCGATCATGCGCGTGTCGGCCTCGACCTTGTAGACTGTCTCCGGCAGGCGCGCGAAGACCTCGTTCAGGCGCGGCTCCTCGCACACTTCCTTCCACTTGTTCCACCAGACGCCAGGGCTGACCTGCCAGTAGCACCAGCTGTCTTCATGCCCGCGGCGGCGCCCGCGGTGGTACTGCGGGCACGGGCTCGGCGGCGGCTGCTCGAACCAGTGCGGCCACTGCTGCGGCGCCAGCTGCATGGCCAGACCCATACGCCGCGCCTCCAGGCGCAGGCTCATCTGCTGCCCCTGCTTGCGCGACAGGCGCAGCCAGGAAAGCGGGCTGAGAATCAGCGCAAGGATTGACACCACGAGCCATACCGTCATATCTGTAGATTCCATAAAGCGTTGCAAATGAGCGGGTTACTCAGTATTCACGGATGACCTGCCGGAAAGCGACCATACTTCTACTATCGCGATTGTCAGGAGTACAGCTCATGTCCTACGAACATCTTCTGGTCGCCGTCGACCTAACCGAAGAATGCGACCCGGTGATCAAGCGTGCCATGGCGCTGGCGGCACCGTCGAATGCCAAGGTCTCGCTGGTGCATATCGTCGAACCGATGGCCATGGCCTTTGGCGGCGACGTGCCGATGGACCTGTCGCAACTGCAACAGCAGCAGTTCGACCAGGCCAAGGAGCGCATGGAACGGTTGTTCAACAAGTACCCCGATATCAACCGTGGCGATTCGCACCTGACCTACGGCCAGCCGCGCCAGGAAATTCACCAGCTGGCCAAGGAACAGCATTGCGACCTGATCGTGGTCGGCAGCCATGGCCGACATGGCCTGGCATTGCTGCTGGGGTCCACTGCCAATGACGTGCTGCACGGGGCGCCGTGTGATGTGCTGGCGGTGCGCCTGCAGAAAAAAGAATGATTTAGCCTGTGCTGGCGCCGGTGTGGGGGGGGCCCCGACGGCCCCCCCACCACCAAAAACACCGAACAACAAAACCCCA
>NZ_JBDJMM010000038.1:0-55888 GCF_039673865.1 Pseudomonas sp. TWI628 | reverse complement strand
CCTGATGAGCCACTACAACTGGATCCGACCTCATCAGTTCAACGATGGACTGGCTCCGGCGAAAGCTGAAGAAAAACTCAAAACCCTGTCCGGGATGAGTTGACCACTACAGTGTGACCCAAGCTGCGAAGCGTCTGCACCTCAGCCCTTCGGCGATGAGTCGTGCGCTTGCGCGTTTGCGAGAGGCAACGGGCGATCCGTTATTGGTGAGAGCGGGTCGTGGGCTTGTCCCCACGCCCAGAGCAATAGAGCTTCGTGACAGGGTGAGCCAGTTAGTGAGCGAAGCACAGTCTGTTCTGCGCCCTTCGGAAAAACTCGACCTGCAAAGACTGGAGCGCACGTTCAGACTCAGGACAAGCGAGGGATTTGTAGAATGTTTCGGGCCAGAACTCATTGCCCGCATTGCCGACCAAGCCCCACATGTGCGTTTGTGTTTCATGCAGAAACCTGACAAGGACAGCAAGGCCCTGCGCGAAGGCACGGTTGATCTGGAAACGGGCGTGATAGAGACCTCCACAGCACCAGAACTCTACTCCCAGGCGCTGTTTAGAGACAATTATGTTGGGGTCGTGCGCTTATCACATCCCTTAGCCCAAGAAGCGGTTACAGCAGAGCGCTACGCTGCTGGCAAGCACATTCTTGTATCGCGGATTGGAGCCGATAGAGGACCAATCGACGACGCTCTTATATCTCAGGGGCTATCGCGTAATGTGGTTACGGTCGTTGCTGGCTTTTCGACTGCAGTGGGACTGGCTCGCGTGTCCGACCTAATCGCTAGCGTCCCTGCACGGCACACCGCAAGCCTGCGAGAGGGTATGTACAGTTTTCCATTGCCGCTACCGACTGAAACTTTTACGTTGTCGTTGCTGTGGCACCCCCGGTTCGGGGCTGACCCCGCGCATCAGTGGTTACGCAGTTTACTGAGGGAGGTATGCATGGAAATGCCGGCCGATCCGACCTCAATTGGAATTCAGCACTGACAACGGGCATCATCATTCTAGCCCCAAAGCTACCAACAGCCTCAAGATCAGAACAGCTGACCAATTTCAGTCGGCTCCCAATTCATTATTACCAACTCACGCGTGAACTCAGCCTTACCCTGTCGCAAGTTATTGCTCGCGTAACGAATATCCAGACACTCGAAGTGGAAGCCGTCAAAGGCGCGCCGGATGTCCGGGTGATCGTTGATGCTGACCATTACTTTGCCCTTGCACCGGCGCATGAAGTCGGCCATGCGTTCGTATTCCTCGAAGGGGAAGTCAACGCCGTAACCGGCGGTCTGCCAGTACGGGGGATCCATGTAGAAGAAAGTGTGCGTTCGATCATAGCGCTCGGCACAGGCGAGCCAGGACAGATTCTCGACATAGGTGCCGGCAAGGCGCTGCCACGCAGCGGACAAATTCTCCTCGATACGCAGCAGGTTGATAGCCGGCCCGGTGGTCGCGGTACCGAACGTCTGCCCAGTGACCTTGCCGCCGAAGGCGTGCTGCTGCAGGTAGAAGAACCGGGCCGCCCGCTGGATGTCGGTCAGGGTTTCAGACCGCGTCATCTTCTGCCATTCAAAAATCTGTCGGGAGCTGATCGCCCATTTGAATTGCCGGACGAACTCTTCGAGGTGGTTCTGCACCACACGGTAGAGATTCACTAGATCGCCGTTTAGATCGTTTAAAACCTCGGCAGGAGCAGGCTGTGGTCGCATGAAATACAGCGCCGCGCCGCCGGCAAAGACTTCGACATAGCATTCGTGAGCTGGGAAAAGCGGGATAAGTCGATCGGCCAGGCGGCGTTTGCCACCCATCCAGGGAATGATTGGATTGGTCATTTTGCAAACCTTTACTGTATGGATAAACAGGTGCTAGGCTCGCTCTGCTTTGTGCACGAAGCGAGAGCCTTGGCTGGGCTTGCAGGTATGGTCTGCTTGTCTGGCGGTCAGCAGGGATGTTGACGCATCTCCGGTGGCCGCTCTCTTTGAATCAAGCCTTCGAATTACTGGCTGGCCATCTCTGGCCGCCGTTTCGGGATCAAGGCGTCGTACTCTCGCTCGCACTGCTGGCCGGCGATTCTGGCACGGTCATAAGCCTGAGCCAGCTCTCCCGCTCGAGCATCAGACCGTGCGAGCAGGTCGGATAACACCATAGCGGCGCGGGTGGTTGCCTGGCCTCGGGCGACAGCGGCGGTATCCGTGCCGGGGCAACTGACGGAGGCGGCGAGCTTGGCGCCTTCGTGCTGCAGCCGCTCGCCAGCAGCATCGGCGCCAGCAGCACCAGCATCAGCAATGGCTCGTTCTTCCTGGGCATGGGCTCTCACCTCCTCCTGCGCCTGGGCGCGTCGTTGTTCTTCCTGCCTGGCGCCGCGCTCGCCGATAACCTCGGCCAGGCGA
Source organism: Pseudomonas sp. TWI628 (assembly GCF_039673865.1). Lineage (NCBI taxonomy): Bacteria > Pseudomonadati > Pseudomonadota > Gammaproteobacteria > Pseudomonadales > Pseudomonadaceae > Pseudomonas > Pseudomonas sp. TWI628. Next base: position 53,508 of record NZ_JBDJMM010000038.1, on the reverse strand, counting down.
TCGCCGCTATCCCGTGTTGCCTTAGCCGTGGCGCACTCGGCACGCTCCACCGACCGGCCGTGCTGGTAGACGAACCAGTAGGACGCCAGCAGCACCAGCATTACCAGTGACCTCACTGCCCAAGATGTCATGCCAGAGCCCTCCGCACGCCTTCGCTGATCACAGCGTCGCTGTACGGGTTACCGCCGTTCTCGTGGATGATGATGCCGAGCACCATCCCGCGCAGAGTGGCCGGCTCTTTGATGTTGATTGGGTCAGTGGGACGGATGCCCAGGCGCTTGGCCACGGCCGAGGCGTAGGCCTGAGTGTCGTTCTCGTTGCTCGGCGCCCAGCGGCTGATGGTTTCCAGCACGGTGTCGATGCCCTTCCCGCCGATGCCGGGCATGCCGTCCTTGCCCCGGTAGTTGATCAGCAGCTTACCCAGAGCGCGGATGCCGTTCTCGGCTTCGTCGAAGCGGGCGAAGCGCGGGTTGGCCACTCCCTCCTCCAGGCCGAGCTGCCCCTGCCAGGCGTTGCGAGGGTTGAAGTCGATATTTCCGGGATTGCGGTTACGTACGCCACGAGGTTGCGATTGGGTCATAGGTTTTCTCCAGGCGAAAAAAAGCCCGCACGAAGCGGGCTATTTGCAGTTTGCTAATCAGTTCGGCTGTACGCCTTTGATCAACTGAAGGCGCATTGGGTAACCTTGGCCGGGCTGTACGACAGTCTCGGACTCAACTGTCTGAAGGATTTTCCCATCAGCGTCCTTGGTAACAGCGATAGTCTTGCTGTACGAGCTCTGAACAACGCAGCCACTCAAAGCAGCGCTGGCAGCAATGACTGACATAAAAATCAGGTGTTTCATGCGGGCTTCTATCCTTGGGAAAATTGCGGCGCACAATGTAGCAATATGCCACTAACCCGAAAAGCGATTTCCGGTCATCAACCTGTAATAGTGAGCTTGGTGCCAGTGGGTTACGCCGGCAGCGTAGGCCAGTCGATTTCGTTGGGGTAACCCGCTTGCTCGGGCAGGCGGCTGAGGGCTACGCGGAAGCGCTTCCACTCCTTCAGCAACGCGATCTCTGGATCGGTCGCCTCCTCCAGATCGACCGCATCCTGCAGCGGGGCGATGGCGGCGTCGGCGATCGCGCGCAGCCTGGACGCTTCTTCCAGAGCCTGCTGCAGCGAGTCGGCCGGTACCGGCTCGGGCGGCAACGGCACTGGCAGCTCCTCCACCGACACATGCAGGGTGATGCTGTGCAGTAGGTCCGCCGGCTCCCCCTCCTTGGCCACGCTTACCAGCAGCACGCCGTCGGCAAAGCTGGTGGCCACTGATGCACCGGCGTCCATCTGATTGATCACGTAGCCCCAGCCTTCCGGCGGCGGGCACATGCCCAACGTGCCGCCCACCAGGTATTGGCCAGGCCCCGGGTGCTCTACGGTGATATTGGACTTGCCGAGGGACTTGATGTCGATGATCGCCCCGTCGCCGAGAATGTTGATTGCTGCTCTTGCCATGGTCAGATCGCCTTCAGAGTGCCGTCAGCGGCGCGAGTAGTGTTTCCGGTGTGATAGAGCTCGATCTCGGGGGTCAGGCTTCCGTTATAAACGGAGCGCATCTTGATAGTCCCGGTCACGCTGCCAATGCCGTATGGCCAAGCAATCATCAGCCGATTTCCACCGGTTCCAAATCGCAAAGTTTGTTTGTACCAATAGCCGGTACCACCCGTCGGCACCGAAGGCGCTCCAGGCGCATACAACACGGGATCGAAGCCCTGATCGAGGTCGGTGAGCCAACTCTTCGTCGAGGACGAGACCAGCGCATAGCCAAGCGATTCCGCGCGAGGGACTTGCCCTTGCCCCATTCCGAAGGCTGCCGTGGCCACATTGCCAAGGCCCAGTCCCGACCTGGCCAGCTCTTGCGTGGTTCCGCCGGTGCCTCCCTTCGCAACAGGCACCACGTTTTCGGTAGACACAGCCCCGAGGCCGGCCAGCGTGCTACCCCATTGGTCAACGATCTGGCGAAGCCGATCAGCCGACTCCTTCACGTAGCCCTGCATGGGCGCCAATCCATAGGTACCCGCTGTGACGGTTGCACCTTGATACGCCGGAAGGATGCTCAGCACTGTGCTGCTGGCGATATTGTTTACTTCGTACCAGCGCCCATCAGGCCCCTGGAATGCATCCCCGACTCGCGCATTCGCGGAAAAGTTGGTGCCGGTACCGGTCACCGTATTTTGGCCAGCCGTGATCGCGACCGTGCCTGTTCTGTACCATGGCATACCGTGTTTCCTTTCAAAGAGGTTTCATTGGGCGTGAAGCGAAAAGCGTTCTGCCGTTTACGCTGAGCGGGTTACTGCCGTCGAAGTTCTCGCAATACATCTGGATCACGTCGCGCCGGCCTGGGAGAAAACCGCCGTAATTTGCCCGGATGGGTTGAGTGGTTTGGACCACGTTAGTGGCAGAGAACAGCGCGTTGGCGAGAATGAAATCCGAGTAGCTGCCAGTCCAACCCATTTGTGCCGGCGAGGCGTAATAGCCTGCTCCAGTGATAGGTGTTCCTGCAGTCGAGAATGAGTTGTTCGCGGGCTGGCTGTTGAGCAGGGCTAGGTTCGCAGATGTAACGAAAGTTCTGTTCCCAGCCGCATCCCGAACTGACGCTCCGTAGGTATCCACAAGCGTGTTCGGCGTCATGTAGCTTGCACAGAACCAGTTGATCATCATCGGGCTCAACGCCACGCTGCCGTGAGCCGCCTGGTTGTTGTAGGCCTTGATGCGGAATCCCGTCCAGTTGCCGGGATACCCAGTGACGAAGAAGCTCCCCACCATCATGTAGTTATCGGCATTCAGGAAGATCAAAGGACGCTCGTAGGTGGTGACAGGCTGAGGAAAAGTCACAGTGCCGTACTGGATCTGATTCCCGCTGCCCGCCCCTTGAAACCCTATGTTCATGCGCCCGTTATACCTGACGCTAAGCACCCTGTTGATGGCGTCAATTTGGGTGCGAATGTTGTTGTTTGCCGCCCTTATGCCGTAGCTACCGGCTGCAGAAAATGACTCACCACCTTGCGAGAGGATCATTACCTGCCAGGTCCTGGTGCCGGGCTGTCGCAGCTGCAGCTGCCCTGCCGTTGCCCAGGCAGGAGGGCTCCAGGTGTTGTCACCTCCGTCAAACAGCGCATCAACCACGACGAAGGATGCTGCCTGGATCTCCGGTATCGCGATGTACTGGTCGAAGGCGTTATTGCCGACAACCTGCATCATCTTCAGCGAGCGGATCGGCGTGATGGTGGTGTCCAGGGTGATGGCCCCGGACGCATCTCGCGTCCGAAGGCCGTACACGTCCGTCATTGGGTCATCCTCCCCACCGCAGTTCGTTCGATGCTATTGGCGTCGTAGACGTAGACCCCGCCGTTGTTGATCAGGAGGCTTCCGCTTGCATCCTGGCCACGCAGCGTGAAGGTGCCGTTGACCATGTTCAGTTCGATCAGAGGGCGGCCCTGCGAATCCACTGCCTGCGATCGCAGCGTCATTCCAAGGATGATCTGCTGTATGAAAGCCGTGTTGATGAAGGCCTGGTTGATAAAGACCTGGCCGTTCTGCACCACGAAAGGCGACGAAAGCGTGCCGTCCAATCCATTCACGACAGCAAAGCGGTCAGCGGACACCAGAAACTGACTCTGCAGGCCCGCCGGTCCATTTTCGATGCCAAGGCCGATGCCGGCGGCAATGTACTGCCCTTGGGCAGTGAGCTGCGCCTTGACCGCCCACATGGCGCTGGCCTTGCCGTCAAGCGTTGCCTGGGCCTGACTGACCGTTTGCACGCTGGCATTGGTCTGAGCAATCGATACCTCCAGGGTCTCCGATCGACGAGCCTGGACTTCGTCAGCAGTAGCGCGAACACGGGACTCATCGGCAATTTTTGCCGTGCTCTCCCACGACTTCATCGCACCCGCAAGATCGCCTTCTCCGTTGTCATCCCGATCAGCCTGTGGAGTGACATAGGTTGCCTCCATAAGCCCGATGCGCTCCGCTAGCGCCTCGTCTCCGTTGGCCCTGGCCACTTCCTCCTGCGACAGACCTGCCTCATTCTCTCCAACCCGGCCTTCAAGCGTGGTGAAGCGGGTCGCAGACGCCTCCTCATTGGTGGCCACAACTCGCTCCAACTCGCCGAGCGTCGCGCTGTTTTCGCCTACGTCAGCATCTAGCTTGGTGATGCGCTCGACCATCGCAAGATTTTCACTTGCCCTGGTCCGCACTTCCTGCGCGAAGGTCGCCTTGGAATTCCACCCATCGATGGCGTCGGAAAGATCCCCCTCCCCGTCATCCCCGCGGTAAGCGGCCTGTACAGCCTGCAACATCGAAGCTTGTGAGGTGAGTTTGCCGTCAATGACGCCGATGTCGCTGGTGTTCTTGCTCACTGCGCTGGCCAGGCCGTTTGCTGTTTCAGCGATGCTGCCGATGTCCTTCCAGTAGGTTGGGTTTGGCGGCGAGTTCCCACCGTTGGCGTCCGCCGGTACCGCAGAAATTGCAAGGTACAGGCGCTGGCCTGAGCGAACGGTATCGTTCTTGGCGTAAGCCTGGGTTGCGACATACTCGAGCGGATCGGTGATATCGCCGATCAGTTCCTCCAGCTCCTGCTTGGCCTGCTTGATTCGATCGTTGACCGACCCGGGCACATCGCTGGAGATATTCTCGATTTCCTCCTGCAGGTGCTGTGCGAGCTGGGTTTCTTCGATCTGGCCAGCCAAAGCCTCCAGCATCGCGGTCACATCGTTCGACGTGGACGCGGCGATTTTGAGGAAGCCGCTGACCCCGTAAGCGTTGCGGGATCGGATGAAGTAGAAGTAGTTGGTGAAGAACGCCAGGCCGGTATGCGTCAAGCTGAGGCCCTGCCCCAGGTAAGCCGCCTGCGCAGCGGGGGTCTGCGGGTCTTCGCTGTAGAAGTACTCGTAGGTGCCGCCGTTCAGCCCGTGCTGCACGTTGCTCGGGAATAGCGTGATGGTGTCGATGGTGGATTGCACCGTGCACGCCTCTGGAATCGGCGGGCCATCGATGTTCACCGTGATGCTGGCCTCGCCGGAGCGGGTCAGCGGCCCCAGCGCAGCGACGCTCATGGTGTAATTGCCGGATGGCAGACCCGATAGCGGCAGCTGGAAGGCGGTGGCAGGAACCTGCTGTGCCCGAACTGCAGTGGCACCCTGGCGCACGGTGACCGCGTAGCCGGTGACGGTGCCCGCCGGCGGCGCCCAAGAAAGCACGCCCTGCACAACCTCGGCAGCATCATTGGTCGACCAGGTCAGACTGGTCGGACTTCCCAGCCCGCCGGTCGGGAGGCTGATGAAGCCGATCGGCTTGTACGGCTGCCCTACCGCGTCGTCAAAGATCGCTGGCTCGTTCTGAGCGACAGATACATTGCATCCGGACTCAGCAGACATCGACCAGTCGGTAACGATGAACTCGCCCACGATGTTCAGCGAAGGCAGGTTGACCTTGACCGATCGCCCTGGCCGGCAGTTGTAGCCCATGAAGTTCATTGGGAGGCTGAGCGTGCCGCCCGCGCGCCGGCGGCGCAGCTCAATGTTGGCCAGGCGCTGCGCCTGGTACGGCTCGCTCACGTACGAAAAAGCCAGTGTCTCTGCGGCTTCGCCGCCGTCGGCAACAACCCACTCGGCCACGGAGACCTCAGGGTAATCGGTCTCGGCCCAAGCCTGAGATGGGTCGACGAAGGTGCCGCGCACGGTGTTGATCGCCGAGTCGTTGGACGGCTCAGTGCTGCCGGTAACGGTGCCGGTCACCATGTCTTCGGTGATCTCGAAATCGTACGGGCCGTAGTAGGCGCCCACCTGCAACATCCAGCGGCCACCAACACGGATCAGCTTGCCACCACAGGCCGCCTGCAGCTTCTGCATGACCTGAGTTCGGGACTCGTCGGCAGCGATCACGCAGCCCGAGTGATACCGCGGTGAAGTAGTACCGTCGGGGTTGGCGACCGACTCATCGCACACGCTGGCACTATTGGCGAAGCTGGAGAAGACGATCTCGTCATCTGGCACGCCGCAGCGATTCCGCAGGAACCAGAGGATGTGCAGTGCAGTGTTTGCGCTGTAGCCTGTCATGCCGGTGCGCGGGTCGTAGATATCCCGGCGCCCACGGATCACGAAGCGGACATCCGGGATGCCCGACGGGTACCTTTCCGCACTGTACTTGAACGACAGGCGCACATAAGACAGGCCGCGCCCGATCTGGCTGTCGCGCCAGTCTGGGCAGCTGGCCCTCAGGAAGGCGTTCACCTGAGTCGGATCGACGACAAGCTCGTACGATGCGTATTCACCGTAGGCCTGGACGACCTCTTCGCCAAGGTAGATCTCCTCCAGCCCATCGATCGCGCCATCAGACAGCACATAGACCATGTGCAGCCATTCGCCAGCGGTCTGGTCGCCGGGTTGCTCCTGCCCCCAGGCCAGCACGCCGCCGGTGCTGACGCGACCGAGCACATAGCGGGCGGATGCCTTCGAGGAACGCAGGGTTTGACTCGACGGCTCACTGGCCCGGAGCGAACCGGTATCCAGTTGGTCCTGCTGGGACGACACATAGAACGCCAGCGCAGCACCTGCTAAGGCACCCCACGGCCCGCCTTGGGCGAAGCCGATCGCGGCGCCGACGGCAACCTGGGCCACCTTCTTGACTGCAGAACTCATTCAACTCTCCACACCGTCAACGGCTCACACTCGATGCGCCCCACCCCATCGGGGGATACCGACCAGAACTCATCCGCCCAGAACACCGCCACGCCCCGGCCATTGGGGCCGTCATACAGTGCAATGTCGCCGCGCTGGATCAAGCCAGGCTGTACCCGGGCAAAGCTGGCATCCCATGCCGCCTCCAAGGATCCGTGCAGCTGCTTCAACAACCGCTTCGCGCCGGCCTCGGATGAGTACTTACCCCGGTATGCTTCGGCAGGATCAACCCCGCACACCGCCACGGCGCAGTCGGCGGCAAACAGGCAGCAGTCAAATTCACCCCATGAAAAAGGCCGCTCTATGGCGGCCTTGATCGTGTGGGCAAGCTGTGTCGTCCAATCGCGCTTTCGCATGGTCACTTCTCGTAGGTGAACTTCGGGGCATCCTTGGAGGCGCCCCAGTAAATCGGCCAGTCGGCGATCTGCGCGATCGCGAAGAAGAAACGGTCGTCCTGCCGGCGCGCCCGGTGGTTCTCATCAGTCCACCGCTCGGTGCCGGTGCGGTTCCACTCGGCCATGCGATCAATGAGCGGGACCGTGATGCTGTTGCCCTCCTCGCCATTGCCGGCGTACGAGAACTTGGCTGCATCCATGCGCCCACTGAACAGAATGTCGGCGGCGTAGCTGCCGTCCTCGTCAAACACCACGAACATCAGCTTGCCGGCCCGCCCACGGCAACCCTTGAGCGAGGTCTCGGTGATGATCTGCGTGTCCAGGCCGTTGAGGGTCAGGTCGACCGACATCGGCGAACCTGAGTTGCTGCTCTCTTGCGACTGGCCGACCTCGCCGAAGCTGCCTACGCCCTGGTAAGTGATGCCATCAATGACCAGGTCGCCGGTACCGGTGTGCGCGAAGACCATGCCGTCCGGGAAGTCCAGCTGGCAGGCATAAACCGCCATGAAGTTGCCTTTCGCGATGATGTCGACAACCGTCTGGCTGAAGGGGAAAACACCTGTGGCCATCAGAATGCCTCTCGAAACTGGAAGCTACCGTTCGACACCACCGGCTGGATGTTCCACTGGTTGGTGTCATCCATCCGTCGCATCTCGCAGTAGGGGTTCTTGTACTCAACCGGGGTGCCGGCGGGAATGGCCTTGCGAACACGCTTGTTCACGTAGACCACTGCCTTGCCTGCGCCGTCGGTCGAGGCATGTTCCACCACTTCGAACATTTCACCGCTGATGGTGATGTGGTCACCACGACTGAACACCTGGCGGCTCGCCGTCATGCCCTGCAGCTGCAGGAACGTCGACTGGGCATTGGCTGAGGCCACTGTCGGTGCGCCGATGTTATCGGCCCGGGTCCGGGTGATCGATGGAACCTTCACCGTGCCGAACATGCCGTGCAGGCGTCCCAGCAGCGATGTCAGCTCACGCTCGTCCTCCTCGTAGAGCACACCGAAGTTCAGCGTGCACATCCAGTACGAACCTGGCTGCGCCACGATCTGCTGGGAATTCGACAGCGACGAGGTGAACGCCCGGTTGTTGTAGACGATTCCCCAGGTGACCTCAGTGGGCTCCAGGGATTCCGGCCATTCCTCCGCCATTGGATAGTTCCAAGAAAAAGCCCGCCGAAGCGGGCTGGATCAATCATCTGCGCTCGAGCAACTGCCTCGCCGCGCCGTTCGTTTTAAAGTCGCGCAGCATCAGCTCGTAACCACCCTGGGCGCCATCCAGTATTACCTTCCGGATATCCTCTTTGGACAGAGAGCCCGTCCCGTTACTGAAGTGGATGTGCTGAGTTATGCCGCCGAAGCTGATCGAGGAATCCCCACCGCCGCCATCACCTCCACCGGCGGCCATGACACCGAGAGAGCCGTCCGGCCCACGGTGCAGCGGCAGGATTGCCTCTGGCCCGGCCTCAGCGAAAATGCCAGCGCCCTTGGCGAAGGCGAACATCTGCGGACTGTCGTACACCTGGCCGGAATAGGCCGAAAGGCTTGGCGACTCATAGACGCCGCCCTTGGCATTCTTCACGAACGATCCTTCGCTGAACCCGCTCATGGTGCCCTGGCCGAGCGCTGAACTGCCGCCGCTCAGGAAGCCGAACGCCGAGCTGAGGAAACCAGCTGCGGCCTGGCGGACCTGAATCCGTATCAGGTCCTCGATGATCGAGTCAGCGAAGTCGCTGAAATTCGCCTTGCCGGTTTTGACGAACTCGACGACACCGTCCTCCAGGTTGCCGAAGGCGTTGGTGAACAGGTCCTGAGTCTGCCCGGCTACATCCGCCGCGCTGTCCAGGTAGTTTTGAAGGGCCGCCGATGCACCATTGCTCCACTCAGCCTGTGCTGCATCGATCTTGGCGAAGCTGTCTTCCTGCACCTGGACCAGCTTGGCGCCATACTCCTGCCTCAGCGCGATCTGTTGTTCCAGCTCCTGCCGTTGCTTCGCGGTCGACGCGGTGGCCAACTCCTCGCGCAGGGCCAGGATCTTGCTGTTGTTGTCCTGCTCCAGCGCCAGCCTGGCCTGCGCGCGGCTAGCGGCTTTGTCGCCCATGCCCACCGCTGCGGCAGCTGCATCACCCTGTTCACTGGCAATCGCCAGCTGACGCTCAAGGTCTGCCTGGTACTTCATTGCTCGACTCAGGCCGCTCGAAGCCTGCACAGCAGTGTTGAACTGCTCGGCGAGCGCGCCAATGGCCTTGCCATATTCTTCGGTGGTGATCTTCTTCTCGGCCAGCAGCAAATCGAGGTTCTTGGTCTGCTTCTGGAATTCATCGGAAGCAGCACCGACTGGGTCGTACGCCTTTTTGAGCTGCTGGTATGCCGTCGCCGCTTCCTTCAGTTGCTGCGCCAGCTTGGTCTGGGCGGTAGTGGCGTCCTTGGTTTCCTGCTTCGCACCCTGGTTAGCCTTTTTCTGCGCCTCGATCGCACTCGCTGCCGACAGGATTGCCTGGCGATCAGTTTCGGTGAGGTCGGTATGCTCCCCAATGTAGCGATTAGCGATCTTTGTGGCGTCGCCGTTGTCCTGCAGTCCGGCCAGCTGCTTTTGCAGGGTATCAAGGTAGGTCTGCCCGGCGGTGCTCATTCCGGCCTTCGCGGCGTTGTTCGCCTGCGTCGACGCGGTGTTCTGGTCAGTTACGCCCGTCAGGACGCGCAGCGTTTCGGCGATCAACCCTGAGCGCTGATCGGCATCGCTGACCGCGCCGGCTTGAGCAATCCACTTCTGCACTGTTCCGGCTGGAAGTTGCAGACGATTGCCGACTTCTTGCAGGACTGGAGATAACCCCTGGCCAGATGCACGCGCCTCGTTGAGACGATCAATCAGGCCCTGATACTCCGCCAGTTGGCGGTTGTACTGCCCTCCAGAGTCACGAGCAGGAGCCGTGACTACGGCAGACCGGATGGACTGGGCCAATTCGCCATACGCATCCTTGACCTTATCTGCGGCGTTGACCTGCTCCTGCTGCCACTTCACCAGCGACGCTTCGCGCTGGTCTTTGTTGAGTTTCTCGAACTCATCTCGAAGCTGAGCAACGGGCTTGTGCAGATCGTCTAGGCTCACGCTTGCCTGGTCTGCGTTATCTCGCAGCAGAAGGAAACTGGCCGCAGCTGTGCCGGCCAGTATCGCGAGCCCAACTGGACCTCCCAGCGCTGAAAGCAGGCCGCCAGTTGTAGCACGGGTTAAGTTGGCTTGAGCAATGGCAAGCGCTTCAGTAGAGGCTGTCAGCGAAGACTGCTTTGGAAGTAGCTGCGACTGCACCATCGATAGGCGCTGAAGCCCCGTGGTAGCGGCCACCGACGCCTGAGCTTGTTGCAACTGAGCCTGGGCATAAATACGTTGAGCCTCGGCAGCGCTGAGGGCGGCTTTGGCATTTTGAACTTCAGCAACCCGTTGTTTCAGAGCGGTAGATACCGCTATACCGGCCTTGGCGACATAGTTTGTCAGCGCCGCGACGCCGGCTCCGCCCATCGCCACGGCCACGAGATCGACGTTGTCAGCGAGAACCAGCAGAACCTTCGACAAGGTGCCGACCGCGCCGGTTTTGTCCTCCAGCCCCCCCAAGAAAGTACCAACAGCGTTGCTGATTTTCGTCAGTGCGTCCTGGACGCTCGTTGTCATCTCCGCTGCAGCCTTGCGGTTGACCTCAACAGTCCGTAAAAGACCTGTGTTGATATCCTCCAGAGCTAGTTTTCCCTCATTGCCAAGCTTGCGGATTTCATCCGCGCTCTTACCGGTACCGCTGGCAATGGCATCTACTATTGTGGGCATCGCGGTCTGAATGGAAATCCAGCCATCTGCCTCGACCTTTCCAGTTTGAAGCGCCTTCGAGTAAGCATCCAGCGCAGATCCCGCTTTGTCTGCCGATGCTGCGTTGGTAACTAAAAGGAAACTGAAGCTATCAGTGATATCGAGCGTCTGCTGGGTACTGAAGCCCAGGGTTCGCATCACATCAGCCGTGCGAATGTAGAGCTCTTGTGCTTCCGCTAAAGGGCGATAGGTATCGTTCGCTGTTTCCAAGAGGTGCTTCTGCACCATCTCGTACTCGCTAGCACTGCCAGCAGCGGCTCTCATGCGGTCCGACATTTGCCCGTAAGCATCGACCTGCTTGATGATTCCGCCAATTAATCCAGCGCCTGCCACCGCAGCAAAGGCGCCGCGCATGAGGGCCCCAGCCCCCTCTGCCGCACCGCCAACTCGGTCGAATGCTGAATCAACAGTTGCCAGGTTTCGATCAATTGCCTGGCTTGATTTGGATACCAACTGGTCAGCCGTCGCCAGTTCACGGCGCAACTGAGCAGTGGTCGCCTCTATTTGAACCAGCATGCCCTGAACTTGTTGGTCGGCCACAAAAAACCCCACAAAAAGAAAACCCGCCGAAGCGGGTTGTTTGAAGAATATTTCTTACTGGATGGTTAATTCACCAACGCTCCAAAGCTTCGTCTTCCTATCGTAGGAAATCTTTGCCTGATAAACGCTGCGAATCATTGCACCGAATCCGTTCTGCGAATCTACATAAGCTGAGACCTGGAAACCGCAAACCCCATCAGCGAACACATTAACCCCGCGATCACTGACATATGGAAACTCTGCAGACTTTGGAGACTTCAGCCGTTGTTTGACGAAGTTCTGAGACATCACAAAGGCCATCGTCGTATCGCCGCAGTCCCTTGCTTGGGCCTCGATATCGCGCTGAGGGCTGTTCTTCCATGAGTAGAACCAACCCCAGCTTCCAACAAGCACCACTGCCGCAACAGCGAGCGTAGATCGAATTTTACCCTCAGCACTCTTCGAGGTTGCTGCCATCACAGAGCAGGTCACGTAGACCACAAAAACAACAGCAACTGTGAATAGGATCATCAGAAAGGTCATGTTCAACTTCCATGTTGTGGAACACGAAATTCTACACGCAGGTCAGCCCTTTCTCCCAGTTAGCGCCATCCTCAGCTTGTCAGCCACACCAGACGCGCTCGGCTTCTCCTTCGCTCCCTGCTTCTTCCCGCTACCGAACGGGTTGGTCATCTGCGCCCACTCGATCCTGGCATCCATGGCCATGAACAGCTCAGGGAGCGGCGTAGACCAGGCCACATCAGGCGCCCATCCAAGCCAGCCCGTGGCGATCGCATACAGCCGGTCAACGTAGCTGCCATCCTCGACAGCGCTTACGCCGTCCCGGCTTGGTCGTTTCCCTGGTCACCGCCTCGCGGATTGTATAAATCGCCCAGGTACTTGGTGACTACCGGGGTCAACCCGGCCACGCCTTCCTGCCATACCTTCTCGGGCAGAGCTTCGGCAGCCTTCCCCTCTAAGCCAGCGCCAGCGGCGATGATGAAGGCCACCGAATCTACACCGACTGCATGCAGGGCTCCTGATGCGCCGCGCAGACCGCCAAACCGGCTCTCGATGGTACGAACAGCCTTCAGGGTAGGCTTCAGGGTGAATTGCTCGTCGCCAAGTTTGACGGTCACGGTGCCGTGCAGAGTGTTGTTCATCGTTCAATCCTGTGAGGCCGGGGCAGGAGCCCCGGCTGGGTTACGGGGTGACGGGAGCCGGCAGCAGCTCGAGGATGTCCGAGTTGATGCCGATGGTGACGTTGCGCCGCACGACGTTGTCAGCAGCACCTGGTGCGACGGTGTTGTTCATCACCTTGCCACGGAAGTAGAACGTGGATGGATTTACCACCGGGCTAGCATCTGGATCGCCGTCGTTGAGGGTGATCTTGATGTTGTAGTCACCTTTGCTGCGGTCCTTGTGCGCGGTCTTGACGGCAGTCTGGCCGGCATCACCATTATCCAAGCCCACAGTGAGGGTCAGGTCGCCGGCGTCAGCAGTGCCCTTGTACTTGCGCACGCGCCCGTCCTTGAGCGACACGAAGGTCACGCTGCTGAAGGTGTCGCCGAACTCGCCCAGGTCTTCGATCTCGCCCACTTCAACGTAGGTGTCGGCCTTGTATTCGGTTTCGGTGTCGGCGCCGGTCTTGCCGCCAATGAAGAATCGGCAGCCGGCGGCTGTGTTGAGGTTGTCGTCGGCCATGGGGGTTCCTCCAAAGGCTCATTGGATAAAAGCCGCAGCGCGGCAGGTGGATGATTCAGTGGGTGGTTATCACACGAACGGTGATCGAGCCCTGGTAAGTGATGCCATCGGCGTCGCGCTGGGCGTCGGACTGCTCGACCCGGACGGAAACCGCGCGCCCCACCTCTAGCGGCAGCCGGCGCTCATCCAGGGCGGCGATGACTTCGCCGTTGATGCGCTTGACCTCGGCCTGCCCCACGGCATCGGACCAGACCGACAGGTACAGCAGGCGCGTTTCGCGCTTGCGACCCGAGATCGGGCTGTTGTTGACCGAGACCTCACGGTCGATGGAGACGTACGGCATGTCAGCGTTCAGCGGTGCGCCATCGTAGATCGGGCAGCTGACCTCAGCTTGAAGCCTGGCGAAGATAGCCTCCTGCAGAGCCAGTGATGGGTCAGCCATTACCCACCCCCAGACTTGCCTTGCGCAACGTGCGGCGCACGGCCGCTTCGATGTCCGCCATCACGTACTCCCTGTTGACCTGCATCGACGGGCGGAGCCACGGGTGGGCTGGCCTGGCCGGGATGTCCGGGTACTTGCCGAAGAAGTGCGTGCCGTCGCTTTTGTTGGTGGCCTTGCGATTTCGGTTGCCGGCGCGCTTCCCGCCGAGGTAGCCCTTGGTCCCGTACTCGATGAAGCGCAGGTAGTAGAACTTCCGGTTGGCGCGCTTGCCACGGATGCCGATCTGCGCGTCCAAGCCGCTCGGCGAAACGTACACCGTCAAGGCTGCGGCCGCCGCCCCGGTGTCCTTGGGCATCAACTGCCGCTGCGTCTCCAGAATCCGGTTCGCCGCCTCCAGCATCGCGGGCTGAAGCTCGTTGTCCATCGTCTTGTGAATGTTCCGCAGCGTCCGGCGTAGCCGGATATCGCCACGAATGCTGGACCGGCGTGCCATGGCTCACTCCTTGGCCTGGGCGCCCTTCACTGGCTTATCAGCGGTGGAGGCCTCTTCTTTGATTTCCACGGCATAGCCCCGGGCGATCAACCCTTCGCCATATGCCTTGTCGACGACGAAGACCTCGCCCTTCTCGCGCTCACCAGAGGCGCCGGTAAGCGGCCCCAATGCTTGAATTTTCATGGTTCACCTCATGGGTTTGCCACCGATGAGCAGAGAAGCCTCATCAGCGTGTTTTCGTTGTCAGGGAGCACAGCCTGGACCTCGTATGTGACCCCTCGTCGAGTGAGCCGACAGCGACCCGCCACGATATCGGTGCGCGGCCTAGAGATAATTTCGGTAGTTACGACGGCCTCCAGCTTCTCAGCGACCGGTGCTACCCGGCCGCTGGGGGTCCGGATCTCGCCCCACATTTCAGGGCGTTCAGCTGGAAGCCACGTCACGGTGGCGCCCCCGGATTTAGTGCGCTCCTCGTGCCGGATGGTCACTTGGAGTCGATGACGCAGCGGGCCGGATCTCATATGCCCCACCCAATTCGATGTGGTGTCAGGAGCGCTACCGAGCCTTTCGGCAACTCAGTGGCAATGGTCCCGATCACGACGTCTTCCCGGTTAGCGTATAGGTGCCCGAGGATCAGCAAGCAGGCAGCCTTGATCTGCTTATTGCAGACCATGGGGGACTCGCCGGCATCGTCGGCAGCGACTGCTTCGTCCAACGCCTGCTGATCTGCGTAGAAGCGACGGTTCAGATAGTCCATCGCCTGCCCTTCTGCCGCCTCGATCAGGAGCTCCAGGTATTCGTCATTATCGTCGGGGTCCCGAAGGTGATGACGGGCAATGTCCAAGCTGATGACCGGCATACGCTCACTCCCTCAGTGGCTCAAGAGATGCCAGCTTTCGCTCAACCAGCTCTTCAGCGTGACGACGAGGCACCGAATAGGCCGGACCACCGCGACGGCGCAGCTCGCCTTCATCCATGTAGGACCGCATCGGATAGATTTGAAGAGTTGCCGGGTTGGGGTTAGCCGCACCCGGGTCCTCTCCGACCGACTGCACTGTTTCGTCGGTGTTGCCGGGCAGCTCTGGTGCATTCTGACCTGCGCCTTCCGACCAAACCGCTCCCTTAGCGAGGGCTTCGGTATTGGTGCCCAGGTCGCCTGCAGAGAAGCCCGATCCGGTACCCGTGCCCACAGGCGCTTCCGGTAGTGCTAGCTCTGCGCTCTCCGTCGAGCCTGGAACGGTTGCGGAGGCGACCGGTTCGTCAAGATTCGGCGAGGCTGTACCGCTAGGAGGAAGGGTCAAAGCCCGATCCTCGAGCTGGCTGCCGCTGATTTCGGTGCTCGAAACAGGGCCCTTCGGTTCAACCGTGGACTCTGGTTTTTCCTGTTTACGTGCCATAGGGATACTCCAGAAGGGCGCCATTGCTGACGCCCCGGTCAGAAGAAGTTACGGGGTGCCGATCAACTGGCCGGTGACGAAGGCTTCGTCGCGGTAGATGGCAAAGGCCAAGCGCTCTTCCGCACGGATCGTTGCCATGTTGTTCTCGAAGTCCTTGTCGTTCTCGGTGGAGATCAGCACTTCGATTTCCATACGATCGAAGATCTGAGCGCCGAGCTTGAACGCACCGACAAGGAAATCGTCCTGGGTCATGGCTTGGGTGGAGACCACCGGACGATTCCAGAGTTTGGCGTTGGTGCCTTCCTGAGGCTGACCGATGATGTAACGGCCTTCCCCGTCTTTGGTCAGCTCGATGGCTGCCCAGTCGATCGGGTTGAGCACGATGCCGTCGGATGGAAACTCGGCCAGTTCGGCTTGCAGCAGAGCCATGCGCAGGCGGTCAATCCGCTGCTCGCCGACCACCGTCACGCCAGTGGGCTGGGCATAAAGCTGAGCAACAGTCATAAGGCCCTGCAGGTTGGCGCCAGTACCGCTGCCGTAGAGCAGCTGGGCTTCTTCCGCCATGTTCAGGCCGTAACGAGCGCGAGCGTCGATGTAGCTCTGCAGCGCCTTGGCATCATCGAGCATCTGGCGGCTCGCCTTGAACAGGTGAGCAATGGTGCGGACGTTCGCGGTTGCCAGGGCGAAGGTGATGTCGGAATACGGCTTGGCGGTACCCTCCGCGACCGTACGCGCGTTGTTGGTGTAGCCAGTCTCACGGATGTACTCGATGGAGTTCGACTCCGTCTCACCCGGCGCCACCAGATCGCGAATCGTCAGTCGGCGCTGTGGCGGTGCGACGACGCCGGCCAAGCGCTGGGCAGAAACCAGGTCACCGCCGGTAGCAGTGGTGATGGCGGCGCGCGGCACGGAAACACGACGCGAGCCGCGGAAGGAAGAGCTCATGTCCTGCATTTCTTCGCTGCCGACCACCAATGCGCCGACCGACTTCTGCGGCTCATCCTGATGAGAGCGGTCACGGTTGGCATTCACAAGCTTCTGCTCGGTCTCGCCCAGGCGGGCGTTGAGTTCGCCCTGCTTGGTCAGCAGCTCGTCGACCTTGGCGCGAGTGTCGGCGTTCATTTCGCCGGAGGCCTTGATCTGTTTCTCGACCGCCTCGGCCTGGCTTTTGATCTGGTCGCCAATGCCCTTGAGGCTGGCGTTGAGTTCCTTGACT
The DNA here is from genome assembly GCF_039673865.1 of Pseudomonas sp. TWI628. NCBI lineage: Bacteria > Pseudomonadati > Pseudomonadota > Gammaproteobacteria > Pseudomonadales > Pseudomonadaceae > Pseudomonas > Pseudomonas sp. TWI628. The sequence goes on along the minus strand of NZ_JBDJMM010000038.1, from coordinate 36,766 downwards.
TGGGCTTCAAAGTCCATGGTCACTTTCCTTTCAGAGAATTGAGGAGATTGGTTGCCGCGCTGAGAGAGGCGGAGAGGTCTGGCGCGACAGCGCGGGGCTTATCGGTCGGGGCAGCGTTATGCGTGCCCCCGCCGGCAGCGCGAGGCATGCCGGACTTAAAATTGGCGAACAGTTCGCGGCGCTCGGAGCGAGTCATTCCTGCTTTAGCCAGGGCTACATCCATGGCCTTGAGCGCATTGGCCTGAGTGGCTTCTTCCGTTTCGCGCTCGGTGACCTCGGTAGCCGACAACAGTCCGGTGGCGAGGCCGAGCTCCACGGCGCGCTTGCCGCGGAGGTAGGTTTCATCGTCCATGAGTTCGGCCATATCTTCGGGCGACTGCCCGCTGGTCTCGGCGTAGAGGTCGGCCATCGCAGCATCGAACTCCTCCATGTCGTCGGCGATGTCGCGCAGGTAATTGCGATTGCCGGCGAGCCAGGTCCAGCAGTTGTGGATCATGAGGAAGGCGCTGCTGGCCACCTCTCGCTTCTTGCCTGCCAGGAAGACAATCGAAGCAGCGCTGGCCGCCATGCCGAGGACCTTGGTGGTAACCTGATGGCTGTGTTCTTGCAGGCGGTTGTAAATGGCAATGCCTTCGAACATGTCGCCACCTGGCGAGTTGATGTAGACGGTCACATCACGTTCGCCGATTGCCCGCAACGCAGCGTCAATTCGTTTCAGCGTGACACCCTCGCCATACCAGTCCTCGCCGATCACGCCGTACACGGTGATGGTGTCCGAGGTGTTCTCAACGGCCGCCTGGATCGCGGGGTTCCATTTATCGAGCGCGCGCGGGCTCATCTCGCTGCGAAGGCCGCGAGACTGGATTTTGTACTTCATGGATTGCTCCCGAGATTTACTTTTCCGGCTGTTTCAGCCAGTTCATCAATGCGGCCCTTGCGGCCTGACCATCATCTTGCTTGCCCAACTGGTCCAGCGGCACCAGGTTTGACTGAACCGTCAGGACATCACCGCCAGGCATGTGCGGCATGTTGTCTTTGCGACGACCTTCGTTCCGAGTGATAAAGCCGTTTTGGGCCATAGTGCTGAGGTACGCGGCGCGTCCGGAGCTGTCAGCCCTCAAGAACGCCTCGAGGGAGAACTCCGAATAGAAATTGATGCGGTCCACCGCCGTCATGCACCACTTGTTCACGCACTGCTCGATCGGCGCCGTGAAGGACATGATGCAGTAGGTGAGAAACGCGATCTGCTGCTGCTCCAGGCCTGTGCCCCAGTTACTTCCCTTGTCCGTCTTCATCACCATCCAGGGCGGCACACCGAACCAGCGGCAGATCTCTTCGATGCTGTGCCCTCTCGACTCCAGCAGCTGAGCGTCAGCAGGATTGATGCCGATCATTTCCGGCTTCACGCCTTGCTCAAGCACTGGGCTCTTGCCAGCGTTCAAGGCCCCAGAGATCGTCTTGACGTACTCGCGGAATTCAACGCGCTGCGCAGGGTTAAGCGTCTTGTCCACCGAAAACGCGACGGTAGGCATCATGCCGTTGCGGAAGGTGCTATTGGCGGCATCGTCAGCTGACATCGCCGAACCGAATACATCCGCGCCATACCGAATGGCGGAAAGGCCGACCCGACCATCCAGGGTGAAGGCCGGGATGTGCAGCATGTTCTGCCGTACGATCTCTCGACGCGCGCCCTTTCGCGGCCTGAAGAAGTACCTAAGCCGACCGTCATCATCGAACTCCAGGTCAACCCGGGACGGCATCAGGAAGTCCAGCGCGATGACGCGTCCTGCGGAACGGTGGATCTCGCAGTAAGCATTCCCCCACAGCAGCATCGAGGCAACGACTGCTTGCCAAAAGTGGAAAGCGGCCATGTCCTCGTTGGGACTGGTGTGCACAACGTCGTAGAGCGGAAAGTCCCGAGCACTCTCGCGGCTACCATCTGGCATTCTCTTGTAGATGCTCAACGGCAACCCCGCCACCGAGGTGGAAATGATGCGGACGCAGGCCCACACGGTAGAAAGGCGCATCGCCTTGTCCACGCTGACAGACTTGCCGCTGCTGGACTGAGCGCCCGAGAATGCGCTCCAGAATCCGCCATCCGACAGCTTGATGGTCCTGCCCAGCCATTCACCAACACTGGCTGAAGGCTTGGTGGCTGCAGCACCCAATGCCTGGGATAGGGTTTTAATCACTGGTCAGCCCTCGGCGAAGGAAGCCGGCGATGCAGAAGAAGCTCACCGACCCCGCCAGCAGGGCCCAGCCAGTGCCGGCCAGAACCCATACCCCGGCACATGCCAGGCAGAAAGCCACCAGAGCGCAAGCGATGAAGATATGAAGTGCGTTCATGCGATCAGTGGGTCCCGAATGCCAGCCATGAAATTGTCCATTCCTCCGCGCCCCTCAGGATTGAGGCTGATCAGAGAAACGGCGTTGAATGTAGCCATCAGCGGGTCGATCTTTGCCGTGCCCGAGGCTTGCTTGGTAATCAAGAAGGCGTTGGCCGAAGGCACCCCTTTGGCGTTGCCGCAGGACCAGGCCATGAGCGGCTGGCCGCAGTGCAGCAGCGTGCCCTCGGCAAGCTTGCGCTCGGTCGTCTTAATCGCGCCGGTGAGCTTCCAGCCCTGGGAAATGCCAACAATCTTGTCTTCCTCGACACCGGCATCAGCCAGGGCGTCGAGAACAGAACCGATTCCCGCGGGGTCGAGGCCGACCTTGTCCAGCAGCCCCGTCTCGTTGATGCGCTTGACGATGGCTGCGAATTCCTCGACGTCGTCGCCTATCCGCTTGACGATGGTCAAATCGCCAATCGCTTCGAGATCCTTGAGCCTGGGTGCTTCGGACTTGCGCCGCTCAAGCACCGAGGGGTGGGCCCAGGCATGCGCCCAGTGGAACCACCGTCGCGTACCTGTCTCTCGGCCTATGACGGCAAGCCCGAGCAAGTCGTCCAGGCCGCCGCCGTCACCGCCCACATCAATGACCTCGCACCGCTCAAGGATCTGCTCCAGGTTGAGCCAGGTGACCGCCTGTGGCTCCCAGAACTCTGCGCCTACCCAGGCGTCCGACATCAGGGCCAGGCCGATCTCGATGTTGAGGTGCTTGGCCAGGAAACCACGCAGCTCCGCTTCGCCGTCGATCTCAGCCTGCATGAACAAACGCTCAAGCGTGGGGCGATCTACCGAGAACCCCATGTTCGGGTTCACCAGGTGGAAGTTCTCGGGCTTGCGCGCGGCGCCACTGTCGATCATCTCTTTCGAGAATTCGTAGATGATCGGCAGGAAGCGATTGTCGTTGATGCGGCCATCACGCACGCCGCGAGCATAATTCAGTTTCGACCGGAACACCCCGGCCGGTGGCTCATTCGATTGCGTGGTCAACCAGATGACGAAGCCTTCAGGTCGGGACAGCAGGCCACCGGTGGCCTCCCGAATCATGTCAGCGGCTTTCGGGTTCTTGCCGAACAGCCAGGCCTCGTCGATCAGCACGCCAACGGCCTTCTTGCCGCCCACCACGTCGCTATCAGCGGCGACGACCTTGAGCGTGGCGCCCGTCTCACGATGAGTGATCAGCCGAAGGTGTGGCTGCACGTGCAGCAGGTCCTTTAGCTCTTCGTCGTTGTTGACCATGTCCTTGGCCGGGACGAAGGCGTTGTCGGCAATCTCTTTGGTCGGCGCGAGGATGATGAACTCTGCCGACTTACGCCAGTTGCGGACCAGCGCAGTCAACATGATCGCAGCAGCAATGGTCGACTTGCTGTTCTTCTTCGGGATGCAGAGCATGAATTCCCGAATGAGACGCTCACCGGTCTCGCTGTTGTAGCTGCCGAACACTGCCCCGGCGAAAGCAAGCACCCAGGGGGCACATGCGCTCTCGATAGTGGGGCTGCCTGGTGCATCGACGATGCGAAGCCCCTTGAACACCTCAAGGCTTTCTTCGGCCTCCTGTGGAAAGAGCGGCTCCGGGATGATGGATTCGCTGGCAGCCAGCCGCCGCCACCAGTCTGGGCAGGCCGTAGTCCAAAGCATGCGTCACCCCTTGACGACAGTGAGGGGCGGCTTGCTCTGGGAGTACTTGCCCTTGCCGGCCTCTTTCGCGGCTTCCGCCTTCTGCTCTTTCTTGCCTGCCTCGGCCTTCTTCCCGTGGATGTAGGGAACAGCCGTCTGCGCAGCGTTGCGCCGATCGAAGACTTTCGCCCTGGGCTCATTCATCAGCGCGAGCAACCATACCAACGGATCATCAGTGGACGGCAGGCAACTCAGGAATTCGCCGTCAGCCTCGTTGACCTCGACGGATTCATCGGCGGGCTCATCATCCTTCGGTTTGCCTCTGCGTTTTTTCGGCTCAGGGTTAACACTGAGCTCTGCCCGGCGAGCCAGAATTGCAGATGCGATCTTCGGATCTTTGGACCAGCGAGAACCGGCTGCAGCAGCCGTCGAGGGCTTGCTGCCCGCGGCTTCCGCCGCTTCTTTGTTTGACGCACCCCGGGCCTTAGCGTCAACAAACTGTCGCTGTTTGTCTGTTAACACCATTAACAAAAACCTTTAGGGGGGAGAAAAATGTCTACGTGGGGTCGGAGGCGGTCTAGCGAGGTGAGAATCGCTACATTTTGACCTCCCCCACCCTCGCAGCACGTCATTGGCGTGCTTTGAAGCCATCTGACTGGGTTTCGCCAGCTCGCGGGACTCACCCGCCCAGCCCTGCAGCCTCCTCAGCCTGCTTGACCGAGTCGTGGCAGAGCTTGCACAGCGACTGCCAGTTGTCCTGATTCCAGAACAGGTCCTTGTCGCCGCGGTGCGCGACGATGTGGTCAACCACGTTCGCGGCAGTGGTCCTGCCGGTTTTTGCGCAGAAGACGCACAGTGGATGGTCCCTCAGGTACTGCTCGCGGGCCCTCTGCCATCGGTAGTTGTAACCGCGTTGCGAGCTGGTCATGCCGCTCCGCCAGCTGCCGGGCGTAACCACTTTGACCCGTGACCCTGCGCACTCCTTGATCCTTGAGCCCAACGTTTTGAGCCGAGCCATCACTGCGTCACCCGGTTGAGCGCCTCGTCGGCCTTGTCTGCAGCCTGGGTTGCAGTGGTTGCAGCCTTCGAAGCCTTGGTCGCGGCGCTCTCGGTCTTGCTGGTCAGTTCGTCCAAGCGCTTGTCACGCTCGGCCATGGCGGCATCGTAGGCCTGGCGGATGTCATCCACCTGGTGGGCCTGAGTGCTGGCCATCGCCCAGTATGCCGACTGCCAACCCAGCACCGCACCGCCTGCAATAAGCAGCATGGCGATAACCCAGACCTCAGCGCGACGCCACCAGCGACGAGCAATGAATTCAATTGCGCATTTATCCATCAGGCTATGCCTCCAAGCTGGGAGCGAAGCCGGGAGATCTCGGCGCTCTGGGTGGTCACCTTCTCGGTGAGCTGGCCAACCTGGCTGGTGAGGGCTTCGATCTTTCCCTCCATCCGCCCTACTGCTGCTGCGAGTTCGTTACGCTCCTTGGCGAACTGATCAGCACGGGCCTCGGCCAGCTTGCGGGCCTCCCGTTCGGAGTCGAGCAGTTCGTTCAAACGGCGGACTGTGCCTATATCGGCGTTGTCCATAGCTCGGTCTGCGGCATCTTTCGATAGGAACTTCCGCAACCATAAGAAGCCCCCTAGCAATACTGTGCCCGTGCCGCCCAGCCAGGTGGCTGTGCCTGGGCCGAGGTCGGTCGGGTCCATCCAGTTCTCCATAAACGACAAAGCCCAGCTTGGGGGCTGGGCTCAGAAAATCAGTCCTTAACACGCGCAGGAATGACAGGATGAACACAAAATCGCTCATGCGCTCATGGTTGTCAAGCTATTTTTGAGAGTATCGGATCACTCAGAAATCCAAATGCTTCCCGCAATGACCGATAACGAGTTTCTTCTCCGAAGCTGACCAATCAAAATGCACTCGAAGTGTTTCCGCCGCACTGTCTTTTACACCATACTTTAAGTGGCGATCCATGAATATTTTTTGACCTCTGTAATCAAATGTGCGCCTTTTACGCCCATCTTTCGACAAAGATGCCTCATTGGCTGTGAACGAGTTGCCGAATACATTTTTCGCCTGCTGGTCGCCGTAACCTTCTGCCATTAAGTGCCAATAGGCGTTAGCGAGGATCTCTAAAAGCTCATAAGCCTTAGAACTATGCTTGAAACCAGCCTTATCGGATTCTTGCGCAGATGAGTAAGCCGACTCCAAAACCACGATTCGATCCGAGTATAGCGCACCAATTACACTCAGAACCTCGAACAACATCGCGGAACCATTTTTTATGTTTATATAAGCTTCGCGAATTGTAAGAAAAACCTTAGAAAGCTCACTATCATCATCCTCTGCCGCGAGCCTGCCTTCAATGCGATGCTTTAAACTTTCTATAGTTGACTGGGCACGCCTCAGATCTGCCTCATAGCTTTCCAACCTAATAGTTAGAGCCGCAACCTCTGAATCTTTGCACGCTAAATCTTCATCAGCTGCTTCTAGCAACTGCGCATACACCTTCATTTCTTCAGAACTATCTTCTGATCTCGCCTGGGCTGCAGCATTCCCAAGCTTACTTCTCAATACTTCAAGCCTTACCGCTTCGCTTGAAATGTGGGCGCGCTGAAGCGATATATTGCTCCGATGAGTGATAACAGCCAACACCTCAGACGCAAGTGTCGGTTCATCTCGTCCAAATTCTGCATAGTCTTCTGATCGCAAAAGTACGGTTTCTACGTACCTTCCGGAACTGGAGTCTCGACCGGGAAATATCACTCTTACTCCACCAGAGAAAGACATATATCTACGTCCAACAATCTCTTCCAGCTGGAATGTATCCTCATCAGCTGGTATACAAACCACATTAGCCAACCCCAAAACTTGACGCCTGATGACCTCAGGGCTCACCGGGTATTCACCATCCCTAGCACTAACAACAACAAGCGGACTCACCCGGGACTCGTGATTCACATCGGCCAAATAAGCGGATGCGTTATCAATTGTGAGACTTTTAGGATAAAGGCCCGGAGTCCCTGATACCGGCCTACACTTCTCAACCAGCGAATTCACAAGACCAGGCCTCGTCACCTTAATCTGCGATACAACTTTTGCGCTAACCTCATCAGTTTTTAATAGAACGGAGCACTCAACTATTTCGCTACCGGGCCGCTGCCTCACCCCAACCTCGGTAATCCACTGACGACCTTTTAATTTGCTATCCTGATGTACCAAACGAAAATTGAACAAGTACGGTACGTTAAGCTCATCGATCACCGCGCAATTAGTCCACGAGGAAATTGAATATCCATTGACCGAAAAGTTACGTATACCTCCATTCAGCTTTACAGGATCAACGAACGTTTTAGCAGTCCGACCGGCCCAAGCGGCAATAATCTTTATGACCTCCTCGACACCATACTCAGGCTCGAAATCAAACTTATTCGCATACACCAGCATCTCTCAATTCCTTTGAAAAAGTGAGATGGCATTATGCCACGTCGCACGGCTACGGCTACGGCACGCTCATCTATCTTTCTGCTGACGGCTAGGAAGCATAGCTTGCTAGTAGCAAGCCCTCCCTAAGGAGGATTTGCTCTACGTCCGCCAAGGCGTCCGCAACCAGTCCGTTTAGCTTCTCGTAGATATCGCCCCTCCAGCGCCGGCGGGTCGACTCCGGCGTAGCATCGAGATCCCAGGTGTTCATGTCGTAGAAGCTGTCCGGCAGGATGATCACATCCTCTTCGAGCGCCTCAATGCGTTTCTTCGCGGCATGCCCTGCGGCGACCGCAGCATTGACTGTTGCTTCGCGGCGCCACGCCGACGCATCCAGGGAGATATCTACCGACACAGATTGCGGCGCCTTCCGGCGTGCGCCCTTGAGCTGTGGGATGGCCCACGCGGTCACGGCCTTGTAGATGAACAGTGTCGGTGCAGGGCTCGCGATGAGTGGCCGAATCAGGGTGATCGCCTGAACCTTCTTCGCCTTGTTGGTGCTGTACTTGGCGACCAGTGCATCCCAGTGCCTTCCCGTGAGCATGTGGTGCAGGCGCGCCGACAGCCAGTAATCCACCTGGGTGCGGTCAATGCCGCCCGATCGGCCTCCCAATGAGGCCAAGCAGCCGCCCTCCTCCTCTGCCGATTTGTACAGCTTCTGCCAGGCCTGGGCCTTCGCCGATCCCTTCTCGCCCGCCGCCAGAGCGGCAACTACTGCACCCGAAACGCTTCTGTAAACCATGGTCCTTCCCCCTAATCCCCGGTGTAGTTGGAGCCTCCAGCGCCGCGCTGGTTGCTTCCCTGATATGTCGCCTCAGGCCCGGATGCCTGAGGGTTCTTCAACTGCTCGATATGCCGGAGCGCTGCCCGCAGCCTCATGCTGAGCTGGGTCACCAGTTCATCCAGGGCCAGAGCCTCGCCGGTTGCTGCCGCCACAAAGCCCGAGGCATGGCAGTGGCCGCATGGCAGTTCGTGAAACACACCCTGTGTGACTGCTCTCCCACGGCACAAAGGGCACGGAGCCAACTTGATCGCAGCCTTCTTGAAGGCAGGGCCATGGCTCTTCCTTGTCACTTTGAATCCTCGCTAATTACAAATTCGGCAAGGTGGCTGGAAGCCTTGTGTTCCGCTGGCTCGCCCGAATTCTGTGAAATTTCGGATAAGGCCTTGGTAAGGCCGTGAATGGCACCAAAGCCGATGCCGTCCAACCAGGCGTGCCACTTCTCCAGGGCTGCCCGGCGCTGCTGCATGGCCTGGGTGTGGATGTAGGTGCTGGCGATCTTGCCGAGCGTGTGGTTCAGCAGCATTTCGCCGATGTGGCCGTCGATGCCGAGGTCAGTCCAGGTGGTACGGGACACCTTGCGCAGGTCGTGGCTGGTCCACTCGCCCTGCCCCAGCCGGGTGAACACCATGCTCGCCTGGGTTTCGCTCAGCGGCAGCCCGCGCCGGTTCGGGAACAGATACACGCCCTCGTAGCCCCGGGTCTGCTGAATCGCCCGGTACCGGCTCAGCAGCGCCGACACCTGGGCGGTCAGCGGCAGACGGTGCTCGGTGCGGGTCTTCGTGTTGGCCGCTGGAATGAACCACTCGGCAGCGGCCAGGGAGATCTCGCTCCAGCGCGCCATACGCGTTTCACCAATCCGGGTGCCGTGGGCCAGCATCATCAGGGCCAGCATGGCGTCGCCGGGCTCCTCGTCGAAGGCCTTGGCCAGCTGCTGCATCAGCTCCGGCAGCTGCACATCACGCAGGCGGGCGGCCTTGGGCAGGATCTTCGCCTTGGTGAAGTCGTTGAAGCGCATCCCGGCCATTGGGTTGCGGTCGATCAGGCCCAGCTGCAGCGCCTGGCGGAAGGCGGTCAGCAGCAGCGCGAACATCTGCCGCAGGTAGGACAGCGAAACCTCGGCCTGGCACGGCCACATCAGGAGCTTATCCAGCGCATCGGCATTCACACCGGCCACGGCTAGGTCATCCAGGCGCGGCTTCAGGTGCTGGGCAATGGCGGATCGGGCGCCGGCCTTGCGCTTCGTCGAGAGCGAGCGGTCACGCGCCATCCGGTCGCCGTACCAGTCCAGCAGTTGGCCCACGGTGGCCATGCCCGACGCCACGGGCGCCGTGGCCGGGTCACGCAGAAGGCGTTGACGCAGCGCGGGCAGTTCGGCAATCACCGCCGCCACGGTCAGGTCAGGCCAGCGGGCGACCGGCACCCACTTCTTGCCGCGCACCAGGTGCCAAGTTCCGCGCTCGCGGTTGCTCCAGAAGCGCAGGTACAGGCCCGGGTGACGCGGGTCGCGCAGGTCGCGCACTGACTTGTCGGCGGCCTGCCGGCGCACTTCGGCCTCGCTCAGCTTCACTTCCCGGGTCGCGCTCATGCAGCCACCGTGGCAGGCAGCAGCAGGTACGAGCGGATGGCCTCGACCGCGTCGATGTTGCCCCGGCAGACGATGGCCAGGTAGTTCTCATTCGTCAGCAGCTGCAGAAAGGCATCCTGGCTGGCCGAAACCGGCGCATCGAACGGCGGCTTGGCCTTGAACTCGATGTACAACCCGAAGTACCCGCCGCGCGCCATCGGCAGCACCAGGTCGGGCACACCGGCCTTGACGCCCTGCCCTTTAAGCTTGGCAGCCACGGCCTTGATCCGGTGCCCGCCGTTCGGGACGTGGTAGATCAGTTTGTAGGCCTGCGGGTAGCGCAGCTGCAATTCTTTCATCAGCGCGGCCTGCTCCTGCCCTTCCCGGTCGACGGGCTTGGCGCGAGCCGGCTTGGCCTTGAAAGGACGAAGGGCGGGAGCATTCATGCGAACAGCACCCCCTCGTTCAGCAGCAGCGCCTGGGTGCGCATGACGCCCTCGGCGTGGTACCGGCGTGCGGTGTTTCGATCCACGGCTTGGCTGCGCCCATCACAGGCATCGTGGCAGGCGCTGCAGGACCAGGCGCCCTGCAGGTCGTGCGGCTTCTTGCCCACGCCGCAGGTGCCCGCGAGGCGGTAATGCGCAAGGACGGTAGTCTCGGGATTGCCGTTGCACACCCCCGGGATGCGCACCTGGCACTCCCGGCCGCGCGCGGCCTTGGTCAGTTTGGTTTGACGCACGTTCAGGACTCCTTTTCGCCGCGGTGCGATTCCCACTCGAAGGGCACAATCACCCCGCCGCCCTCGCGAAGGCGGTCGTAGCAGCGCTCGCCCATGGCATGGCGCAGCTGGTCCCGGTCGAGGTTGGAAATCACCACCGTTGGGCGCATCTGCTCATAGCGCCCGTTGATGATCGAAAACAGGATGGTCAGCTCGAATTCACTCGGCTGTTCCTTACTCGCGCCGACCTCGTCCAACACCAGCAGCGACGGCTCGATAAGGCTGGACAGGATGTCGGCCTCGGACTGTTCGCTGTGGCGGTCGTAAGTGGCGCGGATGGACTGCAGGATCGCGCCCACCGTGCGATACACGGCCGTCGCCGACGTGTTGCGCATCAGCTCGTTGGCCATACCGGCCCCCAGGTGGGTCTTGCCAGTACCGACATTGCCCAGCAGCATCAGGCAACGCCCGGTACGCTCGATCTCCTCGAACGCGGCCACGTAGCGCGTGCAGTAGGCCAAGGCCTTGCGCTGGCCTTCGTGCTCCACGCGGTAGTTGGCCAGGGTGCGCTCGGCGAATCGCTTCGGGATCAGCGCTGAACCCAGCTTGCGGGTCATGGCCTCGCGCTTCAGGCGGGTTTCCTCGGCCTGCTGCTTGGCCTGGCGCTCGGCAATGGCGACCTTTTCGCACTCAGGGCAGCGGCCAACAATCTCGCGCCCCATCAGCATGGTCACCCGCTGCTCGAAGTCGCCGTGATGCTCGCAGTGCGCTGGCTGTACGCGAAATCCAGCGGCGCCTCGCACCTCGGACATGGTAATCACCGATTCAGATCGCATAGGTGCCGTCCTCACGCTCGGCCAAACCGGCGGTATAGTTGCGCTCGTTGAAGCCGTGGTGACGGCTGTTGGGGTTGGCAGGCATCTGGGTGCCGATGCGCTTGGTGACCCACTCCACTTCGAAGCCGCGCCAGCCGTTCTCGACGGCGACTTCCAGGGCTTGAGCTGGCTGGATGCCGAAGGCCTTGCACTGCTCGAGCTTGACGTTCAGGCCTGCCCAAATCCGGGCGGTCACTGGAGCCTTGGCGGCTTTGCGAACCGTCAGGTAGTCAGCGATCAGCGATTCATCCAGGCCGTGAGGGTTGTTAGCCAACATGGCGGCCTTCCCGAACGGTGCTTTGCGGTCAGCTTTGGCCGGAGCCGGCTGCTCATCGCTGGGGGGGCATGTATTTTCTTCCGAAGGAAGAAATACATAGGGGGTTAGATTCTTAGAATAAAGAAGGGAGTCGGCGGTTTTGGTCTGTTTCGACTCTGATCCGATTCGGACCACCTCGGCCGAGTCGGCTGTTTTGGTCTGTTTCGGATCGACGTAGATCCAGTCCTTCGGGTCATTCACACCGATGTCACCCCGAGCACCACCCTCGCGGAACAGAACGCGGCGACGCAGCAGGCTGGATACAGCCTTGGACACTGTGTCAGGGTGAGCGTGAATGGCTTTCGCGATGTCGGTAGCCGGGATGCGTTGAGCACCTGCCCCGAAGTTGATTGTGGCCTTGGCCACGTACAGCACAATCTTCATCTCCCGGGCTGGGAGATCGATAGCCAGCAGGCCATCCATGAGCTGGTTGGCCATCCGGGTGAACCCCCTGGACTTGTCAAGTGGGACTATGTTTGTCATGCTTCATCTCGATCTAAAGCTGTAGAGAAAGCCGCCCTGCCAGGCGGTTTTTTTTTCGTCTGCAATTCCGCTACTGGATGGATTCGCAGGTGTTTCGGTCATCTACTGGCGCAACGCCAGCCTTGTCAGACTTGTCGCACTCCTCGGCAGATGACTTTGTTTCAGCCATGAGTACTCCGCCTGAGAGAATTTGCAGCTGGTACTGGCGAGAGATCGGCACGACCTCTCCCCACATGGTTACTGCGCTCGGCTGAATACCGAGCGCGTCGGCGAGCTTCTTCTTGCTGCCGAAGTGGTTAGCGGCGTCACGCGTCTTCATTGCGCTTCCTCGATGGTGCGTTCGTGAATTTCAGCATGCTGAAGACGCATAGTCAACGACACCATTCAGCAAGCTGCATACTTAAATTCAGTTAACTTAAACTCAGCGCATGGAAAGACACGAGCGAATAGCCAAGGCCATTGCGGTCAGCGGCATGAAAAAAGGCGAGATTGCGGCCGCTTGCGGAGTCGCGAACTCAGCAGTCACCCAATGGATTTCAGGCGAAAGCAAAAGCCTGAGGCCTGAGAACCTCTATGCCCTAGCCAAAGCTACTGGGTTCCGCGCGGAATGGCTTGCCATTGGTGAGGGGCCTGAGGTCGAGGAAAGCAACGTCGAGGCCATACCGCAGCCCAAGATGTCGTACCGTTACCCCGTGATCAGCTGGGTGGCTGCAGGAGCATGGGCGGAAGCTGTTGAACCCTTTCCCCCGGGGTTCTCGGATCGCTACGAAGTCTCCGACTACGATTCAAAGGGCGTCGCATTCTGGCTGGAGGTCAAGGGTGATTCCATGACTTCGCCGGTGGGAACCAGCATCACCGAAGGAATGATGATCCTTGTTGACACTGAAGCAGATGCCATCCCTGGGAAGCTGGTCGTAGCCAAGCTCGCTGATAGCAATGAAGCCACGTTCAAAAAGCTGGTTGAGGATGGCGGACGCCGATTCCTGAAACCCCTCAATCCCGCATATCCCACTGAGATGTGTGCGGAAGGTTGTCGCATCGTTGGCGTGGTTGTTCGAGCAATGATGAAGCTTTAACCCTCAGATCAGCGGAAACCCGGCCAGAAGCCGGGTTTTTTTATGCCTGCAGGAAATCCGATATGCGCCAATTGTTTACACGTCGCGGCGAACAAAGCACCGAAGGTCTTGAAAAATCGACCGCCTCACGATAACTGTACGCATATACAGCACAAGGAGCTACAAAGATGTTGCCGCTCGCGCTCTCACATTCCCCATCTCGTTCATACGAGCGCCTTGGATATCGAATCCAGCAGGCCGTTGCGTCACCTCACGTGCAGAAGCGCCAGTTCGTGGAGCTCAAGCCAGCACCAGGTGAGTCAGCAGCGGACTGGGCAAGGATTCTTAGCGATCTGGAAGAGACGACGGGCATCCGAATCGATCGCCTAACGTCGGGAGTGGTCCGCATTGGATGGCGAGACTACAGCGAGATTTGAATCCCTTGGCCCGCCCTTCGCGGGCTTTTTTTCGCCCACGAATTTCAGATTACTGAAAATATTTATTCAGCATGCTTGACCTATGAATTTCAGATTGCTTAAATTCACCCAGCGCCGAGCAACACCGGCGGGCAGCTACGGCAGCCACCGCTCTTTACACAACTCGACACCCGTCACCCTCAGCGGCACATGAGGGCAGCAGCTGCCTCATGCAGTGAGCTGGGTTCAGGTAACCAAGTGGCGCGCATGCCAATGCGGGGAAGCGCGTAGCCCAGAGAACGATGGGCGCCTGGATCACTTCGATTTCACTGGCTGGCCTTGGCGACAGGGCCAGACGGGAAATCAACCGCCCGGAGGGCACCGCAATGTTCAACATGGCAACCATGGCGGCTGATGAATGCCGCGCAGACGCTCAAGAACGCGCCTACTACCGCGGGATCGACAAGGCATCCAAGCTGCTGGGCCATCAAGTTGCCCTAGGCTCGCAGGAGGAAAGCGACCTGGGTGATTTCCACGCCGACGGCTGCACTCCGGCCGAGGCTGTAACTGAGCTGTTGGCGCAGCAAGCGCTTGATCGCGCCGCCTGAACAACCAGCGCCACGACAGCCTGTCGTTAACTGCCCGATCTACCTGGTTCCCCATCACCAGGCTGCATCGGTCGTGGCGTTCGCCCTCCCCTGGTCCGGGAGGTTCGCGGCAGCGAGCGTCACGACCAATGCAGCCCACCGAGGACACTTCATGGAAACGATCACTTGCGGCTCATGGATTGGCCAGCTCGGCAAGGCGCTGGCTCCCCGCGAGCTCGAAGCATTGCTGTGGGTGGCCCAAGGCCTCACCACCAAAGAGATCGCCCGCCAGATGGCGGTCAGCCCGGGCACGGTGGCCAATCGCATCGAGGCCGCGCTTTTCAAGCTCGAAGCCGGGCGCCGCATCGAGGCCGTCACCAAGGCCATGCGCCAACAGATCATCAGCCCGCTCTGCATCGCCCTCGCTGGCCTCATCGCAATGCATGCGGTGATTGACGACAGCGACCCCATGCGCCGCGACCGCCGCTCCCCGGAGCGCCGCACCGCCCAAGTTCGAATCGTTCGCAAGGCCGAGGCCTTCGAATACCACGCCTGACCCACCCGAGGATCACCCCATGCAGACAGCAATGCACCCTGCTTTCGAGCAGAAAATTGCCGTGCTCGCGGCCCTGCTCGAGCGCAGCAAGTCAGCCAGGACCGAGGCGCACGACAAGATCGGCCAGCCGGCCCCGCGCTACCAAGCTTCGGGCAAGGGAGGCATGTGGGATGTGGTAGAGATTGCCACCGGCGCCGTGCAAGGCTTCGCCTACAGCTACAAAGCCGCGATGCGCTTTGTTGATGCCTGCGAGGCCGGGGCGGCAAGCAAGACAGGCACGCGGCAATGAGCAAGCGCAAGCCCCACAATATACGGGCACGCCTGGAGCGGACGTGCCGGGCCTTGGTCTCGGCCAACCACGCAGCGGTGGTGAACATCGACCCCAGCGGCCAGCAGGTGCTGATCAACTGGAAGAACCTCAAGCAGATCCGCGTGCGCCAGGTCGTCGACGCCGTCTGCGACATCCCGTACCGCTGGACCATCTACCTCAGCGTGCTGTGCAGGACTGAGTTCGGCGAGCGGTACAACAAGTCGATAGAGGTTGCGCCGCAAGGTAACTACCGCGCCGAGCACCTGACCGACGTAATCGAGGCGGCCTACTTAGGCCTACGCGCCACGGCCAATCCTAATCACCTGGTGGCGGCCGGCTGGATCGCCATCCCTACTGACACAACACTCGATGAAGCAGAGGCCGCCAAGATCTTTATTGCCGTCGGCGCATGGAATCAGCAGAAAGCAGCATGAAACGCATCACCGCGCGGCTTCTTCATATCGCCCCCTCAAATGAGCCAACTATCAAACCTTTTCATTCCCTTGCCCACTTAACGCAGAATTTACTTTCTCAACAAATAAGCGTGCCGATTCTTGGCCACGCTTGAGAAGTTCCAGAAGATCTCTGTCGCACGCCTCAAGGTGAAACTCAACCCACTGGAACTCCCTGGCCAATGTGATACCTGGAGTTATTTGCTTCATCAAATCCTCCATGGTATCCGAGTTAGAAATTTTAACGACGGCGGACTTTCCTATTGGCACGCCATCAATAGAGCAATTCTTGAGAGTTATTCCTTCGCAGTCAACAAACGAGAAAACGTTTCCTATCTCCAACCTATTGGACTGAGAATTTTTTCGAACCTGCTCACTCAATCCATTGTGCTTATTATAGTTCGAAGCTTTGCAAAGCTGATAAACCCAGTTATCACCACATGCATGAGGCTGAAGGGATTCAATCAATCGATATAACTCTGGGGCTTGAACATCAACATCTGGGAGATTCTTTTTCACGCCTTTCTGGAAGGAAGACAAGTCCTCCCCATAGGGAAAGTACACGCTATTCTGTTTTTTTGTATAAGACCGCCAAATGTCTTGAGCCGTATACTCCAGGGCGCTCCTAATGCACTCTATTGCGGCCTTTACTTGAACCCTCTTTACACTTAATTCCCCTTCAGCAAATCGAGCAGCGTGGTAATGAGATTCTATTTCCCGGGTAAGGCGCTCTGCCTCATCAAGAACTTCGGTGGAGTCTTTGTAATTAGTCACAATCAACCTCAGCATTATTGATATCTTTCTAACAATACTCGCCGAACACTTGACAACTCATACTGATTTCTTGGGAGACCTGCGACTCTCAGCGCTAGGCGACCTTTGAGATTAGTCTGCAGATTAAAGCACCTCGCTCGGTTAGGGATAGCAATAACTCACTTCGACCAATGGCGCTATCTCGTAGGGTGGCGCACGCATGGAGAAAGCCATGAACCACATTCCACCGCGCCCAACTGCCACCAAGGAAATGATCCTCGAATGCTGCAAGCCCATCGCCGAGAAGCTTGAGGCCGACGCCGAGACCCTGGCGCAGCACTACAGCCGCCACATGGATGGCTTCGATCTCTGCATAGAGCTGGCGAAGTGGGCCGGCTGGGATATGCAACGCGACGACATCGATACCCTAGATGAACTTGGTCACCTGGTGGACGAGGCAGAGCGCGATGCAGTGAAGACCTGGTTCGAAGAGCACAACCCTCAACCGCCGTTCGCCATCGGTGACAACATCAAGCAGGGCTTGATCACTGGCATCAGCGACTACACCCCGGGCTGCTTCGAAGTGAAGGTAGAGGGGCAGCCCGAAACCACCCGGCTCATCATCAAATTCGAAGACGCGAAAGCCGCCTGAACCTCCGGCGCTGCCCGCCAGCGACTGATCTGCTCCGACATTGGCCTATCTCAGTTCCGTTTATCGTTATCCGTTGGAGGGCTGTACATCCCTCTATCCTCGCTGAGTCGGTGAAAAGGCGACCGCTTCAGCCAAGGGATTGCGAAATGGTAAACAATCAACAGCATTGCCCATCCAGCAAGGCAGAAAATCGAACGCTCGCTTTTGCTCAATGACAGGGCGAAAGAGATTGCCACTATCGCAAACATGATACTGACGATGAAGAATCCAGTCGCCAGGGCATTGACGAAGAAATTAAGCCTGTGCAAACGATCTGGGATCAGTTCGAGGGGGCCTGTGGCGATCAGAGCAATTCCAAACGGCACGGAATAGCTGATCAACGACGCAGATGGCTTTCCCAGCCCAAGAAACGCTATCCAAATCGCAAGCCCTATGAATGAGGCCGTTCGGATCTTCATCGCGGCAGATCCTGATCTTGGCGATCTTCCTCGATCTCGCAACCGCATTACCACTCTCCTTGTTTGGTAAGCGGCGAAGCATATCACTCGGCGCTGCCCGTCAGCCCCTTCCCCTATTCAACGACAGGGTCGGCGCCCAGGCCTTTCCGGTAGCGCGCAATCGCAATGATCTGGCGCAGGCCGATGACAATTTCCTTCTTCAGGTGGTCATCCGGCAGACCGATCTTTTTCAGCATTGCCTGGGCTTCTTCCTCGATAGATGCAAGGGCCTCGGTATCGCTTTTCAGTGTCATGGCGACCTCCACCAGGTCGAGTCAGCCATGAATTGATAGCTCACCTGAACAATGCGCGCCAACTGCGGCGCCTTCCCCTCTCAAACGATGAACACCTCCCCGGCGAGGGCGGCGCCAGCAGCACATCAATCTGCCGCCCAGCGGCTTGGAAGGTACTGGATATGGCAATGGACCAGGCGGCGCGCGACAAGCGTCGGCGCGAGAAGGCCAACAAAGTGAAGGAAGAGGATCTGCGCCTTAAGGTTCGACCCGGCACCAGGAAGGCCCTGCAGGAGCTGATGGAGTGGGCCGGGATCGAGGAACAGGGCGAGGCGATGACGCTGATGATTCATCACCTGCATGGCTTGGGCCCGGGTGGCGCGTTGCCGCTGCTGGAGCCTCCGCGCCACGAAATCACAGTAACACCGGATGTGGCGCGGAAGCTTGAGCGTGCGTATCAGCGAGAGGCCAATCGCTTATGCCTGGAGTGAGATCTACACGTAGGATCTCAGTTTTCGTTCAGACAAAGGTCCGCCAGTAATACGGCGACACAGCGTGTCCATAGCTACCTCGCACTCTTCAAGAAGCGGCATAGCGTAAGAATGAAGCCCTGTTACGAAGTGTTTGATCTCTTCATCTTCGGCAACTCTCGCAGGTTTAGTGCTGAGGTCCTGGCCGACAAGGCTCGGAAGGTGATCGTACAAATGCGGCGTGACCGGGATCTGGACGCAGAAGACGCCCGGAGCCTTCTCGACGAGGCCGAGGATGTTAGCCATACCAGCTCGCTCGACGAGTGCGGCGGCGCCCACCGCGAGTTCATGCACCGCGTGTTCGGGGACGACTGGTGGAGTCTGCCAACCGACGCCATGGAGCGAAACCCTGACTGGGACTACCTCTGCCGCATCATCGCAGCAGTGCAGCAGGCCTTGGCGAAACAGTACCCCGTCGCCGCCTGACCCTCCGGCGCTGCCCGCCAGCGCCTCAGACCTGTTCTTTGTCCTCAGGCTTAAGGCAGTACTTCTCATGCTCTTGCTGTGAATAGCAGCCCTTGTCGCAGTTCAGGTAGTTCTCATAGTTCTGGCTCATGATAATGACGCCAACAACCGAGACGACTAAACACAAAAAAGCCAACGGGCCGGGGGCTGGAACCGCCACGATTCCCCCCAACAAGAACATTGCAAAGCCAACACAGAACCATCCTTTCGAATATTTTTTGGCCACTATAAGGCCTCCCTGCTCATGATTTGGCGAAGCATACCATCGCCTCGCCGAGCGACGCATATAGCGCTGCCCGCCAGCGCCTTCCACTATTCAACGACAGGGTCGGCGCCCAGGCCTTTCCGGTAGCGGGCAATCGCGATGATCTGGCGCAGGCAGATGACCATCTCTTTCTTCATGTGGTCGTCCGGCAGTCCGATCTTTTTCAGCATCGCCTCTGCCTCTTCCTCGATCGAGGCAAGGGCCTCGGTATCGCTTTTCAGTGTCATGGCGACCTCCATCAGGTCGAGTCAGCCATGAACTGATAGCTCACCAAAACACTGCGCGCCAGCTACGGCGCCTTCCCCTCTCAAACGATGAACGCTACCCGGCAAGGGCGGCGCCTGCACTGGAGAAAACGATGAAGACTTTCGGCAACATCACCGCGAACGGAAAGGTCTATCTGTATCCCGCCGAGGCGCCAGCAGATCGGCTCTGGATAGACCAGAACGGGCACACCAACTACTGGTGTTCAGTCCAGGACGACACAACGGGTAGCTCCAAGTACCCGCGCACCGAGGGCCGACAGACGCTGCCTGGCTCCTCTGCATCGTTCAACTGAGTGCCAGGGAGCGCAAAGCACTCCATGGCAGCCCGGGTATCCGTCAAACATGAGACGTTATGGCTTAATTTTTTCCAAAATCTTAACCATTTGCTCTAACCCATCGAACGTCGAGGGAATTTCACTTTCCCCACCAACAATCCCACTAAATATAACTTGCTCAAATCGAACAAGTGTTTCAGCAGAACCTTCTGTCGAGCGCAGCTTCCCCAACAGCTCGGAGTACTTCAGAATAAACTGACAAAGAGCTATTCTCAGATCCAACTGCAGCAACTGCGACTTTAAGGATCTATAGCTCTGCAAACACACCTTGAATAAATACAACAACAGTAGCTCAAGGCCAACCGTCACAAGTACGTTCATAACCTCTCTAAAATATTGCGCAGACTTATCCTCCACAACCCCCTTACTGATCAATTCCTTTTGATTAGACTTATCTATTTCTTTGTCAACATTTACTTTCTGACCCTGATCGCGGGCTTGGGCCTGGGTAGGGACTCTCACGGAATCACTTGACAGTGAAGCTTCGCGAGAATTACTTCCAGATACGACTATAGCAAAAACCTTAACCGACAGCGGAATAACCATCAGAAATGCAATTGTCAATAAAAGATAAAAACTCCTTTTCGCCTCATTAACTTTCATTATCCGCATACTACGAAATGCACGGTTCAACCCAACGAAATTGAACGCCTGCTCATACTCGTCCAAACTCTTTCGAATCTTGCCAACTTCTCCTATTCTCTTATTTAGCTCCCCTTCAATTTGATGCGAAAAATTCTCACCTCGCTTGAGCAGTTGGGGCAAATCAGAAATGGCTTTCACCTCTGGCTTATGAATATAGCTTCGGAGTACGTTAGCAATCATTTCATGCTGGGCGTACTTTACAATGACTCCATGCTTTGGAATTGAGAAATCATACTCCCTTACGCCATCCATGAATGCCAGCACATCTTCTGGCAGACCATTAGGCATTATTACTTGAGCCTCACACACAACCATATAGCAGAGCACAGCCAAGCCCTCAATAGCTCGCTCGCTTTCGACATCCTGAACATCTAAAGCATTATGAAATTCCGGACCTATTTTCTCGATGGTGTAACGACAATTTTTGTCAATCTGGACGCATGAGGTATCTAAAAAATTCAAACTGCGCCACAAAAAATCCTGCAATGGGCTGAGAGGCTTTGAAATTTCATTTCCAGAGTACCCCCTGAAGTACAGCAACCATTTCTGTAGTTTTTCCCTAATTTCAGGCCTTGCGAAAAATTCTTCAGAAACTTCCTCGTCGCGAACCGCAACCATCATTTCAATTCCTTTCTTAGATTGAGCGTACTGCAGCTGTCACGCCAATAATGATACCGGCCAGGAGCCATCATGCCCATTACCTACGGAAGCGTCTGCAGCGGCATTGAAGCTGCGACCGAAGCCTGGCATCCGCTGGGCTGGAGCGCCGACTGGTACGCCGAGATCGAGCCGTTCCCCTGCGCGGTGCTGGCCTACCGATACCCGGCTACGCCGAACCACGGCGACATGACCCGCCTGGCAGCCATGGTGCTGTCCGGCAAGATTCCGGCGCCAGAGGTGCTAGTCGGCGGCACACCCTGCCAAGCATTCAGCGTGGCAGGCATGCGCGAAGGCCTGGCCGATCCCCGCGGCGCCCTCACTATCAAATACGTGGAGCTGCTCGATGCAATTGACCATGTTCGAACCATGCGCGGCGAGCCCGAGGCCGTCTGCACTTGGGAAAACGTCCCCGGAGTTCTCTCCGACAAAGGTAACGCGTTTGGCTGCTTCCTCGGCGCCCTGGTGGGCGAATCCGAAGAACTCCAACCGCCAGGGGGCAAATGGAAGGACGCTGGTTGTGTGTATGGACCCACGCGAACAGTCGCATGGCGGGTTCTGGATGCCCAATATTTCGGCCTGGCCCAACGACGCCGCCGTGTGTTCGTTGTCGCAAGTGCTCGAGCAGGATTCGATCCCCTCGAAGTACTTTTTGAGCGCGAAGGCGTGCGCCGGGATACTCCGCCGCGCAGAGGCGAGGGGCAAGACCTTGCCGGACGAGCTCCATTCGGCCCTGCGCTCCAGTGCGGATGCGGATACGTCTTCGGCTTAGACCTGGGCCAGTACGGCTGCCCGAACTGCGAGGGCGACGAAGGGCCAGCGGTTGAGGTGCTTGCCGGAGTTCCTGCCTACGGCGGCCACAGCCTTCAGAGCGATGTCAGCCAGGCCGCCACGCTGACGGCCAAGGACACACGCCTTGATATCGAAAGCGAGACATTCTGCGTGGCACCCACGCTTGACGCCAGCTTCGGCCGACTACAGGGCTGCAGCGGCCAGGATGCCAATCATGGCCATGGCCACCTGGTTGTGCACGGAACTCAAGATCCGGATGTATTGAATGGCCTGAGCCACCCGCTGGGCAGAAACAGCGGTCAAGAAAACGCGATCCTGGTCGACGCCAGTCCCGGGTTTGAGACGGTTGCCACCCTGGACGCCAGAACACAGGGTGGCGGGTTTCCTGGAACAGACGGAGCCTGCGGTGGCCATGTGATTGCTGCGTTCGCTGAAAACTCCCGCGCGGAACTCCGATACGAGGCCGGAGACGGCTCGATCGCCGGAACACTCAGTGCAGGGGGGGGCAAACCAGGACAAGGCGCTCCTTCGATACAGCATGGCCAGGCCGTTCGCAGGCTCACCCCGCGCGAGTGCGAATGGCTCCAGGGCTTCCCCGGCGACCACACTCGAATCCCCTATCGCGGCAAGCCCGCCGAGGAATGCCCGGACGGGCCGCGCTACAAGGCGATCGGCAACAGCAAGGCCGTGTTCGTCGTCCGCTGGATCGGCCGGCGCATCCAACAACAACTTGAACGTCTCGCTTGAGGTTACCCATGCCCACAGAAAACCGATCCAGCAACACCGAGATGGTCAGCGTGCCCGAAGGCTACATGCTGGTAGAGCGCAGCATCTGGACAGAGCAGCAGGTCGAGGCCGCCACAGCCTGCATCACTCGCCTGAAAGGCGTGCACGGCATGCGCGACCGCGACTTGGCGATGGCTGCCATAGACGCCGCCCAGTGCAAAGCACCCGATATCGCCCTGGCCGACCTACTTCCAGTCCAGCAGCCCCACCCCGACCCTATAGCCTGGATGGTTGGTACTGCCATCTGGTGGACCAAAGAAGAAGCAGAGCGGGATGCGGCGGCGACTGGGCTGCCTATCGTTGGTCTGGGAGCGATGACCCACGCCGATGAGGTTGAGCGGCTGCGTGCTGCCTTGAAGTTCTACGCCGACCGGGACCACTTCGCTGAGGACATTGGCAACGACTGGGACAGCGTTAGCGGCGAACCCGCCAACATCCTCTGGCACGAACAGGAAGCTTGGTTTGTCGAGGACGGCTCGATTGCCAGGGCCGCGCTGTTTGGAAAGTCTGAGCAGGATCCAGGCTGAGTATCGCAGATCCATCTGCGATTTCGGATCAGGTCGGTAACGAAGGCTGAGTTTTCTGGCTCAGGAAGATGGCCCAAGCATCATATGACTTCTGGTGCCAGACCACCGCGTCGTCCCAAGGAACGCCGTTGATCTCGCCATTAGAAATTAGGTGCCTAAGCCTCGAATTTGAGGCATCCAATTCGAGGAGGTGCCGATGAGCCGCGTATCGAAAATCATCGTTGTTTAACATTGGACTGATGTCCTGAAGGGCTGGCTCGGGAATACGTGCCGATGTCCCTGTGCATTCATTGTGACATCAAATCGAAGCGGCTACTCCGTAAATCGGCACGGAGCACATTTGTACTCCTCAGCTGCAACCCCTCTTCCCTCTATTTCGAGCAAGCGATCTGGTCGAATTCAGGAAGAGTTCCGGTTGCAATCCGGCGAGCCCGGCCTACTCCCCAGGCCATCGCTCTCGTCATCGATTCACCGGGGCGAGAGTCAAATGCTTCCTCGTGAATAGCCATGCCGCCCGGGGCATACACCCCGATGAACATTTGCGTTTGGCCTGTGCGCGACAGACGGACTTGAACATCAAGGCAGCTCCCATCGGCCAGCTCTTCGTCATGATTCCGGTGGTGAAGCGTTGGGTCAGCCCATGCCCAGAAAACATCACCGCGTATGCGCATACCGAACCCCTTCGCCTGCCGTCCTTTAAGTGGATAACCACGATAGCGCTGCTCGTTTTGAGCACCAATAAATTGTTCCGAGGCGAGCAGTAAATCTGACCGCCGGGCCAACTTCCTATACAAAACCTTCTTTCTGTACAACTTACTGCCGCGATATGGCGGCCAAGGAATCCGTATGCCCAGCGCACAAACGGCGGCACGGTGGTGCCCGGACGAATGCCCGATCACAGGCCGCAAGTTCTTCATGTGGATCGAGCACCCCGATGGCGGCATGGTGCCGACCTATGGTGGTCCTTTCGACAGCTACACGATCCCGACCCGCGACGGCGACGAAGGCTTCTGCTGCGAGCGGTACGACCACGATTACGGTGGTTGGCGCGACGACGAAATGGTGGGCCTCAAGCTGATAGACGACCAAAGCGACGAATGCGAGCACGGCCAAGTTGCCGAGCTGCAGGCGGAAATTGAACGGCTCAAGGGCCAGAGCCGGACCATCACGCTGGCGGGGTGCGAATACACAGAAGATGACCTGATCGGCACTGCGGTCCGGAGCGTAAGCGGAACCAGCAGGCAGAAGACCCCGCGCTGGGTGCTCATGATGGACGCCTTTGTCTGCGGATCAGGCGTAGCCCAAGCGCTGTGCCGGCGTTACGGGCTGGACCCGGACGAGGGTCTGCGCAAATGACCCGCCTCGCCCTCTGCCTCCTGCTGCTGGCCACCGGCGCCAGCGCATCCGAGAACGTCATCGACGCGCAGCACGACAGCCAGCGCGGCGTCACCTGCTACCTGCTGAATGGGGTCGGCATCAGCTGCATCCCCGACAGCCAGCTACAGGCCGGCAACCAGCGCCAGCTCTCCCCGCACGAAACCCAACCCGAACCTACACCCGCACTGGCGCCTGGGCGCTGGATTGATGAGAGGTATGAGCTGTGAGCGAGAAATTTGAGCGTGAAGAGCGCTACATCGTCTTCAAGGTGAAGGACCTGAGCGAGCACAAGCTCGGCTGGGTGCGCGACGTGATCAGGCTCAACGACATCCCGACCGTCGACGCGGTGGTCGTTGAAGCCGACTGGCCAGAGTATGAACCGACCTGGGCGGCGATCGAGCGCCGCATCACCGGCGCGCAGTGGAATGGCGAAGGCCTGCCACCAGTTGGCCTTGAAATCGAGTGCACATATGACTCTTGGGGGTACTGGCTGAAAGGCAAAGTCCTCTGCTACGGCGAGAAGATGATCTTCATGGAGCAGGAGAGCAGTAAGGGCGATGGCAAGTTTGAAGGTTCCATGAACCCGGCTGGCATCAGATTCCGCCCTATCCTCACGCCAGAGCAGATCGCAGAGCAAGAGCGCCACGCAGGCCTGAACGAGATGATCCGCAGCATCAAGGATCATCCTCACGGCACTCACGGAGTAGGCCATCTGCAAGAGCTGAAAATCCACGAGGATGTTGTCCGGGACCTGTGGGATGCCGGCTACCGCAAGCAGGTGGCGCCATGATCCTGCGCCTGATGTACATGGCCTACCTGATCTACAGGGGGCCGCGATGAGAAAGGTAACCCGCACGGTCGATGACCCCGCGGCCAAGTGGGGCTTTCGCGTAGTACCGGCCACCTACGAGGAAGCCGAGAAGATCACCGGCTTCCGCCTGGACCGCCGCCACAACTACTGCATCAACCGGGAAGGTGAAGTCGAGGTGCTGGGCGTCTGCTCTGTGGATTGCTCAGGCTGCAGCTGCGACTGCTCAAGTTGCAGCTACGGCTACAACGCCCACCGGCCAGCCGGCTGCCGAGAATGCGGCTACACCGGACGCAGCCGAATTCGCTTCGGCTATCCGCCGAGCCCGCCCAAGCTCAAGAAAGCCGCCTAACCCCTCCCCTACAACTCAAGCCCGCCGACATGCGCGGGCATGGAGAGCTATTGCCATGACGAAAGAAGAACTGGACAGCCTGCCCGGGAAGGTCCGCGTTGCGATCGAAGCCGGCAAGGCTGCAGCAGCTGCGTGCACCGATGACAGAGGCAGCGCCAATCTGGACCGCGTAGTGATCCCGGTGCCTGGGCTTCGAGCCAGCCAGTTGCAAGGCCTTCCCGGTTACGTTCAGAAGAAAAGCCGCTACCACCAGCAAGGCGTTCACCTCGATACCCCTTGGCCTGGCCAGGGCAACCAGCACAGCGCCGGAGTGCAGGCGATGCATAAGTCTCTGAAAGACCAGTGCGTCAACTGCTACGTCTACTACCAGGTCGACTGACCACCAACCTGCCGCCACCGGCGGCGTGGAGACCATCATGCAAGACGAAGAACGCCAGCCGGTGACCTACGTGTCCGACAAGGTCCCGGAAGAGAAAATGGCCGAACTGGTCGGGACGACCAAGCGGGCCTTGGAAGGCAAGAGAAGCCGCGGCGTGATCCCCGAGGGGGTCTGGAAGAAGATCGACGGCCGGATTTTTTACAGCATCAGGAGATACGAAGCGTGGCTGGAAGGAAGCTGGGGCTACCCACTGGAGTCGAGTTCATCGGCAAGTCAATCCGAATCCGTTTTACTTGGAACGGTGAGCGTCGGTCAGAAACGCTCGCACATCCCCAAACCGCCAAGGGGATCAAGGCGGCCGCTGATCTACGCGCTCAAGTAGTCAGCCTGGCCAAGCACGGCGTACTGGATGAGAAGCGGTACGCCGAGTTGTTTCCCGCCTCGAGCTACATCGCGGCAGCGAACGAAATCCGGTTTGGCGAATATGCGCAGACCTGGCTGGACAGCCTGGAAGTCGTGCACGACACCAGGGTCAATTACAAAGGGTTGATGAACAATTACTGGATGCCCCACTTGGCCACATTGCCTATCAAGGCCGTGACGCCGATGGTGCTGAAGGAGGTGGTCGCGAGGACCGAGTGGAAGAGCCCGACAGTGAAGCGTGCCGCAATCGCCCGGATCAAGGCGATGTTCCGCGCGGCAGTTTATGACGAGGTGGTAGACAGGAACCCTACGGTCTCAATCCAGCTCCCGCAGAAGAGCAAGAAGCAGATCGATCCGTTTTCGGTCGAAGAGGCAGATGCGTTGATCGCCTGGATGTACGAAAACTTTTCCAGGCAATCGCAGATATTCGCAGCGTTCTATGAGTTCGCCTTCTACACCGGCATGCGCACAGGGGAGATCATGGCGCTGCGCTGGGATGAGATCGATTTCGAGAAGAAGACAGCCCACATATGCCGCATCGTGGTCGAAAAACAGGTGGTTGAGAGGACAAAGACCAAGTACACCCGCACGGTGATGTTGAACAGCCGAGCCCTGGGTGCGCTGGCCAAGGCAAGGGAGATTGCGCACTACCGGTCCAAGCAGAAGCGCCGCGTGTCGACCGAATCCCCATTTGTGTTCCAGCCGTCCGGTTCATCGCCACACATCTCAGTACCGGACACGGCGGGCAATCACTTCAACCAGGCAATCGAAGCAAAGGGTTTCAGGCATCGCCCCCAGTACAACTGCCGGCACACTTATGCCACGATGTGCCTCATGTCAGGGATGAACCCAGCCTTCATCGCTGGACAGCTTGGGCACTCTGTCCAAGTGCTGCTGACGACCTATGCAAAGTGGTTGAATTCGGCCAACGATTGGTCCGAATTGGCGAAGCTGGAAAAGCAGGTAATTGGTACGAAATTGGTACAGGATTAAATTTCCTTCACGTTGCGCCCTTTGGATATAAGGCATTCGACAGTACTTCGGCCATACTCCACAATGCATCGGTTTTTTGGGGGAAAACCCTTGCACAGCCAACGACATACCAACTTTTAGTGAGCCTCAACGTGAAAACATCCCTGTCCATCCTCAGCCTGCTGCTGTTGCTCACAGGTACTGCGACCCTTCCGTCGACCGCTGCTGCACAACCCCCGGCCCAGGTCCAACGCGACCCGTCCAAGCTCCACCTGGCATCTGGCAGCGCCCTGCTGATCGACCTGAACACCAACCAGGAACTGTATTCGAGCCACGCCGACCGCGTGGTGCCCATTGCCTCGGTAACCAAACTGATGACGGCGATGGTGGTGCTGGATGCCAAGCTGCCCATGGATGAAATGCTCACCATGACCATCGCCAACAACCCGAACATGAAAGGCGTGTATTCGCGCGTGCGCCTGGGTAGCGAGCTGAACCGCCGGGAAACCCTGCTGATCACCCTGATGTCGTCGGAAAACCGTGCCGCCACCACGCTGGCCAACCACTACCCGGGCGGCTACCCGGCCTTCATCAAGGCGATGAACGCCAAGGCCCGCAGCCTGGGCATGACGCACACCCGCTATGTCGAGCCGACCGGCCTGTCGATACAGAACGTTTCCACTGCCCATGACCTCGCCAAGCTGCTGATGGCATCGCGCAAGTACCCGATGCTGAGCGAGCTGTCGACCACCCGCGAGAAGACCGTGGCCTTCCGCAAGCCAAACTACAGCCTGGGCTTCCGTAATACCGACCACCTGGTGAACAAGAGCAACTGGGACATCAAGCTGACCAAGACCGGTTTCACCAATGATGCCGGCCACTGCCTGGTGCTGTTGACCAAGATGGACAACCGCCCGGTGGCCATGGTGATCCTCGACGCCTTCGGCAAGTACACCCACTTCGCCGACGCCACCCGCATGCGTCAATGGCTGGAGACCGGCGCGACCAAACCGGCACCGGCAGTGGCCATGCAGTACAAGACGGACAAGCACGGCAAGACGCGCCTGGTGTCGGAGTAACCCGAGGCCAGCAGATTACCTGAGGGAGCGGGCTTTCCCGCCCCCCATAGGTCGGTGCAGTCGGGCTCAGGCCTGGGTGTCGACCACACTGCCGGCGCTGCTGCCACCGGCTTCCTGCAGTGCTTCGAGCAGTTGCGCGGTCGCCGTCATGATCTGCCCGCTGAGGGTAGCGATACTGGCCTGCTTGGCAGTGATTGCCGCCAGCTTGGTGGTATCAGCGGAATTCTGCGCCATCAAGCTGGCCAGTTGCTTCTGTTCTTCCGCCATCTGCTTCTGCAGATTCTTGATCATTTCGCGCAGCTGCTTGATGTGCGCCGGCTCACTACTTTCGCTGCTGCCCTGCGCCCCACCCGCTGCCTGGGCCTGCTTGTCGTCGCCGCGCACTTTCGACGTGTCGACCTGCAGCGGCGAACTGCCTGCCACGGTCTTTTCGCTGTCACTGGCCTGAAGGGTGCTGGCCGCCTGGGCCGACGTGTTGCTGATGCTGACTGCTGCGATGCCTACCATGTCTTTCTCCCTGCTTTTGCAAAGGTCCTTGAGTTGACCTGCGTATCGGCCGACAGGCGCAGACCTTTAGGTCCGGTCGGCCGCAGGCACAGCCCCGGGCAGTAAATTCCCCTTCCGCTGGCTCGTTCCACCCCATGTACAAGCGCAAGCGCCGGAGCCCCGGCATGCGCCCACATTCGCCCCATTATGGAATCGCAGCCATGAGCCAGTCTGCACACCCGGAAACTATCAAGGACCTGATCGGCGTGGGCTTCGGCCCGTCCAACCTGGCCCTGGCCATCGCCCTGGAAGAACTCGCCCAGAGCCAGGGCCACGCCCTCGATGCGCTGTTCATCGACAAGCAGAAGGAATACCGCTGGCACGGCGAAACCCTGGCCACCCAGAGCGAGCTGCAGATTTCGTTCCTCAAGGACCTGGTCTCGCTGCGCAACCCGACCAGCCCGTACAGCTTCGTCAACTACCTGCACCAGAAGCAGCGCCTGGCCGACTTCATCAACCTCGGCACCTTCTACCCCTGCCGGCTGGAATACAACGATTACCTGCGCTGGGCCGCCGAACATTTCGCCGCCCAGGCGGTGTATGGCGAAGAAGTGCTGCGCATCGAGCCTGAAGTGAAAGCTGGCCGCGTCGAGCACCTGCGCCTGGTCTCACGCGATGGGCAAGGCCGGGAATTCAGCCGGCGCACGCGCTCGGTGGTGGTCGGTAGCGGCGGCACGCCGAAAATTCCTGAGAAATTCGGCGCCTTCAAGGACGATCCACGAGTGTTCCACCACTCCCAGTACCTGAGCAGCCTGAACAAACTACCGTGCACGGCCGGCAAACCGATGCGCATTGCGGTGATCGGCTCGGGCCAGAGCGCCGCCGAGGCCTTCATCGACCTCAACGACAGCTACCCGTCGGTCAAGGTCGACATGGTGCTGCGCGGCTCCGCCCTCAAGCCGGCCGATGACAGCCCGTTCGTCAACGAGATCTTCTCCCCCGACTACACCGACCTGGTCTACAACGAGCCGGCCGACCAGCGTGCCAAATTGCTCGGTGAATACCACAACACCAACTATTCGGTGGTCGACCTCAACCTGATCGAGCGCATCTACGGCATCCTCTACCGGCAGAAAGTCGCCCACCAGTTCCGCCACAACGTGCTGTGTCGGCGCCAGGTGGAAGCCGTGGTGGCCACCGGCGACGGCATCGAACTGACCCTGCGCGACCTGGCCACCGGCCAGCAGCAGACCCACCGCTACGATGCGGTGATTCTCGCCACCGGCTACGAACGCCGCTCGCACCGCGACCTGCTCGCACCGCTGGCCAACTATGTGGAAGATTTCAGCGTCGACCGCAACTACCGGGTATTGGCCAGCCCGGACCTGCAGGCCTCGATCTACCTGCAAGGCTTCTGCGAAAACAGCCACGGCCTCAGCGACACCTTGCTCTCGGTATTGCCGTCCCGTGCCGCCGAGATCGGCCAGGCGCTGTACCACGACCTGGCGCGTCAACAGGGCAACGCACAACAACCCGCTGTAGCCCTGACCAGCGCCTGATTCGACAAGCGACAGGGCGCCAACAGCGCCCTGTCGCATCGTGCCCCCTTGAAACATTTGCTTGCACTTAATCCTGCAGGATTTTCATTCTCATTCGTCTTTTGAAGTACAGCCCTCATTGGTTGGGCCTGTGCTTGCCCCTTTTCTTCAGAAGACTGACCGATGGCCAAATCACCCAAAAAGTCCACGTCCAAGTTGTGGTTCCTGGTCCACAGCTGGCTCGCCCTGCCGATCTGGTTCTTCGTACTGATCGTCTGCTTCACCGGCATGCTGGCCGTGGTCAGCCAGGAGATCGTCTGGCTGGCCAACCCCGACGTGCGTGCCAGCAAGCCCGACGACAACGCCGAACGCCTGACCTTCCAGCAAGTGCTCGATGCACTGCACCAAGCCGAACCAGACATGGCAGTCAACTCGCTCAGCCAGCCGGACGGCTCGCACTTCGCGCTCACGGCGCAGGTCACCTACGCCGATGGCTCCAGCCCGATGCTCTACGTCAACCCGTATACCGGGGCGATCCAGGGCAAGATGCCGGACTTCAACTTCGAAGCCTTCACCCGAGCCCTGCATGGCTGGTGGCTGGTGCCGTTCACCCATGGTTTCAGCTGGGGCTGGTACATGGTCTCGCTGCTCGGCCTGCCAATGCTGGCGTCGCTGGTGACCGGCCTGGTGGTGTACAAGAAGTTCTGGAAAGGCTTCTTCAAGCCGGTCCGCACCGGCCATGGCGCACGCATCTTCTGGGGCGACCTGCACCGCCTGGCCGGGGTCTGGTCGATCTGGTTCATCGCGGTCATTGCCATTACCAGCATCTGGTTCCTGATCCGGGCGATCCTCTCCGACAACCAGATCACCATCTCCAGCGAGCCGGTCGTGCCGGTAATCGCCCGTGAGCAAGTGCCGCAGACTGTCGATGGCAGCCCGGCACCGCGCATCGACCTGGACGAGGCCGCACGCATTGCCGGCCTGGCCATCCCGAACCTGGACATCACCTCCATCTCGCTGCCGGCCACCGCCTACAGCCACATCGAAATGGGCGGGCGTGGCTGGTACCCGCTGATGTTCCAGAGCGCCTCGGTCAACCCGTATACCCGCCAGGTCGACAGCCAGTTCCTGCTCAGCGACCGCTCGGCGCTGGAGTTCGTCACCGAGTCCATGCGCCCGCTGCACACCGGCGACTTCGGTGGCCTGCCGATCAAGCTGATCTGGTTCTTCTTCGGCCTGATCCTGACCCTGATGGTGTTCAGCGGCCTGCTGATCTGGACCAAGCGCACCGCCCAGGCCACCGCCGCGGCGCTCAAGCGCAGCGAGCGCACACCGCGTAGTGCAAGCCGCGAAACCACCCTGGAGGCCCGCCCATGAGCCAGGCCCACGCACTGCCCGCTCGCCCACTCAAGCAATGGTGGCTGAAATGGCGCTTCCATCTGAACATCCTGCTGCTCCTCATTCCGCTGGGCTTCATGCCCAAGTACTTCGCCGACGTCAGGCTGTTTCGCGGTGACGCTGGGCTTGGGGCGAACCCGATCAGCAATATCCAGGTTGGCCCTTACAGCCTCGACCTCGCCGAACTGCGCAATGAAGCACCGCGTGCCAATGGCCCCGCTGGCCATTTCAAGCTGTTTAACGCGGCGCTGTGCAAGGCCTGCTTGAAGGACGTCAAGGCGGTCTACCTGCGCATCGGCAAGCCGCGCAGCCTGCGCACCGCCGGCACCATTTTCTTCGGCGCACCGTACCGCATGGTCACCAACCTGCCGATACCACCGCGCACCCGCACCGACGCGCAGGTCTGGATCACCCTCGAAGGCTGGGACGGCAGCCTGCACCAAGCCTCCGTCCCGCTGGCCAAGGCTTCGCCAGCCACCGTGGCCTGGCTCGAAAAACAAGGAGGCAAACCATGAAACACCTGATGCGCAGGCTCGCCCTGCCTTTGCTGGTAATGGCTGCAGGCCCGGCCCTGGCCCACAACCCGATGTGCGAGTGCGAGGAAGTGGCAGGTGGCCAGGTGAAATGCACTGGCGGCTTTTCCGATGGCAGCGGCGCGCCTGGGGTGACCCTCGACGTGATCGGCTACGACGAGCAGGTGCTGGTCGGCGGCAAGCTCGGTGACGACTCGAGCCTGACCTTCAAACGCCCCGACGGCGAGTTCTACGTGCTGTTCGACGCAGGCCCTGGCCATGTCGTGGAAGTCGACCACGCCGACATTGCACAACCATGAGCAGCCCAGCCATGCGCCATACCCAAGTGGTGCGCCCGGCCGGCGCCGGGCACGAAACCCTCTACGTGCTGCTGGTCAGCCTGTTGATCGTCGCCCTCGCCGCCAGCGTGGTCCTGCTGCGCGGCGAGCGTGAGGACGAACAAGCCATCGCCAGCCACCAGATCGACGCCCGCCGCGACCTGACCGCTGCCGAACAAGGTATCTACACCGACCTGCGCGTGGCCTTCGACGAAATCCAGCTGCTGCGCGAGGAGCGCGCCGCCACGCCCAGCGTCGAAACGCTGGCCGAGGAAGGCCTGCCACCGTTCGTGGCCGACGCCGGCAGCCACAGCCGTGGCAGCCACCAGTGGCAGTGGCTGGCAGCTGGCGCCTACCTGGGCCGCAGCCAGGCGCCGCAGCTGGCGGGCAGCTTCCTGATGATCCTGCCCAACGCCGGCAGCACCGAGGTCGACATGTGGCTGCGCCGCGACAGCGCCGCCGTGCTCCCCGACGACCTCGGCCAGGCCGCACTGATCGCCGCCGGCTGGCAGCAGGTGGTCAGCCACTACGACGCCGGGGTCACCCGCGAACACCGTCATTGAACCCAAGGATTCCCCATGTTCCGCAACGCCCTCGCCCTGCTCCTGGCCTGCGCCCTGCCGGCGCTGGCCCTCGCCGATACCGGCAAGCCACTGCGCATCGGTATTACCCTGCACCCCTACTACAGCTACGTGAGCAACATCGTCGGCGACAAGGCCGAAGTGGTGCCGCTGATTCCGGCGGGCTTCAACCCGCATGCCTACGAACCCCGCGCCGAAGACATCAAGCGCATCGGCACGCTGGACGTGGTGGTGCTCAATGGCGTCGGCCATGACGACTTCGCCGACCGCATGATCGCCGCCAGCGAAAAGCCCGGCATCCAGACCATCGAGGCCAACCAGAACGTACCGCTGCTGGCGGCCACCGGGATCGCTGCACGCGGCGCCGGCAAAGTGGTCAACCCGCACACCTTCCTGTCGATCAGCACCACCATCGCCCAGGTCAACAACATCGCCCGGGAGCTCGGCAAGCTCGACCCGGACAACGCCAGACTCTACACGCAGAACGCCCGCGCCTACGCCAAGCGCCTGCGCGCCTTGCGTGCCGAAGCCCTGGCCAAGGTGACCGAAGCGCCCAGCGCCACCTTCCGCGTGGCCACCATCCATGCGGCCTACGACTACCTGGTGCGCGACTTCGGCCTGGAAGTGACTGCCGTGGTCGAGCCCGCCCATGGCATCGAACCGAGCCCGGCACAGCTGAAAAAGACCATCGACCAACTCAAGGCGCTGGATGTGAAGGTGATCTTCTCGGAGATGGATTTCCCTTCGGCCTATGTTGAAACCATCCAGCGCGAATCCGGCGTACGCCTGTATCCGCTGACGCACATTTCCTACGGGGAATACACCCAGGACAAGTACGAGGTGGAGATGAAGCGCAACCTCGACACCGTGGTCCGCGCCATCCAGGAGAACCGCGCATGACTGCTGCCGCCAAGCTCA
The DNA here is from genome assembly GCF_039673865.1 of Pseudomonas sp. TWI628. Lineage (NCBI taxonomy): Bacteria > Pseudomonadati > Pseudomonadota > Gammaproteobacteria > Pseudomonadales > Pseudomonadaceae > Pseudomonas > Pseudomonas sp. TWI628. Next base: position 2,602 of record NZ_JBDJMM010000038.1, on the reverse strand, counting down.
CCGCAGCCGGCGGGCCACGCATCGAGTTTACCGGCATCGACCTGACCCTGGGCCGCACGCGCATTCTCGAACAGGTGCAGTTCAGCGTCGCCGCCGGCAGCGTGCATGCCATCGTCGGGCCCAATGGCGGCGGCAAGAGCTCGCTGATCAAGACCCTGCTTGGGCAGATGCCGCACCAGGGCCAGCTGACCCTGCACTGGCCAGCCGCGCAGCAGGTGATCGGTTATGTACCGCAGGCGCTGGAGTTCGACCGCGGGCTGCCGATGACCGTGGACGACTTCATGGCTGCCATGTGCCAACGGCGCCCGGCGTTCCTCGGCCTGTCGCGGCAGGTGCAGCCAGCGATCGATGCGGCGTTGGCGCGGGTCGGCATGCTCGACAAACGCACGCGGCGCATGGGCGCGTTGTCTGGTGGTGAACGCCAGCGCGTGCTGCTGGCCCAGGGGTTGATTCCGGAACCGCAATTGCTGGTGCTCGACGAGCCAATGTCTGCGCTCGACGAAGCCGGCATCCAGGTGTTCGAACAGCTGCTGCAAGGCTGGCGCCAGGCCGGCACCACCGTGCTGTGGATCGAGCATGACCTGGCGGCCGTGCTGCGCCTGGCCGACCGGGTCACCGGCCTGAGCCGCCAGGTGCTGTTCGACGCCCCACCCGCCCAGGCCCTGACCCCGGAGCGCCTGCTCGGCCTGTTTTCCGTCCACCCACGCAGCGAGCACCTTGCCTGATGAGCTTTGAAGCATTCCGCCAACTGGTCCAGGACTGGGCCGGCGCAGGCTACCTGCCGGAGGCGCTGGCCTACGGCTTCGTGATCAATGCCTTGCTGGCCGGCCTGATGATCGGCCCGGTGCTGGGCGGCCTCGGCACCCTGGTGGTGGTCAAGCGCTTTGCCTTCTTCTCCGAAGCCGTCGGCCATGCCGCACTCACCGGGGTCGCCATCGGCATCCTGCTCGGCGAGCCGTACACCGGCCCCTATGGCAGCCTGTTCGGCTACTGCCTGCTGTTCGGCATCCTGCTCAACTTCCTGCGCAACCGCACCGGGCTGTCGCCGGACACGCTGATCGGCGTGTTCCTTTCGGTGTCGCTGGCCCTCGGCGCCAGCCTGTTGCTGATGCTGGCCGGCAAGATCAACGTGCATATCCTCGAGAACGTGCTGTTCGGCTCGGTCCTGACCGTCAGCGCCCAGGACCTGGTGGTGCTGGGCATCGTCGCGGTGCTGGTCCTGGCCCTGGCCCTGCCGCTGTACAACCGCATCATGCTGGCCAGCTTCAACCCGCAACTGGCGGCGGTGCGCGGGGTGGCGGTGAAGACCCTGGACTATCTGTTCGTGGTGCTGGTGACCCTGGTCACGGTGGCCTCGGTGAAGGTGATCGGGGCGATTCTGGTCGGTGCCCTGCTGGTGATCCCGGCAGCGGCGGCGCGCCTGGTGAGCCAGTCGCTGAAGGGGTTTTTCTTCGTGTCGGTGCTGATTGCCAGCCTGAGCACGCTGCTCGGCATCCTGCTGCCGATCGTCCTCGATCTGCCGGTGCCCTCAGGCGCGGCGATCATCCTGGTCGCGGGTATCTGCTTTGCCCTTGCCGCGCTGGCCCGCGCCCTCGTCCCCCGCCTGCAAGGAAACCCGGCATGAACCTGAAACAGCTGACCCTGGCCATCGCCCTGGCCGGCCTGCCTGCGCTGGCCTCGGCCACGCAAGTGCTGACCACCCTGCCCGTGACCCACAGCCTGGCCAGCGCCTTGCTCGACGGCACCACCGTGCAACTCAAGCGCGCCGCGCCGGCCAACCTGCCGGCCAGCCGCCAGCCGTCGTATTTCAGCAGCCGTGGCGGCGCCGGCCTGGCCAAGGCGGCGCAGCAGGCCGACGCGGTGATCGGCGTGCGCTCGATCTGGCGTGACGACCCGCTGTACCCGATGGCCCGGCGCAGCAACATCCGCATCGTCGAGATCGACGCGGCGCGGCCGGTGGATGGTGCGCTGCCGGGTATCGCCGTCAGCGGTGATGACGCCTATGCCGCCTACCCCTGGCTGAACCCGAGCAACCTCGGGCGCATGGCCGATGTGCTGGCCAATGACCTGGAGCGCCTGGCGCCCGCCGAAAAGGTCAGGATCCAGGGCAACCTGGCGGGGCTCAAGCGCCAGCTGCTGGAGCTGACCGCCAGCAGCCAGACGCAGCTGGCCAAGGTCGACAACCTGAGTGTGGTCAGCCTGTCAGAACGCCTGGGATACCTGGCCAGTGGAATGAACCTGGATGTGGTGGAGCAGCCGCTGCCGGCGGATGGCAAGTGGGATGCGGCGGCGCTGCAGGCGCTGGGCGACAACCTCAAGGGGCAGGATGTGGCGCTGGTGCTGGACCATCGGCAGCCGGATGCGGCGCTGGCCAAGGTGATAGAGGCGGCTGGGGCGAAGTTGCTGGTGGTGGAAAGTGATCCGGAAGATGCGGTGGCCGGGCTCAAGGCCTCTGTCGAACAGGTGGTCGGGGCATTGAGCGAAAGCTGATGTCGCCTGTGCCGGCCCCGTTGCCGGGTAACACCCCAAAAAGCCCGCACCCGAAAAAAAAAAAGGGGAAAAGACCCCGACAAAAACAAAAACACCCCCCCCCCCAACCCAC
>NZ_JBDJMM010000037.1:0-58460 GCF_039673865.1 Pseudomonas sp. TWI628 | reverse complement strand
CCAGCAGCTCTTTGGGGATTTTGGGCAGGTCACGCAAGGGTTTCTTTTTGGTTGGCATACATGCACCTCTTACTCATGTTATGCCCGAACACAAAATTTCTGACACCCTCGCGGTATGTAGCTAAATAGCATCCAAGCCTCCCGAAAAGCGAGGCATCACATGATCGACTCACAGCAAGCACCTTCTGCCACCTCTTCATCGCCACTCAACCTGGTCGCCAACAAGCTGCCCGACTGGCTCGCCAGTACCCGGCCTGATGAACACCAACACATGCGCGCTGGCGCTGGCAAACCGAATAAATGGTTTGAAGCGGCGTGCCTGGCGCATTCTGACATTGCTCGGCAACTGATCGAGGAATACGGCATACAGCGCCAGGCTGAAGCAGAAGTACGCAAGCTGCTGACGACCGTGCCGGCGTTGAAACCGTTCGCCAGCAAATTGCTTGGCGCGCAAATCCGCCAGCGCTTTGCGCTGGACCTGGATGTGGCTGCCACTTTTCTGCTGAACGCAAGAAAAGCCGAAGCCTTTAGGGAAAGCATGAGCGGTGACCCGTTCGTCACCACCGATCGTGCCGTGAAAAGAGCTACGCAATCTCTGCTGGATAGTGCCCTGCAGAACTTTGAAGCCAGCGAAGCAGCCCCTTCAGGGCTGGAAGCAGGCGGCAACCCATCACTGATCATCGACAGCAATCAGGTCAGCATCGTCGGTTCACCTGCCAAGCAGATTCCCATCGAACCCGAAGCGTTCGCGGCAATGGTGCGTGACCTGGATATCGGCGGCAGGTACCAGGCATTGGTCGCTGCAGCCATCGCCGGCGAAACTGCACACGAAGTAGTGCGCCGCGCCGAGCAATCCAGCCTGCGCCTTCATGTGCACCTGGCTTACCTGCAAGGCGCCATAGACGGGGCCACGCATGACGCGCTGAGCAAACTCGCCACCGAGGGCCTGGCCAGCTACCAGGGCCAGCCAATACTGTGCTCACGTATCACCCTGCTGCACGCCACCCTTACCGGCGCTGTGGCCTTTGGCATTGCCGCTGCCGGGCACACGGCTTCCGGGAAGTTTCCACCACCGACCTTTCCTTATGGTGGGTGGGTGGTGCTCTACCTTCCCGGCACGCCTGCACCACTGACCGCGCACGCCTCCCGCCAGCAAGCGGAAGCATTTCTACTTGAACAGTTACCTGCGCTTCGCAACGCCGACTCCTTGCAACTGGTGCCCGAACGAGACAAGTCGGTATTCCTGAGTAAACTCCAAGACACACTCGAACCCTATACGTGGAATCCGGCGAAAGGCTACAAGGAACGCATCAAAGACCCGAACGCCCGGGTTTCCATGCATTTACAGCCAATCGCTCAGCCATTGCTGGACGAACTGACCAGCCAGCGTCAGCTGCGCCTGAAAGACGATGCCGCCTTCCACGCCGTATCCACCGCAGCGGAGGACGAAAAAACTGCAGCCAAACGGCTGGCCTACTTCGAGTCGCTGACCCTCAATGCACTGAACATCGGCGCCTTCTTCATCCCCGGACTGGCACCGTTGATGCTCGGCCTGACCGTGCTGCAACTCGGCCACGAGGTTTTTGAAGGGCTTGCCGACTGGGCAGACGGCGAGCGCGAGCAAGCTTTCGGCTACCTGCTGGATGTGGTGGAAAACCTGGCCTTGGTCGGCGCCCTCGGGGCCATTGGCGGTGCAGGAGCAAAGCCTGCGGTCGAAAAACTCACAGTAGAAACCCCTTCCTTCATTGAAGAGCTCAAGCCTGTGGAGCTTGCCCCTGGCGACATCCGTCTCTGGCACCGCGATCTACGCCCCTTTGCCCATGACATCGTTTTACCCGCCAGCCTCAAGCCTGATGAGTTCGGTTTGTACCATTACAAGGGTAAAACCTGGCTTCCCCTCGAGGAACGGACCTACTGCGTAAGCACCGCGAACACCGATCATCGGCTGGTGCACCCTAGTCGTCCTCTCGGCTATCAACCGAAGCTGCAGCACAATGGCGCAGGTGCGTGGTTGCATGAACTGGATCAGCCACTGGAATGGGCCGGGATGACACTGTTTCGTCGGTTAGGCCATCTGGCTCGCGAATTCGACGAACCGATCGCAAGCTGGATACTGCGTGTCAGCGGCATGGAAGAAAGCGTGCTGCGCCGTGTTCTCAGCGAAAACCAACGGCTGCCGGCGTTGCTGGAGGACACCCTGCAACGCTTCGCCCTGGATCGGCAAGTCAGCCAGTCGCTCCCACAGGCAGGCTCAGCGGCGCGCAACGCCGAGTTTGCAAAGCGCTACCGCCAGCTGGCAGCCGGCGATGCACCCGGAGTCATCCAGCAGGTTTATCCGGGCCTCCCCCAAGCCATCGTCGAGGAACTGCTGCGCAATGCTACTGCAACCGAGCATCTGAGCATGACCAACGGCAGGGTGCCGCTGCGTATTGCTGAAGAAGTCCGGCATTATCAACAACAACTGCGCTTGGCCCGCGCATACGAAGGCTTGTACCTGGACTGCGTGCGTAGTTGGGACACTGACCGCCTGATCGCACACACGCTTGAACAATACGCTGACTGGTCAGCTGATACCCGGCTTGAACTGCATCAGCGCAGCCAATGGCCGCGCCAACGTGACAGTGTCGGGCCACTGAACGCCAGTCATGTCAAGGCCATCAGCAGTACCGAAGCCGGCTATATCGTCCACCACAGCGAACAGGCAACCGCTGCGACGAGGGCGCATCCAAGCCTTTATGGGGCCTTGTGCGAAGCACTGCCTGAGGCCATGGCGAGCCTGGATATCGACGCTGCAGCAGGCCTGCGCCAGTGGGTGCAGAACGCCCCCTTGTTGCCACGCAATGCCCTCAGGCAAGTACTCGGCATGCACACCGTGCGGCCCGGCTTTCGTTCACCGATGCGCCTGGCCGACGGTCGCTTGGGCTACCCTCTGAGCGGCGGCCATTCGACCGCCGACGGCGACGTTCCGCGGCAAGCATTGCTGGACGCCATCGCCGCCACCGGTTTGGCTGAGCATACGCAAAGGACAGCGGACCAAGTGCTCAGGATGGTCACTGTCAACCGCACACGGCCACAGGCGCTTGCGCACTTGCAACTGTTGCGCGAGCAACGCGACATCCTGCAAGCAAAGCTTAACGACTGGAGCGAAGCCATCTCCCCAGCGTCAGACCAAGCGGCACACGACTACCACATCCTGCGCGAATCCATCCTCCAGCATTGGTACGACACCGCCCTGGAACAGGGGCTGGAGCACAGCGCCGAGCTGCGCATCCAGCAAGTACCACTGGCGGACATCCCGCTGATCCTGCCCGACTTCTTCACCGCCCGTGTTCGCCGTCTTACCCTGCACGACTTGCCCTCAGGCGCGCTAGCCGGTTGGGCGCAAAACGAACGCCTGTTGCAACGCCTGCTCCGGCAGATGCCAAATATCGATTCACTGCAAATCAGCCGCCCATATGACCCCAGGTCGACCCCCTCCTCTTTCCTGTTCAGCATTCCGACCATTAGCGAAAGCTTGCCCGGCTTGCAGCGGCTGGCAATAACCAATCAGAACATTTCGCTATCGGAGAGCGATCTGAGCCTGTTGTCAGGGCTTGACCAGTTGCGCTATCTGGACTTGAGCGGTAATCGGTTGGCGCAGAACAACAGCCCGAGTTTCCATGAGCTGACCCTGGATTACCTGGGCCTGAACCAGATGCAATTGTCGCAATGGCCAATAGGCATTGGCAGTGACGCCCTGGGACGGATCGCCCAACTGTCCCTGCGCGACAACAACCTCAGGTCATTGCCCTCGTTCCTGCTGAACGAAGCAGAAACCATCAGCACTGCGCCGCAGATCTCATTGCAGGGCAACAGCATCAACGAAAGCCATTTGCAGCGCTTGCGCCTGAATGAGCGCGTCGATATGTCCGGCATCACCACAGACCAGACCGCCGCGCTCTCTGAACAACTCACCCGCATCCGCAGTGAGCGCCAGCAGATGCGTGATGCCATCGACGGCTGGGCGCACGCCTCCAGTTCGAGCAACCCGCTGACCCAGGAAGCGCTGGCAGACAGGCAGCGCATCGAGACCGCCATCAATGGGTTCTGGCAGCAGCAGGAACAGGGGCAACTCTACCTGCGTCTGCAGCTAGAGGATGTGGCCATTGAGCATTTCCCCCGCCGGCTGCCAGCGTTCTTTGGTGAGCGTGTCCGGGCAATGACCCTGACCCGTTTGCGTGGCAGCGCATCGCAGCTCGATGAACTGCTGAGCCGTTTTCCGAATGTCACCCGGCTGACCATCGATGCCCATCAGGCAGCAACACCTTCGCTGGCCTCGGCACTGGCGCGTGTTCCCCACCTGACCCACCTGGAATTTCGCAACATGGGCCTGGAAGTCGACCAGGCCACGCTGGAGATCTTCGCCGGGCTGGAAAACCTGACCTCCTTAGACCTTTCCGGCAACCGCGTAGGCACCATCGATCAAGTACCCGCACAACTGTCCCGCAACCTGCAGTCACTGGCGCTGACCAACATGGACCTGCGGGCGTGGCCAAGCTGGTGCGACAGCCTGCTGCCGCTCGAACTGCTGGACTTGAGTGCGAACAATATCAGCCAGTTGCCTGAGCACATTCTGTCGAACCTGAACAACCCGATGCCGATATCGTCGATCGCGCTGTTCGATAACCCATTGCCGCTCGATACCATCCTGCGCGTGCGGGCATTCTCGGACAGCCAGCACAGCTACTCATTCGCTCTGGATATCCCTGGCAACCTGCAGCTTGTCGACTCATCGAGCGAAGGCTCACTCGATCATCCGCACTTCCCCCTGCTTGGCGACGACACGCCCAGGCTGGAGGACTGGATGCTCGGCAACGAAGCACAGAACGAGGCACTCAAGGACTGCTGGGCACAGCTCGAAGGCAGTGACCTGTTGCGCCTGGCAGGCCGATTGCACAACGCAGCTCCCTACGTCGATCCAACCACGCGCACCACGTTCTGCGAGCGGGTACGCCTGGTACTGGTAGCAGCAGTGAGCAACGAGGTAGACCGGGCAACCATGGAGCAAATCGCCGTGGAAGCCCTGCCTCACCCTGTGAGCGGCTCGCAGACCTGCCATGATGGTGCGTTGCAGACGTTCAACAACATCGAACTGTACCTGATGAACCAGCACCTGCTTATCGACGCTGGAGATACCCTGCAAGCGCTGCGTCAACGCCTGTTGCAGCTGTTCCGGATTGATCAGTTGGAGACACTGGCCGAACACCGGAAGGGCTCAGGAGACGTAGTCTCGGTGAGACTGGCCTACCGTCGCGAACTGGCCAGGGAACTGGAGCTGCCGATTGCCGACAGCATGCGTTTCCGAGGGGCCGCGAATCTGGCCCGCGGTGAGCTGTCCAGCGTGCTGGAGAAGGTCCGCGAAAGCGAACTGGGCGATGCCCTGGTCGACTACATGCTGAGAAATAGAGATTGGGTTGCGCGCCTGCGCGCCATTCATGCCGACCGCTTCGCCGAAGTAGAGGCACGCTTCCGCCTGCGAGTGCTTGAGCTGGCCAGCCAGGACCACCCGCTGCAGGACGAGTTGGCTCTGCAGCTGGCACTGCAAATGGAAAAGGATCAGGAAGAGCTCGAGATACTGCGCGAACTCACCATCGCGCAAATCAACAGCAACTGATCCGAAGTGACTGGCGACGCGCATGCCCTGCATCGCGTCGCCATGCTCACCGGCGAGCTTTACCGCCCATACCGCTCCTTACCCCACGCCAGCAACGCTTGCAGAAGCTGCCTCAGTACTTGCTGAGTCGGCTGAGCCAGGTCTTCACGGTAATTGAACGGTTCAACTTCTTCCATGTAAGTGCTCTGTGCCAGCTCCAGTTGCACCGCATGGATATGGTTGGCCGGGTCACCATAGTGACGGGTGATATGCCCGCCCTTGAAGCGACCATTGAGCACATGGCTGTAGTTGCCCGCTTCGGCGCACACGCCTTGCAATCGCTCGCCCAGTTGCGGGTCGCAACTGGCGCCATTGAAGGTACCCAGGTTGAAGTCCGGCAGCTTGCCATCGAACAGGTGCGGGATCAGCGAACGGATCGAGTGGGCATCCCACAGCAGTGCATAGCCATGGGCCTCACGCAGGCGCGCCAGCTCGCTCTGGATCGTGTTGTGATAAGGGCGCCAGATCGACTCCAGATAGGTCTTGCGCGCCTCGGCGGTCGGCGCCTGGCCTTCCTTGAACAGCGGCTCGCCGTCGAACAGGGTGGCCGGGTACAGACCGGTGGTGGCACCGACGTACAACGGTTTGTCGTCGTCCGGGCGGTTCAGGTCGATGACGAAGCGCGAATACTCCGCCGCCACCACGCTGGCGCCCAGCTCACGGGCGAAGTCGTACAGGCGCGGGATGTGCCAGTCGGTGTCGGGCAGGCTGCGGGCCTGCTCGACCAAGCCATTGTCCACCGCCGGGGTCAGCTTGAGGCCGGCATGGGGCATGCTGATCAGCAGCGGCAGGTGGCCCTGGTGAAAACTCAGTACCTTGTCCATCGTGCCTCGCTCAATTGGAAATTTCGTGGCCCTTGCGCACCACGCGCTTGGGCAGGTCACCGCCCAGCCAGTAGGCCAGGTCGGCAGGACGGGCGATCTGCCAGGCGACGAAGTCGGCAACCTTGCCGACCTCAAGCGACCCGTGGCTGTCACCCAGGCCCAGCGCCGTGGCGGCGTGCAAGGTGACGCCGGCCAAGGCCTCTTCCGGGGTCATGCGGAACAGCGTGCAACCCATGTTCAGCATCAGGCGCAGCGACAAACCTGGCGAGGTGCCCGGGTTGAGGTCGCTGGCCAGGGCAATCTTCACCCCGTGACGACGCAGAGCGTCCATCGGCGGCAGCTGGGTTTCACGCAGGAAATAGAAGGCGCCCGGCAGCAGCACGGCAACCGTGCCAGCCTTGGCCATGGCGATGGCGTCTTCCTCGGTCATGAATTCCAGGTGATCGGCCGACAACGCCTGGTAGCGCGCCGCCAGGCTGGAGCCGTGCAGCGACGACAACTGTTCGGCATGGAGCTTGACCGGCAAGCCCAGTGCGTGCGCCTTGATGAACACCTTTTCGACCTGTGCCGGGGAGAACGCCAGGTGTTCGCAGAACGCGTCCACCGCATCCACCAGGCCTTCAGCGGCCAAAGCGGGCAGCATCTCGTCACAGATATGCGCGATGTAGTCATCCGCCCTGCCGGCATACTCCGGCGGCAAGGCATGGGCGGCCAGGCAGGTGGCGCGCACCGCCAGCGGCAGCTCATCGGCCAGGCGCCGGGCCACGCGCAGCATCTTGCGCTCGTTGGCCAGGTCCAGGCCGTAGCCGGACTTGACCTCGATCGTGGTCACGCCATCGCGCATCAACGCCTGAACCCGCTGGCGAGCACTGGCGAACAGCTCATCCTCGCTGGCCGCGCGGGTGGCCCGCACGGTGCTGGCGATACCGCCACCCTGGGCGGCGATCTCGGCATAGCTGACGCCTTGCAGGCGCTGCTCGAACTCGCCGCTGCGGTTGCCGCCGAACACCGCATGGGTGTGGCAGTCGATCAGCCCCGGCGTGACCCAGGCGCCGCCCAGGTCCACCGTGCGGTCAAGCTCGAACGGCTGCAGCTCGGCGCGGGGGCCGATCCATTCGATCAGCCCGGCGCTGGTGACGATGGCCGCGTCCTCGATGATCGAGTAACGGCCCTCGGCCAGGGTTGCCGCGTGGCAGTGCTGCCAGAGGGTTCTCATGTGCAATCTCCTTGACTAGCGGTGCAGCTCGACCGGCACGTGCTTGCCTGCACGCGGCTTGCACCACAGCAGGTAGGACGCCACCAGGAACACCACCCAGACCACGCCGACCAGCAAGGCCGCCTGAGTATCCGGGAAGTAACCGAGTACACCGAAAATGAACACCATGAAGGCAATGGCCATGGCCGGGCCGTAAGGCCAGAACGGTACCGGGAACTTCAGCTGGGCCGCCTCTGCAGCGCTCATGCTGCGGCGCATGGCCACCTGGGTAACCAGGATCATCAGCCACACCCACACGGTGGCGAAGGTGGCGATGGAGGCGATGAGCAGGAACACGTTTTCCGGGATCAGGTAGTTGAGCAGCACACCAACCAGCAGCGCCGCGCCCATCACTACCACGGTCATCCATGGCACGCCGTGTTTCGACAGCTTGCCGAAGCTGCGCGGTGCATGGCCTTGCTGAGCCAGGCCGTACATCATGCGGCCGGCGCCGAAGATGTCGCTGTTGATTGCCGAAATCGCAGCCGAGATCACCACGATGTTCAGCACGGCAGCGGCAGAGCCAATACCGAGATGGCTGAAGATCTGCACGAACGGGCTGCCTTCGCTGCCGATCTGCGGCCACGGGTACAGGCACATCAGCACCAACAGGGTCAGCACGTAGAACAGCAGGATGCGCAGGGGCACGGCGTTGATCGCCTTGGGGATGACGCGCTGCGGGTCCTTGGCTTCACCGGCAGTGACGCCGATGATCTCGATGCCACCGAAGGCGAACATCACCACGGCGAAGGAGGCGATCAGGCCACCGATGCCATTGGGCATGAAGCCGCCATGCTCGAACAGGTTGCTGATGCCCACGGCATGTTCGCCAGTCACCTGGCTGAAGCCAAAGGCCATGATGCCGAGGCCGGCCAGGATCATCGCCACGATGGCGCCGACCTTGAGCAGCGACAGCCAGAATTCCATTTCGCCGAACACCTTGACGTTGCACAGGTTGAGGCCGCCGATCACGAAGACGATGCCCAGCACCCAGATCCAGCGGGCCACTTCCGGGAACCAGAAGCCCATGTAGATACCGAAGGCGGTGATGTCGGCGATGGCCACGATGACCATCTCGAAGGCGTAGGTCCAGCCGAGGATGAAGCCGGCCATGGGGCCGAGGTAGGTGGTGGCGTAATGGCCGAAGGAGCCGGCCACCGGGTTGTGCACGGCCATTTCGCCGAGGGCGCGCATGACCATGAATACCGCGGCGCCGCCGATCAGGTAGGCCAGCAGCACCGCCGGGCCGGCCATCTGGATGGCCGAGGCGGAACCGTAGAACAGGCCGGTGCCGATGGCAGAGCCAAGGGCCATGAAACGGATGTGGCGGGCCGTTAGCCCGCGCTTGAGACCTTGAGCTTGTTGCATGTCACGTCCTTAAATTGTTTTTGTGGTCGTGAGGTCGATGGGGCTGTTTTGCAGCCCTTTCGCCGGCAAGCCGGCGCCCACAACGGGCGGGTTTGCACCGTCAATGTGGGAACCGGCTTGCTGGTGATTGGCCGCGCAGCGGCCCTGGGGGTATCACAGGCTAGGCAGGACACCAGCAGGCAGCAGCCCGGTCAGGCTGCCCTTGGCCAGCAACTCGACAGCTGCCTCGATGTCCGGAGCAAAGAAGCGGTCACGGTCATAGTGCGGCACTTCACGACGCAGCGCCTGGCGCGCCTGCTCCAGCTTGGCCGAAGTCTTCAGGCCTTTGCGCAGGTCCAGCCCCTGACACGCACCCAGCCATTCGATGGCCAGCACACCACGGGTGTTCTCGGCCATTTCCCACAGGCGCTTGCCAGCAGCCGGGGCCATCGACACGTGGTCTTCCTGGTTGGCCGAGGTCGGCAGGCTATCGACACTGTGCGGGTGCGACAAGGCCTTGTTCTCGCTGGCCAAGGCTGCAGCGGTGACCTGGGCGATCATGAAGCCGGAGTTGACCCCGCCATTTTCCACCAGGAACGGCGGCAGCTGGGACATGTGCTTGTCCATCATCAGCGAGATGCGGCGCTCGCTCAGCGAACCGATTTCGGCAATCGCCAGGGCGATGTTGTCGGCGGCCATGGCCACCGGCTCGGCGTGGAAGTTGCCACCGGAAATCACGTCGCCTTCGGCGGCGAACACCAACGGGTTGTCCGACACGGCGTTGGCTTCGATGCCCAGCACCTCGGCGGCCTGGCGGATCTGGGTCAGGCAGGCGCCCATGACCTGTGGCTGGCAGCGCAGCGAGTACGGGTCCTGGACCTTGTCGCAGTTCTTGTGCGACAGCGACACTTCGCTGGAGTCGCCCAGCAGGTCGCGGAAGCAGGCAGCGGTGTCGATCTGGCCGCGCTGGCCACGCACTTCGTGGATGCGTGCATCGAACGGCGAACGCGAACCCAGCGCGGCTTCGACGCTCAGGCCACCGCAGGCGATGGCGGCGGCATACAGGTCTTCGGCGTGGAACAGGCCGCGCAGGGCGTAGGCGGTGGAAGCCTGGGTGCCGTTGAGCAGGGCCAGGCCCTCCTTGGCAGCCAGGGTCAGCGGCTCGAGGCCAGCAACAGCCAGGGCTTCGGTAGCCGGCAGCCACTGGCCCTGATAACGGGCCTTGCCTTCACCGAGCAGTACCAGCGACATGTGCGCCAGCGGTGCCAGGTCGCCGGAAGCACCCACCGAGCCCTTGAGCGGGATGTGCGGATAGACTTCGGCGTTGACCAGGGCGATCAGCGCATCGATGACCTTGCGGCGGATACCGGAGAAACCACGGCTGAGGCTGTTGATCTTGAGGACCATGATCAGCCGCACCAGGGCGTCATCCAGCGGCGCGCCGATACCGGCGGCGTGGGACAGCACCAGCGAGCGCTGCAGGTTCTCAAGGTCGTGGCTGGCGATGCGGGTAGAGGCCAGCAGGCCGAAACCGGTGTTGATGCCGTAGGCGGTACGGTCTTCGGCAATGATCTGCTCGACGCAGGCAACGCTGGCGTCGATGGCTGGCGTGGCACTGGCATCCAGCTGCAGGCGCACGGGTGCGGCGTGGATGGCGCGCAGCTGGGCCAGGGTCAGGGTGCCGGGCTTGAGGGTCAGTACGGTCACTTCGCTACTCCAATTCTGTCAGGGGCCCGCAGGCCCCTCTTAGTGTTCAGTATCACTCAAAGCGCAGCGATCAGCCCGTGATCATTGGCAGGTCGAGGCCCTGCTCCTTGGCGCAGTCGATGGCGATGTCGTAACCGGCATCGGCGTGGCGCATCACGCCAGTCCCCGGGTCGTTGGTCAGCACGCGAGCGATACGTGCGGCGGCTTCATCGGTACCGTCGCAGACAATGACCATGCCCGAGTGCTGGGAGAAGCCCATGCCCACGCCACCGCCGTGGTGCAGCGAAACCCAGGTGGCGCCGCCTGCGGTGTTGAGCAGGGCGTTGAGCAGCGGCCAGTCGGAGACGGCGTCGGAGCCGTCGCGCATCGCTTCGGTTTCGCGGTTAGGGCTGGACACCGACCCGGAGTCCAGGTGGTCACGGCCGATCACCACCGGTGCCGACAGCTCGCCGCTGCGGACCATTTCGTTGAAAGCCAGGCCCAGCTTGGCGCGCAGGCCCAGGCCAACCCAGCAGATACGTGCCGGCAGGCCCTGGAAGCTGATGCGCTCGCGGGCCATGTCCAGCCAGCGGTGCAGGTGGGCGTCGTCCGGGATCAGCTCCTTGACCTTGGCGTCGGTCTTGTAGATGTCTTCAGCGTCGCCGGACAGCGCCGCCCAGCGGAACGGGCCGATGCCGCGGCAGAACAGCGGACGGATGTAGGCCGGGACGAAGCCTGGGAAATCAAAGGCGTTGCTCACGCCCTCTTCCTTGGCCATCTGGCGGATGTTGTTGCCGTAGTCGAAGGTCGGGATGCCCTGCTTCTGGAAATCGAGCATGGCCTGCACGTGCACGGCCATCGATTGTTTGGCGGCCTTGACCACCGCAGCCGGCTCGGTCTGCGCGCGGTCGCGGTACTGCTCCCAGGTCCAGCCGGCAGGCAGGTAGCCGTTCAATGGGTCGTGGGCGCTGGTCTGGTCGGTGACCATGTCCGGGCGCACGCCACGCTTGACCAGCTCTGGCAGGATTTCGGCGGCGTTGCCGTGCAGGGCGATGGAGATCGCCTTGCCTTCGGCGGTGTACTTGGCGATGCGGGCCAGGGCGTCGTCCAGGTCAGTGGCCTGTTCGTCGACGTAGCGGGTTTCCAGGCGGAAGTCGATGCGGCTCTGCTGGCATTCGATGTTCAGCGAGCAAGCACCGGCCAGGGTCGCGGCCAGTGGCTGGGCGCCGCCCATGCCGCCGAGGCCGGCAGTCAGTACCCACTTGCCTTTCAGGCTACCGCCGTAGTGCTGGCGGCCGGCTTCGACGAAGGTTTCGTAGGTGCCCTGGACGATGCCCTGGCTGCCGATGTAGATCCAGCTGCCGGCGGTCATCTGGCCGTACATGGCCAGGCCTTTGGCGTCCAGTTCGTTGAAGTGCTCCCAGTTGGCCCAGTGCGGCACCAGGTTGGAGTTGGCGATCAGAACACGCGGGGCGTTGCTGTGGGTCTTGAACACGCCGACCGGCTTGCCCGACTGCACCAGCAGGGTTTCGTCGTCTTCCAGGCGGGTCAGGGTCTCGACGATCTTGTCGTAGCACTCCCAGTTGCGTGCGGCGCGGCCGATGCCACCGTACACCACCAGCTCTTTCGGGTTTTCCGCGACCTGCGGGTCGAGGTTGTTCATCAGCATGCGCAGTGGCGCTTCGGTCAGCCAGCTCTTGGCGGTCAGCTTGTTGCCACGTGGGGCACGGATTTCAACGTCACGGTATTTGTTGTTGTCGGTCACGGGAAGGTCCTCGGCGGTTGTCCGCGGGCAGATGTGTCGTGGTCAATATACAAACACATCTTTACTTGTATGTACAAGCATGGACAACCAAAATAATCGGACCGCTCCTCGGATTTCTGCGCAAAGCAAAAGGGGCCGCTATGCGGCCCCTTGCTGATTACAGCGGATTCAGCGCGGCATCAGCTCGATCAGACAGAACCGACCCTGTACCTCCAGCCCCAGCAACTCGTCATTGCCCTCCAGCCGCAGGCAGTCATACAGCCCCAAACGCTGCACTTCATGCCCCGCCATCGCTACTTCAACCTGATTGCTCGCGGCAAACAGCAACACCGTCGACGCCGAGCTGTACAACCGGCTGGTGCCGTCGAACCACTGCAAGCGCGCCCGATAGCGCTGCGGCGCATAGATCAGGTTGAAGTCGCGGATCGCCCCACCGAGCAATTTGCAGCTGACCTGGCTCTCACCACTGAAGGCGAACGCATCGAACGGCAGCAATGGCCGACTGGCCTGGTCGTCGACCAGCAGGCGCATGCCGTCACCCTGCAGCACGGTGATGATCCGCTGGTAGCCGGCGAACACGGAAAACCCGCCCGACTCCTCGATATCGGCGATCGACAGGCGCCAGCCGAAGCCATCGAGCCCCTCGCCGTTGTCGCGGGTGATCTCTTCGGTGAAACCGCCACCGTTCTTCCAAGGCATGCGCGGGTAATCCTGCGCACGCAGCAACTGCGACTGGGTCATTTACTGAAACGTCCTTCAAGGCGGTGACGGGAACCGGGGTGAATCAACCGCGCCGCCGTGACGGGCTGGCGACCCGACCAGGTGCGACGGCGGATCAGCAGGCAGGGTTCACCGCGCTCGATCTGCAGCAGGCGGCACTCTTCGGGCTCGGCGAGAATCGCCTCGACCACGTGCTCACCCTCGGTCAGCGGCGCGACCTGGGACAGGTAGGCATAAGGCGTCTGCCGGGTGAAGTCCTGCTTGAGGTAGTCGGGGGCAATGGCCGCGTTGACGTAGCGGTCCTCGATCTGCACCGGCACGCCGTTCTCGTAATGCACGATCAACGAGTGGAACACCCGCTGCCCTTCGCGCATGTCCAGGGCCAGGGCGCGCTCGGAACCGGCGGCCTCTTCGGCCAGCTTGATCACCTGGCAGCTATGCTGGTGGCCACGGCCGGCGATCTCGTCGGCGATGTTGTTGACCTCGAACAGCGCCGAGCGGGTCTTGGGCTCGGCGACGAAGGTGCCCACGCCCTGCATCCGCACCAGCAGGCCTTCAGCGGTGAGCTCGCGCAGGGCGCGGTTGATGGTCATGCGGCTGAAGCCCAGCTCGCTGACCAGTTCGCTCTCCGAAGGTACCCGGTGATGCGGCGGCCAGCTGCCGTTTTCGATCTGCTGGATGATCATCTGCTTGACCCGCGCATACAGCGGCGCCGGGCCCTCGCCCATCTGGGCAACCAGCGCGGAGACAGGAGGTGTCGGCACGGCGTTGAGTCCTTAGGCAATGGAATGAGCGGTAGCTTGCCGCAGTTTACCCGGCAGGCAAACGCCTGTATATGTATATACAAGTTAAACAATAACAGGATTTTTGCCGATGTCCGCCTATTTTGCCGAACGCGCCCTGCTACCGACGGGTTGGGCCAGTAACGTCCGCTTCGAAGTATCCAGTGACGGCTTGCTCAGCCGGATCGAAGCCGACGCTTCGGCCGAAGGCGCCGAGCGCCTGGCCGGGCCGTTGCTGCCAGGCATGCCCAACCTGCACTCGCATGCGTTCCAACGGGCCATGGCGGGGCTGGCGGAAGTCGCGGGCAACCCCAACGACAGCTTCTGGACCTGGCGCGAGCTGATGTACCGGCTGGTCGGCAAGATCACCCCGGAGCAGCTACAGGTCATTGCCCGCCAGCTGTACATCGAGATGCTCAAAGCCGGCTACACCTCGGTGGCCGAGTTCCACTACGTGCACCATGACCAGGCGGGCAAGGCCTACGCCGACCCGGCCGAGCTGTCCCGACGCATCAGCGCGGCCGCGGCCAGCAGCGGCATCGGCCTGACCTTGCTGCCGGTGCTGTACAGCCATGCCGGTTTCGGCGGCCAGGCACCAAACGAAGGGCAGCGGCGCTTCATCAATTCCACCGAACAGTACCTGCAGTTGCAGGCGCAGCTGGCGCCAGTATTGGCAGCACAACCCGCGCAGCAGCTGGGCTTGTGCTTCCATTCGCTGCGCGCAGTCACGCCCGGGCAGATCGCCGAAGTGCTGGCGGCCGGTAACCCGCAATGCCCGATTCATATCCACATCGCCGAACAGCAGAAGGAAGTCGACGACTGCCTGGCCTGGAGCGGGCTGCGACCGCTGCAATGGCTGTATGAGCATGTCGAGGTGGACCGCCGCTGGTGCCTGGTGCACGCCACCCACGCCGAAGCCGACGAAGTCACGGCCATGGCGCGCAGTGGCGCAGTGGCCGGGCTGTGCCTGACCACCGAAGCCAACCTGGGCGACGGTATCTTCCCGGCGGTGGACTTCCTGGCCCAGGGTGGGCGCATGGGCATTGGTTCGGACAGCCATGTGTCGCTGAGCGTGGTCGAGGAGCTGCGTTGGCTGGAGTACGGCCAGCGCCTGCGGGATCAGCGGCGCAACCGGCTGTACCGTGGCGACCAGCCGATGGTCGGGCGCACGCTGTATGACGCTTCGCTGATCGGCGGGGCGCAGGCGCTGGGGCAGCCGGTTGGCGAGCTGGCGGTGGGCAAGCGGGCCGACTGGCTGGTACTGGATGGGCAAGACCCGTATATCGCCATGGCCGAGGGTGACGGGATTCTTAACCGCTGGCTGTTCGCGGGCGGTGACCGCCAGGTGCGGGATGTGATGGTCAACGGCCAGTGGGTGGTGCGCCAGGGGCAACATGCCCATGAAGAACAAAGCCGTCAGGCATTTGCCAGCGTACTGCGAACGCTGCTGGGCTGAATGCAGAGGGGCCGCAATAGCGGCCCCCGTCTTTTCAATGCATCTGCACGATCTGCTTGTCCGGCGTCCGCCAGATCAGCCGGCTGGTGTCATAGCCCTGCTGACGGGCCTTGGACATCAGGCTCTCGCGCTCCCACACCGGCAGGGTCGGCGTGCGCGACAGGATCCACAGGTACTTGCGGTCCGGGCTGCCGACGATCGCGGTACGGTAGTGATCATCCACGTACAGGATCCAGTACTCGCCCTTGGCCACGCCCGGTACCAGGCGGGTGAACCAGTTGTCGAACTCGACCCACAGCCGGTCGGTATGCCCCGGTTCCTGGATATTGGCGTGCCCTTCGGCGCGCAGCCATTCATCACCCATCGTGCGGCAGCGGTTGAGTACGCCGTACGAGCCATTGGGCTTGAGGTTGTAATGCGCTTCGGACTGCGCGCACTCGGCCTGGTACTTCATTGGCAGGCGCGCCAGTTCGTACCACTTGCCCTGATAGCGCTTGAGGTCGACATCACCGGCGGTCTTCGGCGCCAGCGGGTCGTTGGCGGAGGTGGCGCAGCCACCCAGCAGCATCACCAGGCACAGCCCCAGCAGTACATGCAAACGCCTCATTTGAGGCCCTGCCCGGAGTAGATCAGCACCTTGTCGGCTGCGTATTGCACGCTGATGAAGCTCTTCTCGTCCCCCCAGGTACAACTGCTCATGCCCAGCGCGCCAGAGCACTCGGTGGGCGTGCCGAGCAGCTGCTCGACCTCGGCCTTGTTCATGCCGGCCTTGAGCTTGGAATAGTTTTCCTGATTGATCTTGCTGCACGCGGTCAGGACGACGCACAAGGACAACAGGGCGAGGGAACGCAACGACATGAAGGGACACTCCTGGGAAATAGACACAGGCGAGTGGCCTGCAGTGATCTTCGACGGGAAAAACCCTCCCTGGTTCCCTGACAACAGCGCTTTCGTCGTACGCCGTTGGTCGGCTGGGCCTGCGCAAACGATTAATGTTTTAGCCCGCCGCGACGACACAGCGAGCACGCTGTGGCGCATTGCCACAGCCCTCTCCTATGCCTTGCCTTGTGCAGACCAGAAAAATGACCAAGAACCTCAAGTTCAGCCACAAGATTCTGCTGGCCGCCGCCCTCGTGGTGGCCGTTGCCTTTACCTGTTTCGTGCTGTTCAACGACTACCGACAACGCCAGTCCCTGCGCAGCGACACGCAGACCAACCTGCAGGACCTGGGCAACCTCACCGCCGGCAACATCCGCAACTGGCTCGACAGCCGTATCCAGCTGCTCGACTCGCTGGCCCAGCAAGTTGCGGTCGATGGCCCGGGCAAAGCCAGCCTGGACCGCAGCCTGGCCTTGCCGGTGTATGGCAAGAATTTCCAGCTCACCTACTTCGGCGGCCAGGACGGCAGCATGCAGTCGGTTCCGGTGGGCAACCGCGCCGCCGACTACGACCCGCGGGTGCGGGGCTGGTACAAGGCAGCCAGCGCCAGCGGCCAGACCATCGTCACCGAGCCGTACATCTCGGCCTCGGCCGGCAAGCTGGTGATCACCCTCGCCACCCCGGTGCAGCAAGCGGGCCGGCTGATCGGCGTCAGCGGCGTCGACACCGACCTGCAGACCATCAGCAACCTGATCAACGCCCTGGACTTCGACGGCCAGGGCCATGCCTTCATCGTCAACGGCGAAGGCAAGATCCTGATCCACCCCAAAGCCGACCTGGCCCTGAAAACCCTGGCCGACGTCTACCCGCAGGACACGCCCCGCATCGGCAGTGGCCTGAAGGACGTCGAAGTCGATGGCCGCAAACAGTTCATCAGCTTCACCCACATCGACGGTGTGCCGTCGGCGGACTGGTACGTGGCGCTGGTACTCGACCAGGATGCAGCGTTCGCCATGCTGGGTGAACTGCGCACCTCCGCCATCGTCGCCACCTTGATCGCAGTGTTGGCGATCATCGCCCTGCTCGGCCTGCTGATCCGCATGCTGATGGAGCCACTGCACCTGATGGGCCGCGCCATGCATGACATTGCCGAAGGCGAAGGCGACCTGACCCGGCGCCTGACCATCCATGCCCAGGATGAATTCGGCAGCCTTGGCCAATCGTTCAACCGCTTCGTCGAGCGCATTCACGAGTCGATCCGCGAAGTGGCCTCGGCCACCGGCCAGGTCAACGCCGTGGCCGCCCAGGTGGTGAACGCTTCGAATGCCTCGATCAATAACGCCGACCAGCAGTCCAGCCGTACCAGCAGCGTGGCGGCCGCCATCAATCAGCTGGGTGCTGCCGCCCAGGAAATCGCCCAGAACGCCGCGCTGGCCTCGCAACATTCCAGCGAAGCGCGAGGCCTGGCCGAGGACGGCCAGCAGGTGGTCGGGCGCACCATCGAGGTGATGAACCAGCTGTCAACACGGATCAGTGACTCGTGCGGCAACATCGAAACGCTCAATGCCCACACCGCCAATATCGGCCAGATCCTCGATGTGATCAGCGGTATTTCCCAACAGACCAACCTGCTGGCGCTCAACGCCGCCATCGAAGCGGCCCGCGCCGGCGAGGCCGGGCGTGGCTTTGCCGTGGTTGCCGATGAAGTACGCAACCTGGCGCACCGCACCCAGGAGTCGGCACAGCAGGTACAGCGCCTGATCGAGGAGCTGCAGGCCGGTGCGCAAATGGCGGTCAGCACCATGAG
This sequence comes from Pseudomonas sp. TWI628, assembly GCF_039673865.1. Lineage (NCBI taxonomy): Bacteria > Pseudomonadati > Pseudomonadota > Gammaproteobacteria > Pseudomonadales > Pseudomonadaceae > Pseudomonas > Pseudomonas sp. TWI628. Next base: position 40,247 of record NZ_JBDJMM010000037.1, on the reverse strand, counting down.
CCAGAGCCGCGAGCACAGCGACCACAGCGTGGGCATTGCCAACCAGGCCGGCGAGCGCCTGGGCAGCGTGACCCAGCGCATTGGCGAGATCGATGGCATGAACCAGTCGGTGGCCACCGCCACCGAAGAGCAGACGGCCGTGGTCGAGTCGATCAATGTCGACATCACCGAGATCAATACGCTGAATCAGGAAGGGGTGCAGAACCTGCAGAGCACCTTGCGTGCCTGCACTGACCTTGAGCATCAGGTCGAGCGGTTGAAGCATCTGGTGGGCAGTTTCAGGATCTGAAACCGCTGGGGCCGCGGTGCGGCCCCACTGGCACTAGAACCTGGACCCAGGCTCCAGCAGGAAGTCCATCTCTTCGCTGGTACTCGGCCGCCCCAACACCAGGTTACGGTGCGGGAAGCGGCCGAAGCGGGCAATCACCCGCTGGTGCTGTTCGGCGTAATCGAGGAAGCCTTCGAACAAGCGCCGGTTATCCTCCGGCTGCTCTTCGAGCAGCACCTGGTAACGCTCGACGCACAGGTTCTGCCAGTCCAGCACTTCGGCATGCTCCAGCACCAGCAGCACGAACACCCGCTGGATCGGCAGCAACTGGTAATCCCAGTTCTTCTGCAGCCCCTGCATGGCCACCACCTGGGCCCGCCGGTCCCCCTCGAAGGCACGCGGCGTGTCGCGGTAGAGCATGCGCGGCAGCTGGTCCAGCAGGATCAGCAAGCCGAGCCAGCCCTGCGGGCTCTGCTGCCACTCGTCGAGCCCCCCCGCCAGGGCGTGCTCGACCAGGTCGCCAAACAGCGCCTGGGCTTCGGCATCGTGATGCTTGCCGAACCACAGCGTGCTCTTCTCGTCAGCCACGGCCTGGGGACTGGTGCCCCAACCGAACCACCACTCCAGCAACGGCTGCCAAGGTGCGAGCATGACTTACTCCTTGTGGTACGCGGTGACGCGCTCGACCTCTTCCTTCGAGCCGAGGATCACCGACACGCGCTGGTGCAGGCTTTCCGGCTTGATGTCGAGGATGCGATCGTAACCGTTGGTGGAGGCGCCGCCAGCCTGCTCGATGATGAACGACATCGGGTTGGCTTCGTACATCAGGCGCAGTTTGCCCGGCTTGCTCGGCTCGCGGGCATCACGTGGGTACATGAACAGACCGCCGCGGGTCAGGATACGGTGCACGTCGGCCACCATCGAGGCGATCCAGCGCATGTTGTAGTTCTTCTTCAGCGGGCCGGTCTCGCCAGCCAGCAGTTCGCCCACGTAACGCTGCACCGGGGCTTCCCAGTGACGCTGGTTGGACATGTTGATGGCGAACTCGGCGGTGCTTTCCGGCACGCGAATGTTCTCGTGGGTCAGGACGAAGCTGCCCAGCTCGCGGTCCAGGGTGAAGCCCTTGACGCCGTTGCCCAGGGTCAGGATCAGCATGGTCTGCGGGCCATAGATGGCGTAACCGGCGGCGACCTGCTCGGTGCCTGGCTGCAGGAAGGCGTTTTCGTTCAGGGTTTCGTTCTGGCTCAGGTACTCGTTAGGGCAACGCAGTACCGAGAAGATGGTGCCGACCGACACGTTGACGTCGATGTTGGACGAGCCGTCCAGTGGGTCGAAGACCAGCAGGTAGGCGCCTTTCGGGTACTTGCCCGGGATCTGGTAGGCGTTGTCCATTTCCTCGGACGCCATGCCGGCCAGGTGGCCGCCCCACTCGTTGGCTTCGAGCAGAATGTCGTTGGAGATCACGTCCAGTTTCTTCTGGACTTCGCCCTGCACGTTTTCAGTGCCCATGCTGCCCAGCACGCCGCCGAGGGCGCCTTTGGACACGTGATGGCTGATTTCCTTGCACGCACGCGCCACCACTTCGATCAGGAAGCGCAGATCGGCAGGGGTATTGTTGCTGCGGGTCTGCTCAATCAGATAGCGACTCAGGGTAACGCGGGACATGTATGGCTCCGAAAGGATAGGGGGTGAAAAACCCCCGCAGTTTACAGGGAGAGTTGCAGCCTAGCGAGCAAAGAGACTCGACTTCCGGCGTTGAGTTCAGCAAGTGCCCGGCCAATGGTCGGCTGGGGCCGCTGTGCGGCCCCTGGACTCAGTCCAGTGCCTTCCAGATCTCGGTGGCATATTCACGAATGGTCCGATCCGAGGAGAACCAGCCCATCCGCGCCGTGTTCAGCACTGCCATGCGCCACCATTCCTGTGGTGTGTGCCACAGCTCCTCGACCCGCCGCTGGGCATCCCAGTAAGCATCGAAGTCGGCGCACACGAGGAAGCGGTCATAGCCCACCAGCCCGTCGATCAGCCCGGCATAGCGCGCTGGGTCATCCGGCGAGAACACTCCACTGCGGATCGCCTGCAGCACATCGTTCAAGCGGTTGGACGCGGCAATCGCCGCACTCGCACCGAAGTCGCCCGCCTTGTGCCGTGCCTCCACCTGCTGGGCGGTCAGGCCGAAGATGAACATGTTGTCCGCCCCCACCTGCTCGCACATCTCGACATTGGCGCCGTCGAGCGTGCCAATGGTCAGTGCGCCGTTGAGGCCGAACTTCATGTTGCTGGTGCCGGACGCTTCGTAACCGGCGGTGGAAATCTGCTCCGAGAGGTCCGCCGCCGGGATGATGCTTTCGGCCAGACTGACGTTGTAGTTGGGCAGGAACACCACCTTGAGCAGGCCACGCACGGTCGGGTCGTTGTTGACCACACGGGCGATGTCATTGGCCAGCTTGATGATCAGCTTGGCCTGGTGATAACTGGCCGCGGCCTTGCCGGCGAAGATCTTCACCCGCGGCACCCAGTTGGTACCGGGGTCGTTGCGCATGGCCTGGTACAACGCCACGGTGTGCAGCAGGTTGAGCAATTGGCGCTTGTACTCGTGGATACGCTTGACCTGCACGTCGAACAGCGCCTCTGGGTTTACCGTGACGCCGATCCGGTCCTGGATGATGCTGGCCAGGGCACGCTTGCTGTGCAGGCGCTGGGCGGCGAACTGCTTGCGGAAGCTGGCTTTGTCAGCGAACGGCACCAGCCCGGCCAGGCGCCCCTCGGGGTCGTCCTTGAGCTCCGGCCCGAGCGCCTCGACCAGCATCTCGGTCAACTGCGGGTTGGACTGGTACAGCCAGCGGCGGAAGGTGATGCCGTTGGTCTTGTTGTTGATCCGCTGAGGGTAGAGCTTGTGCAGCTCGGCAAACACCGTGCTCTTCATCAGCTTGCTGTGCAGCGCCGACACGCCATTGACGCTGTGCGAGCCCAGAAATGCCAGGTTGCCCATGCGCACCCGCCGGCCGTTGTCCTCTTCGATCAGCGAGACCGCGCGCAGCACGTCGAAGTCGTGCAGGCCTTTGGCGCGCAGGCTGTCGATATGGTAGGCATTGATCAGGTAGATGATCTGCATGTGCCGCGGCAACATGCGCTCCATCAGCGCCACCGGCCAGGTTTCCAGGGCTTCGGGCAGCAGGGTGTGGTTGGTGTAGGCCAGGGTGCCGACCGTCAGTTCCCAAGCGGTGTCCCAGGGAATTTCGTGCTGGTCGACCAGCAGGCGCATCAGCTCGGCCACGGCGATCGATGGGTGAGTGTCATTGAGCTGGATGGCTGCCGCGTCCGGCAGGTTGAGCAGGTTGTCGTGCATGTTGAGGTGGCGACGCAGCAGGTCCTGCAGCGAGGCCGAGACGAAGAAGTACTCCTGACGCAGGCGCAGTTCCTGGCCGGCTTCGGTGCTATCGGCCGGGTACAGCACCCGCGAAATGCTTTCGGCCCGCGCTACTTCGGCGACCGCGCCGAGGTGGTCACCGGCATTGAAGCGCTCCAGGTGCAGCTCTTCCAGCGCCCGCGCCCGCCACAGGCGTAAGGTGTTGACGCTGGCACCGCGCCAGCCAACCACAGGCGTGTCGTAGGCTACCGCTCGCACCGTCTCGCCCGGCCACCACACCTGGCGTTGCTGGCCGCGGGTATCGAGCACCGTTTCGACACTGCCCCCGAAGCTGATCGGGTAAATCACCTCGGCGCGCTCGAACTCCCAGGGGTTACCGAAGTCCAGCCAGTTTTCGGTCTGCTCTTGCTGCCAGCCATCGACCACCGCCTGGCGGAACAGGCCGTGTTCGTAGCGGATGCCGTAGCCATGGGCGGCAATGCCCAAGGTCGACATGCTCTCCATGAAGCAGGCAGCCAGGCGGCCAAGGCCACCATTGCCCAAGGCGGCATCCGGCTCAAGCAGGCGAATGCGCTCCAGATCGACGTTCAGGCCTTCGAGCGCATCGCGGGCAATATCCAGCAAGCCGAGGTTGCTCAGGCTGTCGTAGAGCAGGCGGCCGATGAGAAATTCCAGGGAAAGGTAGTAGACCCGCTTCTGGCTACGTCGGTAGGCCCGGCGAGTGTGGTCCATCCAGTGGTCGACCATGTGATCGCGCGCGGCCAGGGCGATGGCTTCGAACCAGTCATGGTCAAAGGCATGCTCCGGGTCCTTGCCGACCGCGTAGGTCAGCTTATCCAGTACAGCAGCGCGAAAATCCGCGACTTCGGCGTCACGAGCTTCAGGTTCCTGGGACATGGGGCATCCTCGGGCAAGTTGACGAAAGCGGAGGCAGATTGTTGAGCCTAGACGCTTCGACCAAGAGCGACAGCCTGTGTTCGTGGTTTTCATGAACGTTTGCGCATTCGGTCAAAAGGTTGTTCATAAATTGAGCAATTCCGGTATGATCGCGCGCCCCAAGACCGTGATTCACCCCCATAACGATGAAAACGACCCTGATCGCCGCCGCCGAAGTCGACCGCCTGGAGACCTGGCAGCGCTACACCAGCAACATGTGCCATGGCTGCCATTCGACCTGCTGCACCCTGCCGGTGGAGGTGAAGATCAAGGATCTGATCCGCATTGGCGTGGTGGACGAGTTCGAGAAAGACGAACCGCCGAAGAACGTGGCCAAGCGCCTGCAGAAGGAAGGCATCATCGAGCGCTTCAACCAGAAGTCGGGGATCTTCACCCTGACCCGGATGAGCAACGATGACTGCATGTACCTGGATCGCAAGAGCCGGCTGTGCACCATTTATGACAAGCGGCCGGATACTTGCCGTAACCATCCCAAGGTCGGGCCGCGGCCGGGGTATTGTGCTTACAAGCCGAAGGTGGTTGGGCGTTGACGGTCCCGCCAGGACTCAATAGACTTTCACCTGTCTCGATGTACACGGAGCTTCCGTCAGGAAGTGTCTAGACGCCGCCACCTGGTTCCGGCCGTGCCGGTTGATGGGATCAGTCCCTAAGGGCATCCGCGATACGACCCCCTTCATTGGGGGTTTCGTATTTTTACAGGCTGCTATCGCCTGACAGGCCGTCGAATCGGCTCATTTCTCAGTTTCTTCAATATCAGCAACCAGCCTTTGATCTTTTCGTGCCGTTTCAGCGCCGTAGGCCGATTCGAAGGATGGCCGGGGTCACGCACATAAGCGCTTTCCACATGGAGTTTGAGGCTACGGGGCGAGTCTCGACGCAAGTTGAAATACACCTCATATCGGCTGCCCTCTGGATACCCGAACTGATTACCCTCGATGGTCAACCAGTTGCTATGCCCAGTAAATAGGCACTGCCGCTCAGGCAACGAAGCAATGATCGAAGGCAACTGAACTGACAGCTTGTGACGGTTAGGGCAGAAGGCACGGCGAATGCCCCGATGATCGATCAGCAAGTGATCGTGCCCCATATGATCGAAGTCCAGTTCGGTACCTTGCTTGGGGCCATAGCTGACGCAATGACTTGAGTACTCGACCGCCAGCGCTACTTCCCCCATGCCCTCGTCGGCAAGGCCCGGAATCTTCAAGTGATGAGATATTGGGCGCAAATGAAGCAGACTCCATGTGCTGCCTGCGACCTCAATCTGGCCACGAGCCAAGTGATCCTTCCACCCCTTGCCCTTCATTTTCTGCCTCAATCAAGTGCCAGCAGGCAGCGTACTGAGGCCATCGGCCATTGCCAAAGACAGCTTGGTAAGTAATTGAGTAGTAAGAAACATGCTGTAACCGACACTGGAAATATCGGTCTTCTAGACTGCCCAAAAGCGAAGCTATACACCTCCCAGCCAAGGCAACTGAAAACTGTTCATCTATGCACCAAGAAACTTTCCCACTCTTGATGCAGATAATTCCTACAAGTATTGGCTGGCGGCTTCAGTCCTCGCGAAATACCCTACAAACCCTGTCGACTCGCGTCTGATTGTCACTGGAAACCCGTCTCTCTAGGCTTTCCAGGTCGCTGAACGGTTCAGCGATCGAGGTGTGGAAACCTCGGCAATTCAACTGGCTGCTGTCGTCATGACAGCTGTACGCGGGAGGCTTTCGGGCCTACCGGGTTTGCCATGTGCCTGGTTTTCCACCCCGTGTACAGCTGTCACCCCAATGTGTGGAAACGGACGGGTGGCACATGAACGACATGGTGCCAATATGAAAAAGATCGTCCCCGACCCACCCCACCACTTCGACCTCCCAGACGGCACGACCCTCACCCACGCCATCTGCGAAAACCTCGTCCCCCTCGACCACGTCGTGGTCAACATCACCCACTACCTGATGATCGCCTACAACCACAGCCACCGCGCCCTCGATGGCATAGAGGATGACCGCACGCGGGAGACGCTGGTGAATGGCTTGCGGGCCATGCAGTTGGCCTGGGGGCAGGCGGATGCCTTGTCGCTCGCCTTGGAGCGTGCCGGCAGCACGCATTGATGTTCGCCGCTTCCACCACAAGACTCAGGGAGAGAAACCAATGACCGAAAACAACCAGACCACCCCCGGCAAAACCTGCTTCTACCAGGGCGAAGCGCACAGACAACCGCTGTTCCAGGTCTGCGCAGGCATCCCCTGCCAGGACGCCCGCGACCAAGCCTCCGAACTGCTGGGCTGCGTGCGCGACCTGACCCTCACCGCCGTGATGGACAACGACCCGCAACTGATCTGGGCCGCGCATTACCTCAGTGCATTGGCCAAGGCCCTGCTGGACGACGCCGAACTGGGCATGCCGCACTGAGCCAGCGGCTCACGCGCTGCCCGCCGGGAAGCTGCGGCAAGCACCACCGTGATCCGTCGGCGGATGTTCCGGATAGGTCTGCGGCAGCACGCTGACTGGGCTGGTGGCGATGAAGCCATCAGCGAACGTCGCTTCGACGAACTGCGCCTGCCACCCAGTGGCTGGCGCAGTTCGTTGCAGAGTGAAGTGTTGCCTGGGCACTAGCGTCTCGGACTGGTAGCGCACCCCGCAGGCATAGCGGAAGTCGCGATCCTTGCTGTTGCTTGCCGTCCATACCTTCACTGCCAAGGGAGGCTCGGAGAATTCGACAGCCATCCGCCCGGGCTGCCCGCCCCCCGACACTCGCACGCTCGGCAGCGGCTTGCCATCACGCAGGCGCGTCACCGCCGGCACCAAGGTGCTGACCACCACCTGTCGCACGCCACCATGGTCGGAGTTCGGCAATACCCTCAAGCTGGTCTCACCGGGCAGGCGCTGCTGATAATCGGTAACGGGGTCAGGCGCGAAGAAGTCGTCACCACTGGCGGACACCAGGTACTTGGGTATCGCCAGGCGCTGCCCCTCCTCGTTCAGGTACTGCATCGGGTCCATCATCGCCATCAGCCGCTCGAATGCCGGGGTGCCCAGCTGCTGCAACACGCCGGCCTGCTGGTACGAACCCAACGCCAAGGGCCAATGACCGCCATAGCGCTTACGCAAGCCCGCCAGCATGTCCGAGGTGTCTGCCACGTCGATCACACTGGGCACGATGGCCATTACCCGCTCGTCAGCCAATGCCGTCAGCCAAGCGCTCCAACCACGCTTGGAGGCACCCGTGATGATGAATCTGTCCACCACGAGCCCTTGCTTTGCCAGCTCCTGCTCGGCCAGGTCCATCGCCCGGCTTGCCGCCGCAGCCATCGGCACATGCAGTGGCAGTTCCGCCGCAGCCCCACGCAGCGAGTGCGCCCAGGTATGAGCCACGGCATCATCTTCGCGCATTGGCTTGTCACCATCGCTGAAGGTCACGTACTGATTGGGTACATCACTGATCATGACGACAGCGATACGCGCCTTGAGCGCGACCTCGCGCAACGCTTCGCGTGAATAGTCCGGGGTTTGTGCCGGCCCGTGACGCACACCGTTGTTCACCACCAGCAAGGCTTTGCCGGGCGCTGCATCGCGCGGAATGTGCAGCTCGACATCATGTTCCCACCGACGCGGCTCCACCACCGGGGCGGGCTCCCACACCTGCGAAGCCATCTGCAGACGACGGAATGCGTAGCCAGGCTCGGAAGAGTGCTCGAGCAAAACGGATTCCACAGGCGCCTGTCGCACATTACCGATATGGCAGTGGACGATTTCCTGAGGGCGCAGGCCGCTGCAATCCTGCTGGGCACTGGCATGAAAACTGGCCACTAGACAGGGAATGACCAGCGCGAATCGATACTTCATGGGCGTACTTCCTTTTCAATGAAGCACGTCACGCTAGGCAGGGCATGGCACCCGCGCAAGGCATGAACTGCCCTGAAAGAGGCAGCCTACAACACCTTCAGACTCCAGCTACACCCTGCGGCTGGGCCCGCCGTTGCCGTGGCTGGCCCTAGCCTGCAGGAACACTCCGGCACGCCCCGCCAAGGTCTGCTGGCGGATGATCCGGGAAGGTCTGCGGCCAGACACTGACCGGGCTGGTAGCGATGAAACCGTCAGCGAAGGTGGCCTCGATGAACTGCGCCTGCCAACCCACGCTGGGTACAGTTCGCTGCACGGTAAGCCGCCGCTTCGGCTTGATCGTCTGGGAGACGTAGCGCACCCCGCAGGCATAGCGGAAATCCCGATCCCGACTGTTGCTGGCCGTCCACACCTTGACGGTCAATGGCCGCTCGGAAAATCTGACCTGCATCGTTCCCGCGCGCTCATCGGCGATCAGCTGCACCCTCGGCAGCGGCTCGCCCTCATGCAGGCGCCTCACCACAGGCACCAGCGTACTGACCACCGCCTCACGCACCCCGGCATGGTCCGAATTCGGCAATACCCTCAGGCTGGTCTGCCCCGGCAGGCGCTGCTGGTAATCGGTAACCGGGTCGGGGGCGAAGAAATCATCGCCACTGGCGGATATCAGGTACTTGGGGATCGCCAGGCGCTGGCCAGGCTCATTGAGGTACTGCATCGGATCGATCATGGCAGCCAGGCGCGCAAATCCGGGGCTGTCCAGCTGCTTCAAGACTCCCGCCTGCTGGTAAGGCAACAACGCCAGGGGCCAGTGGCCACCGTAGCGCTTACGCAAGCCGGCCAGCATGGCGGCGGTATCCTCCACCTCGATCACGTTAGGAACGATGGCCATCACGCGGTCATCGGCCAGCGCCGTCAACCACGCCCCCCAACCACGCTTGGAGCCACCCGTGATGATGAACCGGTCAACCTTGTGCCCGATTTTTTTCAACTGTTCCTGCGCAAGATCCATCGCCCGGCTCGCCGCTGCGGCCATCGGCACCTGCAAGGGCAGCTCCGGCGCGGCAGCCTGATCATTCAGCGAATGCGCCCAGGTATGGGCAACGGCTTCATCTTCACGCAGGGGTTTCTGGACGTCGCTAAAGGTCAGCGCCTGATTCGGCACATCACTGACCATCACCACCGCGATGCGTGCCTTGAGGGCAACCTCACGCAAAACTTCGCGGGTATAGCTCGGGGGCTGCGCAGCACCAAAGCGCACGCCGTTGTTCACGACGAGCAACGCCTTGCCGGGCACAGCATGGCGCGGCACGTACAACTCGACATCGTGCTTCCATTCGCGTGGCTCAGTGACCGGGGCCGGCGCCCATTGCTGTGAGGTCATGTGAAACGCCAGGAACCTGTAGTCAGGCGATGACGTCTGTTCGAACAGTTGGGCATCCAGTGGCGCCTGTCGAACATTGCCGATGTAGCACCTGACCACTTCCTGCGGGCGCAGGCCGGCGCAGTCCTGCTGGCCGCTGGCATGGAAGCTGGCGATCAGACAGGCACTCGCGAATACCAAGCGAACATTCATGAAGCCTTCTTCCTTGAAAATAAAGCTCATCAGCCTAGACAACACCTCGACAGGCCGCCAGCGGATGCCGCACAAACAAAAACGCCCCCGGCCTTTCGACCGGGGGCGTTTTCATTCAGCCTGAACTAACTTAGCTGTTCTTGGCTTTTTTGGCAGCGCGGGTACGCTCGCTTTCGTCCAGGATCTTCTTGCGAAGACGGATGGACTTCGGCGTTACTTCGCACAGCTCGTCTTCCTGGATGTATTCCAGAGCCTGTTCCAGGGTGAAGCGAACTGGCGGAACCAGGGCGATGACTTCGTCTTTACCCGAAGCACGCATGTTGTCGAGCTTCTTGCCCTTGGTAGGGTTGACGCCCAGGTCGTTGTCGCGGCTGTTCTGGCCGATGATCTGACCGTTGTAGATCTCTTGACCGTGCTCGACGAACAGCTTGCCGCGCGCCTGCAGGGTTTCCAGCGAGTAGGTCAGCGCCTTGCCGGTTTCGACCGAAACCAGTACGCCGTTCTGACGGCCGGACATGTGGCCGGACTTCACGGTGTCGTAGCGATCGAAGATCGAAGTCAGGATGCCTGCACCGTTGGTCAGGGTCAGGAACTGGTTACGGAAACCGATCAGACCACGAGCCGGGATGTTGTATTCCAGGCGTACACGGCCCTTGCCATCCGGAACCATGTTGGTCAGGTCGCCTTTACGCAGGCCCATCTCTTCCATGACCTTGCCCTGGGATTCTTCAGGGATGTCGATGGTAACGTTTTCGAACGGTTCCTGCTTCACGCCGTCGACTTCACGGATGATCACTTCCGGACGGCCCAGGGCCAGTTCGAAGCCTTCGCGACGCATGGTTTCGATCAGTACCGAGAGGTGCAGCTCGCCACGGCCCGACACCTTGAACTTGTCTGGGGAGTCGGTTTCTTCAACGCGCAGGGCAACGTTGTACAGCAGCTCCTTGTCCAGACGGTCCTTGATGTTACGGCTGGTGACGAACTTGCCTTCCTTGCCGCAGAACGGCGAGTCGTTGACCTGGAAGGTCATCGAAACGGTAGGCTCGTCAACGGTCAGCGGCTTCATCGCCTCGACAGCAGTCGGGTCGCACAGGGTGTCGGAGATGAACAGCTCGTCGAAACCGCTGATGCAGACGATGTCGCCAGCCTGGGCTTCTTCGACGTCGACGCGGTGCAGGCCGTGGTGGCCCATCAGCTTGAGGATACGGCCGTTACGCTTCTTGCCGTCAGCGTCGATGGCGACAACCGGGGTGTTCGGCTTGATGCGACCACGGGCAATACGGCCAACACCGATCACGCCCAGGAAGCTGTTGTAGTCCAGTGCGGAGATCTGCATCTGGAACGGGCCGTCACGGTCAACAGCTGGCGCTGGAACGTGGTCGATGACAGCCTGGTACAGGGCAGTCATGTCGTCGCCCATGGCGGTGTGGTCCAGACCGGCGATGCCGTTCAGGGCCGAGGCGTAGACGACTTTGAAGTCCAGCTGCTCGTCGGTGGCACCGAGGTTGTCGAACAGGTCGAAGATCTGGTCCAGAACCCAGTCAGGACGCGCGCCCGGGCGGTCAACCTTGTTGATCACGACGATCGGCTTCAGGCCGGCTTCGAAGGCCTTCTTGGTCACGAAGCGGGTTTGCGGCATCGGGCCGTCCTGGGCGTCGACCAGCAGCAGCACGGAGTCGACCATCGACATTACACGCTCAACCTCGCCACCGAAGTCGGCGTGGCCGGGGGTGTCGACGATGTTGATGTGGTAGCCGTTCCAGTTGATGGCGGTGTTTTTCGCCAGAATGGTAATACCGCGCTCTTTTTCCTGGTCGTTGGAGTCCATGACGCGCTCGTCGTTGAGCTCGTTACGCTCCAGGGTGCCGGACTGACGCAGGAGTTTGTCGACCAGGGTGGTTTTACCATGGTCAACGTGGGCGATGATGGCGATGTTACGCAGATTTTCGATCACAACTGTATCTCGATCAGAGGATTCGGTTGCCGCCAGTGTAGGCGGCGAATATGTACGGTTTGAGGCTCAGCGGGCCCGATGGTCGGGAGGGCGATGGCGGATGCTGCCGCCATACAGCCCTGGCGTCTTATGTCGGACGATAAACACGCACATTGGCATGTCCCTCACTGAGCAGGTGGTGTGCGTGCAAACGGCTCATCACACCTTTGTCGCAATACAGCAAGTACTGGCGCGTAGGGTCCAGGTGCTTGAACTTGCTGTTGATCGCATAGAACGGCATGGCCTGGACTTCGATACCTTCGAGCACCAGAGGTTCGTCTTCCTGGGCATCGGGGTGACGAATGTCGATGACGATCTGGCCCGGCAGTGCCTCGGCCACTTCCTCGACTTCGATGTCCTTGCCCAGCTCATCGATCACATGGTCGATGGAGATGAACTTGGCACGCTCCAGGGCACGTTCCAGTACGGCCATGTCGAACTGCTTTTCTTCGTGCTCCATGCGGTGACGCTTGGCATGGGTGGTCGGGTTCACCGAGATCACGCCGCAGTATTCCGGCATGTGCTTGGCGAAGTCGGCGGTGCCGATTTCGGTCGCCTGGTCGATGATGTCCTGCTTGTGGCTGGCCAGCAACGGGCGCAGCACCAGCTTGTCGGTGGCCGAGTCGATGATCGACAGGTTCGGCAGGGTCTGGCTGGAGACCTGGGAAATCGCCTCGCCGGTGACCAGCGCGTCGATCTGCAGGCGCTCGGCCATGTGCGCGGCACCGCGCAACATCATGCGCTTGAGGGTCACGCCCATGTAGCTGTTGTCGACCTTGTTGAGGATCTCGCCGACCACTTCTTCGAACGGCACGCTGATGAACAGCACGCGCTGGCTGCTGCCGTACTTTTTCCACAGGTAGTGGGCGACTTCCATCACGCCCAGCTCGTGGGCACGGCCGCCGAGGTTGAAGAAGCAGAAGTGGGTCATCAGGCCGCGGCGCATCATCTGGTAGGCCGCCACGGTGGAATCGAAACCACCGGACATCAGCACCAGGGTCTGCTCCAGGGCGCCCAACGGGTAGCCGCCGATGCCGTTGTGCTGGTTGTGGATCACATACAGGCGCTGGTCGCGGATTTCCATGCGCACCACGACTTCCGGCGTCTTCAGGTCGATGCCGGCGGCGCCGCACTGCTGGCGCAGCTGGCTGCCGACGTAGCGGTCGACGTCCATCGAGGTGAAGTCGTGGTGGCCGCCGCGTTTGCAGCGCACCGAGAAGCGCTTGCCGGCCAGCAGGTGGCCGAAGTGGTGCTTGCACTTGGCGACGATGTCGTCGAAGTCACCCAGCGGGTACTCATCGACCTGCAGGAAGTGGGTGATGCCCGGGGTGCAGGTGAGGCGCTCGATCATCTCGCGCTGGACCTTCTCGTCTTCGACGCGGGTAACCACCTCGAGATTGTCCCAGACACCATCGACCGCGAGCTCTGGATCAAGATCCTTGAGCACGTTGCGGATGTTCTTGCCGAGCTGGCGGATGAAGCGCTTGCGCACCGGCCGGCTCTTGATGGTGATTTCTGGGAAGACTTTGACGATAAGTTTCATTGGGTTAACAGCGCGCGCAGGGCCTGCCGAAAATGAGGGGCGCGAATTATAGCGGAAATTGCTCAGGATTTGACCAACTTTTGATCAGAAGCTTTGAGATAAATGTGGGAGACAGAATTTGCAGTGCCTGTGCCGGCCTCATCGCGGATAAATCCGCTCCTAATCAGGTGAGCGGTCATTGTAGGAGCGGATTTATCCGCGATGAGGCCCTCAAAACAAGCACACCTTTCATGCCATGCACTCATTTGGTGCTCTACACTGGATTTCTGCCTCCTAAGGGTGCACTTTTACCCGCCGTCAGCCCGGCAAATGCCCGCAAACGCCCCTTTTTATCCCGCCCTCGCCATTTTCGGGCACTGGCATGCAATTTGCTCCCTTGTGAGGCAGGTACGCTTGGCCGACTATCCGCGCCCGGCAACACCCTTTTTCCAGAGCAGCGGCCCACCGCGCTCTAGACCCTCCGGAGGACAACATGTCGAAGTCGGTTCAACTCATCAAAGATCATGACGTCAAGTGGATTGATCTGCGTTTCACGGACACCAAGGGCGTACAGCATCACGTGACCATGCCGGCGCGTGATGGCCTGGACGAAGACTTCTTCGAAGTCGGCAAGATGTTCGACGGCTCCTCCATCGCTGGCTGGAAAGGCATCGAAGCTTCCGACATGATCCTGATGCCGGTCGACGAGACCGCCGTTCTGGACCCGTTCACCGAAGAACCGACCCTGATCATCACCTGCGACATCGTCGACCCATCGAGCATGCAGGGCTATGATCGCGACCCACGTGCGATCGCCAAGCGCGCCGAAGAGTACCTGAAGAGCACCGGCATCGGTGACACCGTCTTCGCTGGCCCAGAGCCAGAGTTCTTCATCTTCGACGAAGTGAAGTTCAAGTCGGACATCTCCGGCTCGATGTTCAAGATCTTCTCCGAGCAAGGCTCGTGGATGTCCGACGCAGACGTGGAAGGCGGCAACAAAGGCCACCGTCCAGGCGTGAAAGGCGGCTACTTCCCGGTTCCGCCGTTCGACCACGACCACGAAATCCGTACCGCCATGTGCAACGCTCTGGAAGAAATGGGCCAGACCGTTGAAGTTCACCACCACGAAGTGGCGACTGCCGGCCAGAACGAAATCGGCGTCAAGTTCAACACCCTGGTGAAGAAGGCTGACGAAGTACAAGCCCTGAAATACGTCGTGCACAACGTTGCCGACGCTTACGGCCGTACCGCCACCTTCATGCCGAAGCCACTGTACGGCGACAACGGCTCGGGCATGCACGTGCATATGTCGATCTGGAAAGACGGCAAGAACACCTTCTCCGGTGAAGGCTATGCCGGCCTGTCCGACACCGCCCTGTACTTCATCGGCGGTATCATCAAGCACGGTAAGGCCCTGAACGGCTTCACCAACCCGTCGACCAACTCGTACAAGCGTCTGGTCCCAGGCTTCGAAGCGCCGGTAATGCTGGCCTACTCGGCTCGCAACCGTTCCGCCTCGATCCGTATTCCTTACGTCGGCAGCCCGAAAGCCCGCCGTATCGAAGCACGCTTCCCGGACCCATCGGCCAACCCATACCTGGCCTTCGCAGCCCTGCTGATGGCTGGCCTGGACGGCATCCAGAACAAGATCCACCCAGGCGATGCTGCCGACAAGAACCTGTACGACCTGCCGCCAGAAGAAGCCAAGGACATCCCGCAAGTTTGCGGCAGCCTGAAAGAAGCTCTGGAAGAGCTGGATAAAGGCCGTGCGTTCCTGACCAAGGGCGGCGTGTTCTCCGACGACTTCATCGATGCCTTCATCGAGCTGAAGAGCGAAGAAGAAATCAAGGTCCGCACCTTCGTGCACCCGCTGGAATACGAGCTGTACTACAGCTGCTGATCTGATTGGCGCCTTGCGCCGATGACCTGATCAAAAGGGCCTCCTTCGGGAGGCCCTTTTTCGTACAAGCAATACAGATCCAGCTGACAGACTCACTCATCACCATTGCGCAGGGTGGACGATTCATTCATCCACTGGTGCTTTTTTCATGCGCATCCTCGCAATACTGACCTCTGCGCTGCTGATCAGCGGCTGCGCCAACCTCGATGCCGAACCGGCAACGCTCACATCCAACGTCTTGCTCCGTGCCTCCAATGGTTGGGACGGCACGCCCTACATGCGCTATCCCGACGGCCAACCTGAACTGTCGCTGCTGAGGATTCAGATCCCAGCCGCCACCTCACTCGAGTGGCACTGCCACCTGGCGCCGAACATGGGTTACCTGGTCAAAGGCGAAATCGAAGTAGAAACCCTCGACGGCAAGCGCACCCGAGTACGTGCGGGTGAACCGCTGGCGGAAATCGTCAATCGCGTCCACCGCGGTCATACCTCTGAGCAACCCGCCGAACTGCTGGTGTTCTACGCGGGCGCAGCAGGCATTGCTCCCGCCACCCCCGCCAGTGAGTGCCCAACGGGAAGCGTAGTCCAGTGACATGAAACTGTGCCGTCGAGGATGCCTTCATCGAGCTGAAGAGCGAAGAAGAAATCAAGGTCCGCGCCTTCGTGCACCCGCTGGAATACGAGCTGTACTACAGCTGTTTTACGCCAATCGCTTTCAGATGCTTCCTACAAGCAAGACTCTCCTGACTGCGCACAATCAAGTCTCTGACAATAAGGAGATTGCCATGCGCCCCCTGCCCTTCGTGCTGTGCTTCGTCATTACGCTTCTCGGCTGCAGCTCCCCCTCACAACCTGAACTCAAGCCTTTGCTCGCGGCAATCGGGCAGCGCCTGGACCTGGCCTACGCAGTAGCCGTGCACAAATGGGACAATGGCGTACCCGTCGAGGCCCCGATGCGAGAACAAGAGGTTCTGCAGCAGGTTCAAGCTGCAGCGCATGACTACGACTTGTCTCCCGAACGGGCAGCGGCCTTTTTCGCCGACCAGATCGAAGCCAACAAGATGGTCCAGTACGGCCTGATCGACCGCTGGACTGCACTGGGGAAGCGGCCCCCACAGCAAGCTCGGAACCTCGCCGATGAACTGCGCCCGCGCCTGGACATGCTGCAGGCGACATTGCTGTTCGAACTGGGCAACTTGGACCGCAAGCCACTGAACGACTGCCCTCGCCAACTGACAGACGCCCTGGCCGGGCACACCAGCGAGCCGCTCCGACACATGGCTCTGGTCCGCGCAACAGCACAATTGTGCGTAGAACGCTGACCTCAGCAATGCTCTATATTGGTGCATAAGCACGCCAAGGGCTTCAATCTGTAACCCAAAACAGGTCACGTGGAACGATAAATCAGGGCAATCTGTTCCGAATAAGCGCAATTCCAGGTCTTTATCAGGCAATTCCGCTTCTTTTCGGAGCCTTGGTTTGTTTCTTGCATTTTCCTGTGCAGAGACTGGCATCCGCGGATCCACCGCCTGCCCGGCCATGGCCGTGCCCTGCCTGACAAGCGCCAAAAGAGGTCAACGACGCCTTATGACCATCAGCGATGCACAGCACCGTCTGCTTCTGGACAACCTGACCACCGCCACGCTCCTGCTCAACAGCGAGCTGCGCCTGGAGTACATGAACCCGGCTGCGGAAATGCTCCTGGCGGTCAGTGGCCAGCGCAGCCACGGGCAGTTCATCAGTGAACTGTTCACCGAATCGACCGAGGCGCTCAATTCGCTGCGCCAGGCCGTGGAACAGGCGCACCCGTTCACCAAGCGCGAAGCGCAACTGACCTCGCTGACCGGGCAGGCCATCACCGTCGACTACGCGGTGACACCGATCCTGCACCAGGGCAATACCTTGCTGCTGCTGGAAGTCCACCCGCGTGATCGCCTGCTGCGCATCACCAAGGAAGAGGCTCAGCTGAGCAAGCAGGAAACCACCAAGATGCTGGTGCGCGGCCTGGCCCACGAGATCAAGAACCCGCTCGGCGGTATCCGAGGCGCAGCACAGCTGCTGGCCCGCGAACTGCCCGAAGAGGGCCTGCGCGACTACACCAACGTGATCATCGAAGAGGCCGACCGCCTACGCAACCTGGTCGACCGCATGCTCGGCTCGAACAAGTTGCCGTCGCTGGCCATGACCAACATCCACGAAGTCCTGGAGCGGGTCTGCAGCCTGGTCGAGGCCGAAAGCCAGGGTTGCATCACTATGGTGCGCGACTACGACCCGAGCTTGCCGGACGTGTTGATCGACCGCGAGCAGATGATCCAGGCCGTACTGAACATCGTGCGCAATGCGATGCAGGCGATCAGCTCGCAGAACGAGCTGCGCCTGGGCCGCATCACTCTGCGCAGCCGCGCCGTGCGTCAGTTCACCATTGGCCACGTGCGCCATCGCCTGGCGGCGCGTATCGAGATCATCGACAACGGCCCGGGCATCCCTGCGGAACTGCAGGACACCCTTTTCTATCCCATGGTCAGTGGGCGCCCGGACGGTACCGGGCTCGGCCTGGCCATTACCCAGAACATCATCAGCCAGCACCAGGGCCTGATCGAGTGTGAAAGCCACGCAGGGCACACCGCCTTCTCGATCTTCCTGCCCTTGGAACAAGGAGCCACCGCCTCATGAGCCGAAGTGAAACCGTATGGATCGTCGATGATGATCGCTCCATCCGCTGGGTCCTGGAAAAAGCCCTGCAACAGGAAGGCATGACCACCCAGAGCTTCGACAGCGCCGATGGCGTCATGGGCCGCCTGGCCCGCCAGCAGCCTGATGTGATCATTTCCGACATTCGCATGCCCGGCGCCAGCGGCCTCGACCTGCTGGCGCAGATCCGCGAACAGCATCCGCGCCTGCCGGTCATCATCATGACCGCCCACTCCGACCTGGACAGCGCAGTGGCGTCCTACCAGGGCGGTGCCTTCGAATACCTGCCCAAGCCGTTCGACGTGGACGAAGCGGTGTCGCTGGTCAAGCGTGCCAATCAGCACGCCCAGGAACAACAAGGCCTCGATGTGCCGCAGGCCTTGGCCCGCACCCCGGAAATCATCGGCGAAGCACCCGCGATGCAGGAGGTGTTCCGTGCCATCGGCCGCCTGAGCCACTCCAACATCACCGTACTGATCAACGGCGAATCCGGAACCGGTAAAGAGCTGGTGGCGCACGCCCTGCACCGTCACAGCCCGCGTGCCGCATCGCCATTCATCGCCCTGAACATGGCGGCCATCCCCAAGGACCTGATGGAGTCGGAGCTGTTCGGCCACGAGAAAGGCGCCTTCACCGGCGCGGCCAACCTGCGCCGCGGCCGCTTCGAACAGGCCGACGGCGGCACCTTGTTCCTCGACGAGATCGGCGACATGCCCGCCGATACCCAGACCCGCCTGCTGCGGGTTTTGGCCGATGGCGAGTTCTATCGGGTTGGCGGCCACGTGCCGGTGAAGGTCGATGTACGCATCATTGCGGCGACCCACCAGAACCTGGAGTCGCTGGTAACGGCCGGCAAGTTCCGTGAGGACTTGTTCCACCGCCTGAACGTGATCCGCATCCATATCCCACGCCTGGCCGACCGCCGCGAGGACATCCCGGCGCTGGCACGGCACTTCCTCGGCCGTGCCGCCCAGGAGCTGGCCGTCGAGCCGAAGTTGCTCAAGCCGGAAACCGAAGAGTTCATCCGCAACCTGCCGTGGCCGGGCAACGTGCGCCAGCTGGAGAACACCTGCCGCTGGATCACGGTAATGGCCTCCAGCCGCGAAGTGCTGATCGGCGACCTGCCGCCGGAGCTGCTGAACCTGCCGCAGGACGCAGCGCCGGTGACCAACTGGGAGCAGGCGCTGCGCCAGTGGGCAGACCAGGCCTTGGCGCGCGGGCAGTCGAACTTGCTCGACAGCGCGGTGCCCAGCTTCGAACGGATCATGATCGAGACTGCACTGAAGCACACTGCCGGGCGCCGGCGTGATGCCGCGGTACTGCTGGGTTGGGGGCGCAATACCCTGACCCGCAAGATCAAGGAACTGGGTATGAACGTGGACGGCGGGGATGAGGATGAGGGCGAGGACCACTGATCCTCGTTAACCCGTTAAACCCCTGGGGCCGCTTTTGCGGCCCCAGCCATTTCTACCCTCCGGTGCACCGATGCTGTGCCCGATGCACCTCACGAAGGCACAAACCCCCTCAAAACTCGGCCAAATCGCCCTGAAACTCCCTATTTCCGGGTTTTTCAAAACTGGCACGCCCCCTGCAATAGCTAATACATATCCAGTTTCGGGGGCCCTGGTACAGGCAGGCCGGGTGACCCCTCTTTTATTCGCAGTAACGCCGCTTTCGGGGACCTCGGTACAGGCAGGCCGGGCCATCCCCCCTTTAATTCGCTGTAAGCCCTTTTGGGGACCTTGGTACAGGCAGGCCGAGATATCCCCTCTTTTATTCGTGCAGTTTCACCTGCACCCGCCAACGTCCAGCGTCCTCTGCACCGGCCCATTCGCCGTGCAGGGGACGCGCGGCAATCACCGTCAGCAACAGCCCCTTGTCGCTCTTCTGCAATCGCCAGCCAACCGGTTTGCCCTGCAGGTCCAACTGACCACGCTGCGCCTTGCCCTCGGCCTCGAACAGCAGCGCCACGGTACCCTCGACGTTTTCGCCATGCAGCTTGGGTTCTTCGTTGAACCACAGGTCCAGGCCATCCGGTACCACTTCGACCTGCTCCAGCACATGCTCGTCAGGGGCAGTCAAACGGCCAATCATCAGGCCCACCAATATGCCGAACAGCGCCAGGGAAAGCAGCATGCGCGGCCAGGCCTTCGAACGCAGGTCGGGTTCAGGGGTAGAATGCTCGTCATCTTCACGTTTGGAGCCGTGCATGTTTCACGTCATCCTTTTTCAACCAGAAATTCCGCCGAATACCGGCAACATCATCCGCCTCTGCGCCAACAGCGGTTGCGCCCTGCACCTGATCGAGCCGATCAGCTTCGAACTGGACGACAAGCGCCTGCGCCGGGCCGGGCTGGATTACCACGAGTATGCCACGCTCAAGCGCCACGAAAGCCTGGCCGGATGCCTGGAAAGCCTGGGCAATCCGCGGCTGTTCGCCTTTACCACCAAGGGCTCGCATCCGTTCCATGAAGTGGCTTATCAGCCCGGTGATGCATTCCTGTTCGGGCCTGAGAGCCGAGGCCTGCCGGCCGAGGTGCTGGACAGCCTGCCGGCCGAGCAACGCCTGCGCCTGCCGATGCGGCCGGGGTGCAGGAGCCTTAACCTGTCCAATACCGTGGCGGTTACCGTCTATGAAGCCTGGCGGCAGAATGGGTTTGCCGGGAGCTGATCCGTAGCCGGCACAGGCAACAAAAAAGCGCCCCGAGAGGCGCTTTTTTGATACCGGCAGAATTACTGCACGGTCGGCGTTTCGCCAGCTTCCTGCATGCGCTGCAGCTCTTGCGCGTACAGGGCGTCGAAGTTGACCGGCGACAGCATCAGGGCCGGGAACGAACCGCGGGTCACCAGGCTGTCCAGGGTCTCACGGGCATACGGGAACAGGATGTTCGGGCAGAACGCGCCGAGCGTGTGGCTCATCGACGAAGCGTCGAGGTTCTTGATCAGGAAGATGCCAGCCTGCTGAACTTCAGCGATGAAGGCCACTTCGTCACCGTTCTTGACGGTCACCGACAGGGTCAGCACCACTTCGTGGAAGTCACCTTCCAGGGCCTTCTGCTTGGTGTTCAGGTCCAGGGCAACGCTCGGCTCCCAGGTCTGACGGAAGATCTGCGGGCTTTTCGGGGCTTCGAACGACAGGTCACGCACGTAGATGCGCTGCATGGAGAACTGAGGGCTGTTGTCTTCTGCAGCAGCGCCGTTGGTCTGTTGGTCAGTCATGGCAGATCCTTAATCCTAATGTTTTTGAATGCAGTGCAAATCAGGCTGCCAGCAGCGCGTCGAGCTTGCCGGCGCGCTCCAGGGCATAGAGGTCATCGCATCCACCGACGTGGGTGCTGCCGATCCAGATCTGCGGCACCGAAGTACGGCCGGCCTTCTGGCTCATCTCGGCGCGGACCTGCGGCTTGCCGTCAACCTTGATTTCCTCGAAGGCCACGCCTTTGCTCTCGAGCAGGTACTTGGCGCGCATGCAGTAAGGGCAGTAGTCGCTGGAATAGACGATGACGGGCTTCATATCACTTCACCAGGGGCAGGTTATCGGCTTTCCAGCTGGAAACGCCACCGCTCAGTTTGGCGGCAGTGTAACCAGCCTTGAGCAGCTCGCCGCAGACCGCGCCAGACTGCTGGCCCATCGCATCGACGACGATCAGCGTCTTCTCTTTGTGCTTCTCGAGCTCGGTCATGCGGTTGGCGATCTTGTCCTGCGGGATGTTCAGCGCACCGACGATGTGGCCGGCGGAATATTCCTTGGACGGGCGAATGTCGATGACCAGCGCCTTGTCGGCATTGACCAGCGCGGTCAGCTGGCCGTTGCTCAGGCTCTGGCCGCCACGGCGCAGTTCATTGACGAGCAGTGCAACCAGCAGAACCACGAAGATCGCCACCAGGATGTAGTGATCTGTCGCGAATTGAATCAGGTGAGCAACCATCAGCGGTGTTCCAGGCGATTGAAAATGCCGGCCAGTATACACAGCCCCCCAGTGCCACCAAAGCCCGAAGGGTTGGCGGTAAAGGTAGCTTCATGTTACCGGTGGCCTGCGCCGGTCGGGCGACAGGACGATTATTCGCCGTTGATGGCGCATTTGCCCTAAAATGCGTGTCTTTATCATCTTTGAACAACCGTGAGTTTGATTGATGACGAGTACGCCCAAACCCCTGGTCCTGATAATCCTGGATGGATTCGGCCACAGCGAAAGCCCCGAATTCAACGCCATCTATGCCGCCAACACACCGGTCTACGACCGCCTGCGCGCCACCCAGCCGCATGGCCTGATTTCCGGATCAGGGATGGATGTCGGCCTGCCGGACGGGCAGATGGGCAACTCCGAAGTCGGCCACATGAACCTCGGCGCCGGGCGCGTCGTCTACCAGGACTTCACCCGGGTGACCAAGGCCATCCGCGACGGTGAATTCTTCCAGAACCCGGTACTCACCGGCGCGGTGGACAAGGCAGTGGGCAACGGCAAGGCCGTGCACATCCTCGGCCTGCTGTCCGACGGCGGCGTGCACAGCCACCAGGACCACTTGATCGCCATGGCCGAACTGGCCGCTCAGCGTGGTGCCGAAAAAATCTACCTGCACGCCTTCCTCGATGGCCGTGACACCCCGCCACGCAGCGCCCAATCGTCGATCGAGCTGCTCGATGCAACCTTCGCCAAGCTCGGCAAGGGGCGCATCGCCAGCCTGATCGGCCGCTACTTCGCGATGGACCGCGACAACCGCTGGGACCGCGTCAGCGCTGCTTACAACCTGATCGTCGACAGCGTTGCCGAATACACCGCCGACAGCGCGCTGGCAGGCCTGGAAGCGGCCTACGCCCGTGAAGAGAACGACGAATTCGTCAAGGCCACGCGCATTGGCGAGGCGGTCAAGGTCGAAGACGGCGACGCCGTGATCTTCATGAACTTCCGCGCTGACCGCGCCCGCGAGCTGTCGCGTGCCTTCGTCGAGCCGGACTTCAACGAATTCCCGCGTGCACGCCTGCCGAAAATGGCGGCCTACATCGGCCTGACCCAGTACTCGGCAAAAATCGCCGCGCCGGCCGCCTACGCCCCGTCCAGCCTGAACAACGTACTGGGCGAGTACCTGGCGAAAAACGGCAAGACTCAGCTGCGCATCGCCGAAACCGAGAAATATGCACACGTCACGTTCTTCTTCTCCGGTGGCCGCGAAGAGCCGTTCGAAGGCGAAGAGCGCATCCTGATCCCGTCGCCAAAGGTCGCCACCTACGACCTGCAGCCCGAGATGAACGCGCCTGAAGTGACCGACCGCATCGTCGAGGCCATCGAGCAGCAGCGTTTTGACGTGATCGTGGTCAACTACGCCAACGGCGACATGGTTGGCCACACCGGCGTGTTCGAGGCGGCAGTAAAAGCAGTCGAAGCCCTGGATACCTGTGTCGGGCGTATCGTCGAGGCGTTGGAGAAGGTCGACGGCGAAGCGCTGATCACCGCCGACCACGGCAACGTCGAGCAGATGGAAGACGCCTGCACCGGCCAGGCGCACACTGCGCACACCAGCGAGCCGGTGCCGTTCATCTATGTCGGCAAGCGCAAGCTGCAGGTCCGCGAAGGCGGTGTGCTGGCCGACGTGGCGCCGACCATGTTGAAACTGCTGGGCCTGGAAAAGCCGGCAGAAATGACCGGTACTTCGATCCTGGTCGACGCCTGATTCGGTGTACCGGGGCCGCCTTGCAGCCCCTTTGCACATGAATTCCGGACAAACGCCCCGCTGCCCCGGCAGCGAGGCGTTTTTTTTGCCTGCCCGCACGGGCATACTAGGCCAGTCTCCATCCCTGGTACGCCAAACCCCATGCTACGCGCCCTGATCCTATTAGCCCTGTCTTGCCTGCTCAGCCCGGCCTTCGCCGATGAGCGCGCGCAGACCCAGCAGCAACTGGACGCCACCCGCCAGGACATTGCCGAGCTCAAGAAGACGCTGAGCAAGCTCCAGGAAGAAAAAGCCGGTGTGCAAAAAGACCTCAAGGCCACCGAGACCGACATCGGCAACCTGGAGAAGCAGGTGGAGGCCCTGCAACAAGAACTAAAAAAGACCGAGGGCGAGCTGGAGCGCCTTGATACCGAGAAAAAAAAACTCCAGAGCGCCCGCGTTGAACAACAGCGACTGATCGCCATCCAGGCCCGTTCGGCCTACCAGAACAACGGCCGCGAGGAATACCTCAAGCTGCTGCTCAACCAGCAGAACCCCGAGAAATTCGCCCGCACCCTCACCTATTACGACTACCTGAGCAAGGCGCGTCTCGACCAGCTCAAGGCGTTCAATGAAACCTTGCGCCAGCTGGCCAACGTCGAGCAGGACATTTCCCGTCAGCAGGAACAGTTGCTGGCCCAGCGCGCTGACCTCGACACCCGCCGCCAGGCGTTGGACGCCGAGCGCGGCAAGCGCCAACAGGTCCTGGCCAAGCTCAACAGCGACGTGAAAGACGGCGACCAGAAGCTGCAGGCCCGGCAACAGGACCAGGCCGACCTGGCCAAGGTGCTCAAGACCATCGAGGAAACCCTGGCCCGCCAGGCCCGCGAAGCCGAAGAAGCGCGCAAGAAAGCCCTGCTTGCCCAGCAGGAAGCCGAGAAACGCCGCCAGCAGGAAGCCCTGGCCGCCCGTGCAGACAAGGAAGATGCCGAGCCACCGAAAAAGGCCCGCACCACCCTCGGCCCGCTGGTTTCCAGTGACGGCGCCAGCTACGGCGGAGCATTTTCTGCTGCACGGGGAAAACTTCCCTGGCCGGTCAATGGTCGATTGCTGGCACGCTTCGGTGACGCCCGCGGCAGCGATGCCCGGGCCAAGTGGGACGGCGTGATGATCAGCGCCAGCCCCGGCACCCAGGTACGCGCAGTGCACGGCGGGCGGGTGGTGTTTGCCGACTGGTTGCGTGGCGCTGGACTTCTGGTCATTCTCGACCATGGTAATGGTTACCTGAGCCTGTACGGCCACAACCAGAGCCTGCTCAAGAGCGCCGGCGACATCGTCAAGGCCGGCGAAGCCATTTCCACCGTTGGCGACAGCGGTGGCCAGGACAGCGCAGGCTTGTACTTCGCCATCCGCCAGCAGGGCCGGCCTACCGACCCTTCGCAGTGGTGCCGCGGCTGACACATTACATACGGCGTAGCGCCAGGCGCTGCGCCGATGCTCCGCAGGGAGCGCTTACAGGATCAGGAGTTTGTTCGACATGCTGCACTCGCCTCGCCTCACCCAGCTGGCCCTGACCATCGCCCTGGCGATTGGTGCGCCCCTGGCCAGCGCCGCGGAGCCGGCGAAAGCATCGCCAGCCAAGACTGCCGCAGTGCCAGCCACCGAAGTGACCGCCAAGGCGCCACTGCCGCTGGAAGAGCTGCGCACCTTTGCCGAGGTCATGGACCGTATCAAGGCTGCCTACGTCGAACCTGTGGACGACAAGACCCTGCTGGAAAATGCCATCAAGGGCATGCTCAGCAACCTTGACCCCCACTCGGCCTACCTCGGCCCTGAAGACTTCCAGGAGCTGCAGGAGAGCACCAGCGGCGAATTCGGCGGCCTCGGCATCGAAGTGGGCCAGGAAGACGGCAATATCAAGGTGGTGTCGCCGATCGACGACACCCCAGCCTCGCGTGCCGGCGTGCAGGCCGGCGACCTGATCGTCAAGATCAACGGCGCACCAACCCGCGGCCAGACCATGACCGAAGCGGTCGACAAGATGCGTGGCAAGGTGGGCGAGAAGATCACCCTGACCCTGGTGCGCGACGGCGGCAGTCCATTCGACGTGACCCTTGCCCGCGCGGTGATCCAGGTCAAGAGCGTGAAGAGCCAGTTGCTGGAAAGCGGCTATGGCTACATCCGCATCACCCAGTTCCAGGTCAAGACCGGTGATGAAGTCGGCAAGGCCCTGGCCAAGCTGCGCAAGGACAACGGCAAAAAACTGCGCGGGGTGATCCTCGACCTGCGCAACAACCCCGGCGGCGTGCTGCAATCGGCTGTGGAAGTGGCCGACCACTTCCTGACCAAGGGCCTGATCGTCTACACCAAGGGCCGCATCGCCAACTCCGAATTGCGCTTCTCTGCCGACCCGGCCGACGCCAGTGAAGGCGTACCGATGGTAGTGCTGATCAACGGCGGCAGCGCTTCGGCCTCGGAAATCGTCGCCGGTGCCCTGCAGGACCAAAAACGCGCTGTGTTGATGGGCACCGACAGCTTCGGCAAGGGCTCGGTACAGACCGTGCTGCCACTGGCCAACGACCGCGCACTGAAGCTAACGACTGCGCTGTACTACACCCCCAACGGCCGCTCGATCCAGGCCCAGGGCATCGTCCCCGACATCGAAGTGCGCCCGGCCAAGCTGACCGCCGATGCCAGCGACAACGACACCTTCAAGGAAGCCGACCTCCAAGGCCACCTGGGCAACGGCAACGGCGGTGCCGACCGCCCGACCGACAGCAGCAAGCGCAAGGAGCGCCCGCAGGACAGTGACTACCAGCTGAGCCAGGCGCTGAGCCTGCTCAAGGGCCTGAACATCACCAAGGGCGACTGATCCACCCCATGCGTTATCTGTTGTGTCTGTTGTTCTGCCTGATGGCCGGGGTCGCGCAAGCGGCGCCGGCCGGCAAGGCCTACCTGAGCATCATCATCGACGACCTGGGCCAGAGCGCCGATCGCGACAGCCGAACACTCGCCCTGCCCGGGCCGGTGACCCTGGCGATCATGCCCGATACCCCACACGCCACCGACTTCGCCCGCCAGGCCCACAAGGCCGGCAAGACGGTGATCCTGCACATGCCCATGGACCCGGCCACCGGGCCCTTTGCCTGGCACCCAGGCATCCCGATCGAAGAGCTGGCCCGGCGCCTGGATGCGGCTTTGGCCAAGGTGCCGTATGCCGCTGGCATCAACAACCACATGGGTAGCCGCATGACCGCCCAGCGTGAGCCGATGGCCTGG
The DNA here is from genome assembly GCF_039673865.1 of Pseudomonas sp. TWI628. Classification (NCBI taxonomy): domain Bacteria; kingdom Pseudomonadati; phylum Pseudomonadota; class Gammaproteobacteria; order Pseudomonadales; family Pseudomonadaceae; genus Pseudomonas; species Pseudomonas sp. TWI628. The sequence goes on along the minus strand of NZ_JBDJMM010000037.1, from coordinate 13,208 downwards.
TTGATGGGTGAGCTGCAGCGTCGGCACCTGTTCTTCGTCGACAGCCGCACCAGCGCGGCCACGGTCGCGGCCGCCGAGGCCCAAGCCCAGGGGCTGGCCCATGTGTCGCGGGATGTGTTTCTCGATGACGTGCGTACTACCGAAGCAATCACCGGGCAGTTGCAGCAAGGCATTGCCCTGGCGCGCAAGCAGGGCTCGGCGGTGCTGATCGGCCACCCTTATGCACAGACCCTGGAAGTGCTGGAGCGCGAGCTGCCACGGCTCAAGAGCCAGGGCATCGAACTGATCCCGCTCAGGCAGATGATTGCCCTGCGCAGCAACCTGGCGATGCCGGGGCATGGCAAGAACGGGCGTTACACCAACCGCTGAAGAAGCCCCCACCTATGTACCGCCAGACGCGCCCATAATCCCTTCACCCTTCGTCCTCCATCTATAAGGAGGTACGACATGCAAAAGCCATTACGCCTCGCCACGCTGAGCCTCACACTGGTCGCCCACTTGGCCAATGCCAGCGACACCACGCCCCCTCCCACAGCACCGCTTATCCTGTACAACAGCCAAGGCCAGAACTCGCAGTGGACCGGCGTTGGCCGGCTGACCTGGAACAACCGGCATTGCATCGGCACGCTACTGGACAGCCGCGACGCCACCCTCGGCACAAATGGGCCGGCCTACATCCTGACGGCTGGGCACTGTGTCGGTGGCATAAATGGCAAGGTCCTCGTGGACCAGGCGATTACCGGCAGTATCAGCTTCAATTATTTTGTCGATACACAAGACCAGCGCCACACCGTGCGCCTGAAGCGAACGCTATGGAACAGCTTGCAAGGTGCCGACCTCGCGCTTCTCGAGCTCGACGCCACGCTGGGGGAACTGCTGGCTCTAGGTATAACGCCACTCAAACCAGGCATATCCCCGTTACAGGGAAGCGCAGTCCAGATAGCCGGCGAGCCAAGCTCGATCGGCAAAGGCTTGCGCCTGTCCACCTGTACCGAGTGGCGCCATGACACATCCAGTGTCGGAAGCTGGGTGTGGCGCAATGCCAGGCGTAACGATTGCCAAGGCCTGGATGAGGGCGCCTCCGGGAGCCCGGTCGTGGCCACCGGGAGCAATCGCCTGGTCAGTGTTGCCAACAGCCTGCATGACAACGAAGTCGGTGCAATTCCGGTACACCGCCTGCTTGGCTGCTTCAGTGCAGGTCGTGTGGACCTCGATAAGGAAGATTGCCAGCTACTGCCGGGTTTTCAACTCGAGCCGCAGGGCAACAGCTTCAAGGCACTGACCAAAGCCCGAAGCTTGGCTGATGGCTCCCTTGAGCCTGCACGCTGGGGCTTCCCGTTCCTGATCGATACACCGCGCTACCGCTACAAAACCAGCACTGACGCACTTGCATGCGAAGACCCGGTTGGCTACAGCGGCACCCTTTCTTCCAGCGAGACCCTGATCGATGACCCGATCGGCCCAGAGCCCGGCACTCACTACTTGTGCCTGATCGGCATACAGTCGCCAGAGCAACTGCCTTCTCGTGCGCTGATGGCCAACAGCCTGAGCGTCAAAGTGGATCTGCTGCCACCCGGCCGCCCCCAGGCCCGGGTGATGACTGAACATTTGCCCGACGGTGGCGTGCGCATCAGTTGGCTGCGAGACCCTGACGTCGTGTTCTACCGGGTAAAGCGTGGTGCACCGGCAACGACCGACTGTCATGATCAGTCAGGCTATCGCCTGCTGCGCGCACAGAGCCGCGACATCCCGGGTTCGGCCTTGCCTTTGAAGCTGTGCAGCGTCGCCATCGATGTGATTGGGCAAAGTTCCGAAGTGCGCACTGACCTGCTGCAAGCCGCCGTACCGTAACAGCAGCCCGAGCCTGCGGTACCTGGCATGAGTGCCAGGTACCGCTGCTCCCGACTTGTTACTCAACAGCTCAATTGAACGGAATGATGCCCTCGGCTTGCTCCAGCGTCAGCTTGCCACGGTGCAGCCGTTGCCCCGCAATTGCAGCGAGGCGGCTGCTCATGCGACGCTGGCTCCAAGTCTTCAGGTGGCCGGCAATGAAATCCTTGGGAAAGGCGTCAGGCGACGGGAAATGAAAGTGCGCAGCCCAAAGATTACGTTTACTCGGCAGGCGCAGCACCCGGTACTCGTCAAACGCACTACCGTCCTGCATGGTGCGCCGCTCGCTGTATTCGACCGTGATCAGGCCCTCTTCGTAAAGAAAACGCAGGGCTTGGGCGGAGGGATAGCTGGTGTCCGTGTAAAGGGTAGTGAGCTGCAGCTTTTTTTCTGCACGTAGCGCATCTGCCTCTCGCTCCACGGTCCTGAGCAGCGTGTCGTTGCCACCCACATCACGCACGGTGCTGGCTGCCTGAGCCAGTTTGTGCAGCTGCTGGTCGAATAACTGGGCAAGCAAGGCACCCTTGATATCGTTTTGAACGTATGCCTTGGCTTTCACCCGCACGGCATTGTTCTCGTCCAGCAGTGACTGTACCCACATGGCCAGATCGCCGGGTGGGGTTTCGTCAGATAACGACGGTCGCTTATCTTCACGCTGGCGCCACTCATCCCCCACTTTTTCGAAAGTGGCCAACACCGCATCGCTGAACGCCTCACGCACCTCAAGCACGTGCTGCCCCTGAAATTCGATTTCGGTTCCGATCAATAGCTGGCCCTGAGCATTACGCACCAGCCGCTGCGGCACGCTGGACATCGGGTAAGGCGTACGCTTGCTGGGCACGCTGGCGTCATCCTGCTCACGAGCCGCCTGCACCAAACGGCTGCCCGCATCGAGTTTGAGCTTGCCGACATGCTCCCGGTATCGATCGATCATGGCCGGCTCGACCAGTGCCCCACCCTCCTGGCGAATGCGGTCGCTGTTGAGCAGCGCGGCACTGTATTCATCCCAGGCCTCCTGCAGGATGACAATCCTGTCCTGCGCCGGCAGGTTGGCAAAATCCAGTTCGCCGTGAGCCTCAGCCGCGTTACGCAGGCTCAGGCTAGCCAGGTCCTGGCGGTAGCCTGAAAGGAGGTTTTGCCCCGTGACGCTGTCCAAATGCAACGCAAGGTCCGCCAGGTTCAATACCTGGTGGAAACGCAACTGAACCGTGTTGACGCTGCGCTGGGCAATCAATTGCGCAACGGTGCGTACTGGTTCGCCCGACGAACCGGTAATCGCGAAATCGTCTGCGGTATCCGCCAGTAGCTGATCGAGATGCTCATACCCTGCCAGGATGCGCTCCTGCAGTCCGACAACGGTTTCCAGTTTGAGGCGGAACTTCTGATACAACTGAGCGACTTCAGCAATTGGCTGCCCATCCAGGGCCTTTTGCATCTCGACCAGTTCGGGATAGTCCACAAGGTTCCAAAGCTCATTGACGATGAAGTCGTTATTGCGGATAAGCCCCTCCCGTACAGTGGTCTCGTGCTGCGTAAGCATCGCATCCCAATCGCCTTTCAGGCGTTCGCTGGTATATTTGGGCTCACTGAGGGTCGCCAGCAGCGGCAGTATTGCCTTTTCAGCGCTGACGGCAGCTTCCAGTTGCTGTATCGACTGGTCCCTCTGCTCGGAGTCATTTCGTTCCAACTCGGTTATGCGTTCATCGTAGCGCTGTAGCAAAACTTGCAAACTCGCAGCTTCGTCCCCCTCGGGCAACGAAGATTGTTTTTCGGCTGCCTTGGCTCTGAGGTCCTTGAGGGTTTGCAGCTTTTGCTTCGACTCCAGCGAACTCAGGGCCAGCCTGCCGAATTGTTCTCGCGCAAGGTTGACCTGCTGGTCCAGCTGGTTGACCTTTTTATGCAATTCGCGAAACCGGGTCGCCAGCCGAGCGCGGGCGACGTTCTGCTGCATACCGGCCTTCAGGCAGAGTGACGCGTCAACTCGCCAGAAGCCTTCGTCAAAACTCAGCCAGGGCCCCGGGGCTCCCTTGGCATCGACCACCTGCACGCCATAGGGCTTTCGCTCGACACGGTAGACATACCCGCCCAAGGCTACGTAATAGTTGTCGTCAATGCGGTACAAGCCCGCCGCTTCGCCGGCGCTCAACGGTTTCAGGCCATTGAGCGATACACCTGAACGCATGGCCATGAGCTTTTTCTTCAGTTGTTCCGGCAATCAGTTGACGCCACCCCGGCCTCGGTAGGCATGATCAAGCCAGGGGCCAGGCAACGCTTCGCCAGATGCCGGCGCCACCTCCTGCGCAGCGACAGCGATCTCGGCAAAAGCTCCGCGCTGTGCCTCAGGCCCTTCGACTGCTGCCGCGCTGGGCAATTCAGGACGGGGGCTTTGCTGGGCGGGCTGCCTGGCATGCAACAACACCATGCTCATGTTCAGCATCAGGTCGGCAGTTGCAGCCGCGCGGTCGAACTCATCGCCACGCTCGAGGGCTTCAAGGTCGTGCTGCAAGGAAGCCAGCAGTTGCACCAACCACGCCACAGAGGCCACCGGCCCTCGGAGCGCCAATGTCACGACATCGAACAATAGCCATGCGCCTTCGCACAGGATCTGCCAGCGGCTCTCGGCATTGGATACAGACTGTTCGTCAGCGAGAATGAGCAGCAAGTCCCGATTTGCCGCATACAGTTTCTCGTCAATGTCGTTACGCCAGTAGCTGATGGCCAGCTTGGCAGGTTGCGCACGCACAGGCTGAACGTAAGGATCGATGCCAATGGCACTGATGTGGGGTTCGCTGAAACCTCCATGGTCGTAGATTGCCCTGACGCTCGGCTCCATCCAGTCGAGAATGCTGTCCTGCAGAATCTTCGACTCGCGCACATGCTCAAGCAACGCCGACAAACTGGAATATTCACGAAGCGTGTCTTGCGCAAACAAGGGGCGGTAAAGCAATGCCAACGAGGGCTCTGCGCAATACAGGATGTACATGCAGCGGACCGTGTCGGTTTGCGCGGAGGTTGCGCTGCGCTTGAATGCCAATGGCATCAACGTCATGCGCGGCGTGTCCGCGTCGACTTGCCCGGCACAGAAGTCGACCACGCATTGCAGCCCTGGCTCTCGGATCTTTCCGTCCAGCTTGGCAGTGATCGCAGTGGCGAGCAGAGCCGCACGCCATTCACCACCCAGACGCTTGACCCGGTCCGCGCGCCTGGCCGGATCGTCCAGCTGCGCAGCGACATAGGCAGGGTAAAGGCTTCCGATATCTACCTTGCTGACAAGCGCCCTGGCAGCCTTGGCATCCAACCATGGCGGCACTTCGCCTCCGCTGCGCAGGTAAATGCGTTCGATGCTCGCCCCCTTGAGGGAAGCGAGATTACCGATGGCGAATTCGGTGAGCGTCTTGCTGCCAGCGAAGACCAATGGTTCGCCGCCGCCAGTGCCTGTTGCCGCACCTCCCGGCACCCCACGGGCAAGGTAGAGGTCGAACATCAGTTCGTCCGGGGAGCTGTCAGCCCCATGATCCGCGCGGATTTGGGCGACAAGCTTCTGGCGAGCGTAATCGTTCAGCGACTGAATGCCCTCCAGCGCAGCGACGCCACCCGAGTCGAGTTGATAAAGCGCAATCTGCAGCAACGCGGCGCTGCACGCGAAGCTGTCCTGCGCCACACTGCCCCGCAACCCCGGGGGTGGCTTCACTGCAGGGGTGTCATCCTGATACACCTCGAACCAGGGCGAAGGGTCGCTAAGCACGCTAAAACGCTGCTCAAGCGCCGCTAGATCCTTGATGTCGCGATAGCGAGCTCGCTCAATCCGTTGCAGCAGCGAGTCGAGCAAAAGCGAAACCTGCTGGGCAAATACATTGCCGTAGGCTGGATAGCGTTGCCAACTCATCTGTTCGAAGGCATAGACCTGCGCCAGTTCGTCACGCAATGCGAGGCCAAACGCGCTCAACGAGTCGAAGCTGCGTACCGCCCCGGAAGGTGCGCACCACAGAATGACCTCGCGCTCATCCCACTCGCCACAGACCAGCATCTGGCATTGCATTGGATCATGCTGCAGGGCCGCACTGGTCAGACGGGCCTGGACGAAGTACACCGGGGGCTGGTCGTCACCGCCGTGCAGCACGCCACGGATACACGCTTGCTCCTCAGAAGCCAGCCCTTGCAAGGGCAAGCTGCGCAGCAGAGAGATCCTGAGCAGCAACTGCAACCAGTCGTCGCGACTGACTCCGGCGCTGCCCTTGGCCCGCCAATACTCGAGTTGCGCCTCGCAGAAACGTTGTGGAAGCTCTTCTACCAGCTGATTGAGGGCGGATGACAAGCCTGACAATTGACGGGTATCGAACTCACTCGTCGAGCCGGCGAAAAGATAGGCGCCGGTCAACCCGAGGTTGAAATGGCGACCATCTGCCAGTGGCTCGAAACTCAGCGGCTGCGGGTCGAGCAAGGCTTGCAGAATCCGGTCCACCAAGGGGCCGGTGGTCCAATAGTTGCCGGAGGGCTCCGGGCTGTCCAGTGTCAGCGGGTCAGCCGTTGTCAGGGCAGGGGTAACGTAGGCCAACCATGGCAACTCTGCCAGCAACACGCGCAGCAGCTGTGCACTGGCGACCTGGCGCAGGGTCGGCCGATCGTCGAACTGCCTGGCAACGGCTTGCCTGAAATCAAAGACTGGAACCTGGGAACGGGTCATGCTGGGTACCTCCGCCTTGAAAAACGGTAGGCTGCGGCAATCAGGCCCGATATCCGCACTACATATTGCTAAAAAAAAAGGCCTTGCTCTGTCGGGCAAGGCCTTTTCTTCAATGCATCAGCCTCAGCTGTACACACGCCCCAGCAACTGGCGGTGGCTTTCGAACTGATCCAGCACATCACGCACGATCTGCTCCGGCGCAAAGCCCATCAGGTCGTACTCCTGGCTGCCATCATGCAGATACACCTCGGCACGGTAGAAGCGCTGGCGCACTTCCGGCTCACCCTCTACCGGCGCCTCGCTCGGCGCGGCCATGTAGCCGTCCAGGCTCACTTCGTAAACGAACGGGTTGCCCTCGTCCATCATCACCCGCAGGCCCATCATGTTGCGCGACTGGCCAACACGGGTTTCCACCTCGAAGCCCAGGGTCTGCAACTGCGCGGCGGCTTCCTTGAGCGCCGGGCTGACGTGCTTGTCCATGAAGCGCTGCACCACGGCCTGGGTCGGCTGCAGGTCCAGCTGGCTCAGGCGCTCGGTGAAGCCGCGACGGCCACGGGCGGCCAGTTCGGCGCGCTCCTGCTCGACCGCCACGTCCTGCTTCATGGCTTTGTACAGGCCGAACATGAACAGCACCAGCACCACCGAGAACGGCAGGCCCGCCAGCACCACCATGGTCTGCATGGCTTCGAAGTTACCGGCGAACAGCAGGCCGATGGTGACCAGGGTGATGACCACCGACCAGAACACCACCATCCAGTGCGGGGCGTCTTCGTCGACCTTGCCGCCTTTGCACGACAGGTTGGCCATCATCACCGCGCCCGAGTCGGCCGGGGTGAGGAACAGCACGAAGCCGACGAACACCGCCACACCGATCACGATCTTGGCCGCCGGGAAGTATTCCAGTAGCTGGTAGATCGACATCGACGGCTGCTCCAGCGCTGTCTTGCCCAGCTCCACGGCGCCCTGGTTGATCACCAGGTCCAGCGCGGTATTGCCAAAGATCGACAGCCAGGCCAGGGTGAAGCCCAGCGGGATCAGCAGCACGCCGCTGACCAGCTGGCGCACGGTGCGGCCCTTGGAGATACGGGCAATGAACATGCCGACGAACGGGCCCCAGGAGATCCACCAGGCCCAGTAGAACACGGTCCACAGGCCCAGCCAGCGCTCGGACTTGCCGGCTTCGCCTTCGTATACATAGAGGTCGAAGGTCTTCAGCACGATGCCGTTGAGGTAGTCACCGATGTTCTGCACGAAGCCGTTGAGCAGGTGCAAGGTTTCGCCGCCCAGCAGGACGAAGATCAGCAGGCCGCTGAACAGCACGATATTCAGGTTGGACAGGCGACGAATGCCGTTCTCTACACCCGATACCGCCGCCACGGTGGCCACGCCAGCCATGACCAGGATCACCACCAGCAGGTTGGTCTTGCTGTGGTCCATGCCGAACAGGTATTCCAGGCCGGAGGACACCTGCATCGAACCAATGCCCAGGTTGGTCACCAGGCCCAACAGGGTGACGAACATGCCGAAGATGTCCACGGCATTGCCCGCAGCGCCTTTGACCCAGCGCTCACCCACCAGCGGGTACAACGCCGAGCGCAGGGCCAACGGCTGATTGTGACGGTAGGCGAAGTAACCCACGGCCAAGCCGACCAGGGCGTAGATCGCCCAGCCATGCAGGCCCCAGTGCAGGAAGGTCAGCTGCAGGCCCTGGCGCGCCGCGTCGAGGCTGGCAGAGGTGCCTTCCGGTGGATTGAAGTAGTGGTCCAGCGGCTCGGACGCGCCGAAGTACAGCAGCGAAATGCCGATACCGGAGGAGAACAGCATGCCGGCCCAGGCGCCGTAGCTGAAGTCAGGCTGGTCGTCCTTGCCGCCAAGCTTGAGCTTGCCGTAGTCGGAAAAGGCCAGGTAGATGACGAACAGCAGGTAGCCGCCGATCACCAGCATGTAGTACCAGCCGAAGGTGCGCGTCAGCCATTTCTGGGCCACGCCCAGCACCTGGCCGGCGGCTTCGGGTACAGCGATCAACAAGGCAGTCAGAACGAGGATCATCAGCGCGGAGGTGAAGAACACCACGCGGTTGACCCGGACCCTCTCGGCGGGGGGCTTGGTAAGTGAGGCAGAACTCATTGCACGAATGCTCCGGGCAGTACGGCTTTGGAGGCTAATCAGTCTTTTCCCGAGCAATTGGTGGAATTCCGCCACTGCATCAGGTGTTATAAAAGCACCCTGGAAACCGTGATCCCGAATCGATACGTTGCAAAAAAACAGACAGGTGGCCTGCTGAAAAATGCCACGCCTCCACGGAGGTGCGCGCATTCGTCACAGATCACCCCGCCCGCTCCAAGGGCCTGTCGCAGGGCCAGTGACCGTACGGCAGAATCTGCATCTCGCATCGCTCATGCCCGTCAACGCCTTGTATTCCGGGGGTTACGCGATTTCCTGGGGTGTCAATCGGTGCCTTCTCGACGGCCTGAAAAGCTGTCAATGGCACAAATTGTCGCAGAGCTTATTCTTTATTGATTGAACGTTCAATCAAAACAAAATAGACTGGCCTTCGCCGAGTCAGCCGCCTGTCGTCTGCTCGCAGGCCTGAGGAGATAGCAAGATGCCCAAGGTCGGTATGCAACCCATCCGCCGCCAGCAGTTGATCGAAGCCACGTTGCAGGCGGTCGATCAGGTCGGACTGGGTGACGCCAGCATTGCGCTGATTGCCCGTTTGGCCGGTGTGTCGAACGGCATCATCAGTCACTACTTTCGGGACAAGAACGGCCTGATTGCAGCGACGATGGGTTACATCATGAACATGCTCAACGAAGGCGTTAGAGCACGTCGCCAGGCCCTGACGGACGACAGCCCGCGCGCCCACCTGAAAGTGATCATCGAGGGCAACTTCGATGCCAGCCAGGTGAACGGCCCGGCAATGAAAACCTGGTTGGCCTTCTGGGCTTCCAGCATGCACCAGCCCGATTTGCACAGGTTGCAGCGGATCAATGATCACCGCCTGTATTCCAACCTGTGCTGCCAGTTCCGCCGCGCCCTGCCGCTCTACCATGCGCGCAAGGCCGCCCGCGGCCTGGCGGCCCTGATCGATGGCCTGTGGCTGCGGGGTGCCCTGTCGGGAGATGCATTCGACACCGACCAGGCGATACGGATTGCATACGAATACATGGATCTACAACTGGCTAAACAGCACACCCTGGACACCAACGACCAGGCCGCTGATCAAGCACGCACGGCCCTTGCCCACCCGGCAGGAGCGTGACGCGCAGCCAACCACACACTGCACTTGCGAGGACACTATGGCCCGTTTCGGAACGCAAAAACTCTACATTGATGGTGCTTACGTCGACGCTGGCAGCGATGCCACCTTCGAAGCCATCAACCCGGCTACCGGTGAAGTCCTCGCCCACGTGCAACGTGCCACCCAGGCCGATGTCGAGAAGGCTGTGGAAAGCGCCGAGCGCGGCCAGAAAGTCTGGGCCGCGATGACCGCCATGCAGCGTTCGCGCATCCTGCGTCGCGCCGTCGACATCCTGCGCGAGCGCAACGATGAACTGGCCATGCTGGAAACCCTGGACACCGGCAAGTCGTACTCGGAAACCCGCTACGTCGACATCGTCACCGGCGCCGACGTGCTGGAATACTACGCCGGCCTGGTACCGGCCATCGAAGGCGAGCAGATCCCGCTGCGCGAATCGTCCTTCGTCTACACCCGCCGCGAGCCGCTGGGCGTGACCGTCGGTATCGGCGCGTGGAACTACCCGATCCAGATCGCCCTGTGGAAATCCGCCCCAGCCCTGGCCGCTGGCAATGCGATGATCTTCAAGCCGTCGGAAGTCACTTCGCTGACCACCCTGAAACTGGCCGAGATCTACACCGAAGCCGGCCTGCCGAACGGCGTGTTCAACGTCCTGACCGGCAGCGGCCGCGAAGTCGGCACTTGGCTGACCGAGCACCCACGCATCGAGAAAGTCTCCTTCACCGGCGGCACCACCACCGGCAAGAAGGTCATGGCCAGCGCCTCGAGCTCGTCGCTCAAGGAAGTCACCATGGAGCTGGGCGGCAAGTCGCCACTGATCATCTGCGCCGACGCCGACCTGGACAAGGCCGCCGACATCGCCATGATGGCCAACTTCTACAGCTCCGGCCAGGTCTGCACCAACGGCACCCGCGTGTTCATCCCGGCTGAAATGAAGGCGGCCTTTGAAGCCAAGATCGCCGAGCGCGCTGCCCGCATTCGCGTTGGCAACCCGGAAGACGAGAACACCAACTTCGGCCCGCTGGTCAGCTTCCAGCACATGGAAAGCGTGCTCGGCTACATCGCCAAAGGCAAGGAAGAAGGTGCCCGCGTGCTGTGCGGCGGCGAGCGCCTGACTGCCGGTGATTTCGCCAACGGTGCCTTCGTGGCCCCGACCGTGTTCACCGACTGCAGCGACGACATGACCATCGTCAAGGAAGAGATCTTCGGCCCGGTGATGAGCATCCTCACCTACGCAACCGAAGAAGAAGTCATCCGCCGTGCCAACGACACCGACTACGGCCTGGCCGCCGGTGTCTGCACCAATGACATCTCCCGCGCCCACCGCATCATCCACCAGCTGGAAGCCGGTATCTGCTGGATCAATGCCTGGGGCGAATCGCCAGCCGAAATGCCGGTTGGCGGCTACAAGCAGTCGGGTGTCGGCCGTGAGAACGGCGTCAGCTCGCTGGCTCAATACACTCGCATCAAGTCGGTCCAGGTCGAGCTGGGCGGCTACAACTCGGTCTTCTAAGGCCCAGTCCCGCCACGCCCGTGCCACTGCGCACGGGCGTTTCCGCTCCCTGACCACCGCCAACACGAGGGTACTTTCATGTCCCAAGAATTCGATTACATCATCGTCGGTGCCGGCTCCGCCGGTAACACCCTGGCGACCCGCCTGACCGAAGACGCCGGCGTCAGCGTACTGCTGCTGGAAGCCGGTGGCCCCGACTACCGCTTCGACTTCCGCACCCAGATGCCGGCCGCCCTGGCCTTCCCGCTGCAGGGTCGCCGCTACAACTGGGCCTACGAGACCGACCCGGAGCCACACATGGACGGCCGCCGCATGGAGTGTGGCCGCGGCAAGGGCCTGGGTGGCTCGTCGCTGATCAACGGCATGTGCTACATCCGCGGCAACGCCATGGACTTCGACGGCTGGGCGAAGCTGCCAGGCCTGGATGACTGGAGCTACCTGGACTGCCTGCCGTACTTCCGCAAGGCTGAAACCCGCGACATCGGCCCCAACGACTACCACGGCGGCGAAGGCCCGGTCAGCGTGACTACGCCTAAGGCCGGTAACAACCCGCTGTTCCATGCCATGGTCGAAGCCGGCGTGCAAGCTGGCTACCCACGCACCGAAGACCTCAACGGCTACCAGCAGGAAGGCTTCGGTCCGATGGACCGCACCGTGACCAAGCAAGGCCGCCGCTCCAGCACCGCCCGTGGCTACCTGGACCAGGCCAAGAAGCGCCCGAACCTGACCATCGTCACCCATGCCCTGACTGACCGCGTGCTGTTCGACGGCAAGCGTGCTGTTGGCGTGACCTACCTGGTCGGCGACAGCGAAGAGCGCGTCGAAGCCCGTGCCCGCAAGGAAGTGATCGTCAGCTCCGGCGCCATTGCTTCGCCGCAGCTGCTGCAGCGTTCCGGCGTTGGCCCGCGCGCCCTGCTGGAAAGCCTCGACATCCCGGTCGTGCACGACCTGCCGGGCGTCGGCGAAAACCTGCAGGACCACCTTGAGCTGTACCTGCAGTACGCCTGCACCCAGCCCGTGTCGCTGTACCCATCGCTGCTGTGGTGGAACCAGCCGGCCATCGGTGCCGAGTGGATGTTCAACGGTACCGGTATCGGCGCCAGCAACCAGTTCGAGGCCGGTGGCTTCATCCGTACCCGCCCTGAGTTCGAGTGGCCGAACATCCAGTACCACTTCCTGCCGGTCGCCATTAACTACAACGGCTCCAACGGCGTGAAGGAACACGGTTTCCAGGCGCACATGGGCTCGATGCGTTCGCCAAGCCGTGGCCGCATCCAGGCCAAGTCGAAGGACCCGCGCCAGCACCCGAGCATCCTGTTCAACTACATGGCCACCGAGCAGGACTGGCAAGAGTTCCGTGACGGCATCCGCCTGACCCGCGAAATCATGGCCCAGCCGGCGCTGGACCCTTACCGCGGTCGCGAAATCAGCCCGGGCGAGCACGTGCAGACCGACGAGGAACTGGACAAGTTCATCCGCGAGCACGCCGAAACCGCCTTCCACCCGTCCTGCTCGTGCAAGATGGGCACCGACGACATGGCAGTGGTCGACGGTGAAGGCCGTGTACACGGCATGCAGGGCCTGCGTGTGGTCGATGCGTCGATCATGCCGATCATCATCACCGGCAACCTCAACGCCACCACGATCATGATCGCCGAGAAGATCTCGGACAAGATCCGCAACCGCAAGCCGCTGCCGCGCAGCACCGCCAAGTACTATGTGGCCAACGGTGCACCGGTGAAGGGCAAGCCGATGCGTGAGGTGAAGCAGGCGTAAGCCTGCCCTGGCCTCTTAGCCGGCCAACCCCCCAAAAAGCCCCCCCCCACAACACAGCAAAAAACACCCACCCCCGGGCCCTTTTG
>NZ_JBDJMM010000036.1:0-63145 GCF_039673865.1 Pseudomonas sp. TWI628 | reverse complement strand
GCCCCAGCAATTTATGCAACAACCCTGAAATCGTGGGGCCGCTTCGCGGCCCATCGCCGGCAAGCGCGGCTCCCACAAGTACAGCTATCTCAAGCTTTGCCGAGCAGCTTGGCCAACCCCTCGACCATCGGCGTCGCCTGCGGAAAATCGAAGCGCGCCAGCAGACGCTGGTTGTCCGCCCGCGAATGGCGGATATCGCCCGAACGCGCCTGGCCGTAGCTGATCGCCGGCAAGCTGCCCACCACTTGCTCCAACGCCTTGAGCATCTGGTTCAGCGAAGTCGCCTGGTTCAGGCCGACGTTCACCGCGCCCTCTTCCACCTGCGGCTGCTCCAGTGCCTGCACCATCACCTGCACCAGATCGCCGACGTAGAGGAAGTCACGGGTCTGCTCGCCATCACCGAACACGGTGATGGGCAAGCCTTGAACTGCCCGCTCGCTGAAGATGCTGATCACCCCGGAGTACGGCGAGGAAGGGTCCTGGCGCGGGCCGAAGATGTTGAAGAAGCGAAATACCACTGGCTCAAGGCCATGCTGGCGGCGGTAGAAGTCCAGGTACTGCTCGCTGGCCAGCTTGTCCACCGCATAGGGCGTCAGCGGCGCCTTGGGCGTGTCCTCGGCAATCGACTCGCCTTCGCCATTGTTGCCGTACACCGCCGCGCTCGATGCAAACAGCACGCGGCGCACGCCATGCACACGCATGGCCTCGGCCACGTTGAGGGTGCCGATGAAGTTGCTCTGGTGGGTCTTTACCGGGTCTTCGACCGACGCCTGCACCGATGCCACCGCAGCCAGATGGACCACGGCACGGCAACCGGCGGCGGCACGCTGAACCAGCGCGGCGTCGGCCACATCGCCTTCGATCAGCTCGAGACGCGGGTTATCCAGTTGCAGGTTGTCGCGCTTGCCAGTGGAAAGGTCGTCGAGAATACGTACGGCGTAGCCCTTGGCCAGCAACGCATCGCACAGGTGGGAGCCAATGAAGCCGGCGCCGCCGGTGATCAGGATGGGGGCATCAGCCATGGCGGTAGAATCGATCCAGTAGTGGCGGCAAGCCCGCGCGCCAGGCACGCGGCTTGATGCCGAAAGTGTGAAGAATTTTCTTGCAGGCCAACACCGCGTGCTGCGGCTCCTCGCTGGCATCCGGCCGTGCGGCATGGGCCTGCGCGGTTGGTGCTTGCACGGCCAGCTGACGGTACTGCCCGGCCTCGCTGAGAATTGCCTGGCCCAGCGCCAGCGGCGTGGTCGCCTCGTTGCCGGCGTAATGGTAGGTGCCCCACAGCGGCGCACTGCAATCGAGCTGCTTGAGCACCGACAGGATCACCCGCGCGGCGTCGTCGACCGGCGTCGGGTTGCCGCGGCGGTCATCGGCCAGCAGCAGCTCCTGCGGTTGCTCGGCGCGGGTCAGGAAGCGGCCCAGGGCACCGTCGATGCTTTCGTCCAGCAACCAGCCGAAGCGCAGCAGCACATGCTGCGGGCACGCCGCACGCACGCTCTGCTCGATACGCCACAAGGCCTGACCACGCTGACCCAGCGGCACCGGTTCGTCCTTTTCGCTGTAGGCCGTGGCCCGCGAACCGTCGAACACCCGGTAGCTGGAAGGCTGCACCAGGATGATCTGGTGGTGCTGGCACAACTCCGCCAGCCGCTCTACCGCCCGCTCCTGCTGGGCCAGGCGCTGGTCGCTGACCGATTCGGCCTGGAACCAGTCGAAGTAATAGGCCAGGTTGACCAAGGCATCGGGGCGATGATCGTCAAGCAACTGAGTGAGGCTGGCCGGGGCCCAGCCGTTCTCCGGCGGGCGCGGTGCCAGGAATGCGATGTCCTCCTCGGCCCCGAGACGAATCAGCGCTTGCCCGAGGGCATTGCCACCACCCAACAGCATCAGGCGCATACGCATAGAGTCAGCAGATCCGAACAGGTTGATTGAGGGAAAGGAGTCATTTTGCGGTTTCCGGGCGGGGAAGTCCAACACGGGGTCTCGACGGCACGAGCGAGCAGGTTCTTCATCGTTCAGCCCGATAACAAGATGAATTTTCCTACAGCTCACGCAGAGCGAGCTGACTTTAGTTCAACACCATAACGGCATTGAATTGTTGACCTGCCCACTTGCCGGCTGCTGAAGCATTTTTCGAGCGCCGGCAGGGGCACTTCAACAATACTTACAAGGAACGGTCCATGCCGCATTCAGAAGTCGCGTACCTGGACTTCAACCGGGAGCAAGGCCAGGCCATAGCCCTCGCAAGCGATTCCCTTACTGATCTGGGGGGACCACAGGCTGGAAAAGTAGCAGCTCAGGCACGCCTGTTCGCCAAGCAACTCGAATCAACATTGAGTACTGAGCAAAAGTCGACACTACAGCGCTTTAGGGACGGCTTGTTATCCGCGCTGATGTTCAGGGGAATGCCCTGCCCCACCGATTCGCCCCCAGAGCAGTTGACGGATATTTCAGTAATGGCGCGCAGCAGCCGCTGCCAATACCTGGCTTCACGCAATCAAGTGCTATTGGCGCTGGCGCAACATCGAAGTTTCGCATTCGACATCGACAATGAAGGCAAGCAAGTGCGCCTGGTCGGCAACTTCAAAGGGGGTGGCAGCATTCCCAGGCCTGACGAGAAGCCCGATGCAGAAATCGAAATCAGCTCACATGCGGGTTTGCAGTTGGGGCCGCACACCGAAGCGCCCTACAACTGTTCAACAACCGCCAGTAACGGCCACTCACCCGCCCCTTGCGCACTGATTCTCACTGCACGCTGGAACCCTGCGCACGAACCGACCCATGTAATTCCACTTCGAGGCATCATCGAACGCATGGCCAGCCTTGATGTTCTTGCTCTCACTTCGCCCTCTTTCGATTTCACCCGCAGTGACTGCTTCGCTCGCGGGCACGGCAATGCAGGCAAAGCCGTGTCGATGCTGCAGTACAACGCAAATGGCGGCTTCTCGCTTCGGTATAACAGCTACCGCTTTTCACTCAATGACAATGCAGACAGCGCAGTTGCTCGGGCTTTTGCTGCATTTCAGGAAGCCGTAAACAGCACGCGACCCGAGATGTTCGATCTGCAGGCTGACACCGCGCTGCTGATCAACAACAGCCGCGCCTTGCACGGTCGCAGCATCATTCGGGACAACCGGCGCCTGCTGGTGCGCCAGTTCGGATACTCCCGTTTGGCTGCCCCCATTGTGATCGCTGAAGACCCGTTACTGGTTCGCGGCTGAGGACAGGAAGTTACCCGATGATCGAACTCGACTTGTCACTGATACTGATACTCGCCCTGGTCGCCTTCACGGCCGGCTTTTTCGATGCCATCGCCGGCGGCGGCGGCCTGATCACACTGCCGGTGTTGTTTGTAGCCGGCATCGAACCACTGGCGGCGATTGCCACCAACAAGTTCCAGGCCGCTTCGGCAACGGTTTCAGCGACATACGCCTTTGCCCGAAAAGGCATGATCGACTGGAAACGTGGCAGCCCAATGGCACTGATGGCTTTCATCGGTGGCGCGCTCGGCGCCTTGTCAGTCAGCCTGGTACCCAAAACGCTGCTGCAGGCATGCGTTCCGATACTGCTCATTCTGGTAGCCGCGTATTTCGCGTTCAGCCCGAAACCCAGTGAGCAGTCGCGCAAGGCGAAGCTATCAACCAGCGTATTCTGCGTTGCCGTGGCGCCCGTCATTGGTTTCTATGACGGGATCTTTGGCCCAGGCGTCGGCTCGTTCTTCATGCTCGCTTGCGTCATCCTACTGGGCCAGCATCTGCTACAGGCCGTCTGCAACAGCAAGCTGCTGAACGCCGCGTGCAACCTGGGCGCACTGTCAGTGTTTTCACTGAGCGGAGCAATCATCTGGCCTCTGGCGCTGGCAATGGCAAGCGCAGCGTTTGTCGGCGCTCAACTGGGCGCTCGCTGCGCCGTGTACTTCGGCCCCCGGCTGATCAAACCGTTGCTGGTCTGCGTTTGCTGCATCATGGCAACCAAGTTGTTGCTCGACTCAGGCAACCCGATTGGCGAGTGGCTACACCGATTGACGCTCTGAACGAGCGATCACTCAATCTCGAACAGGCTGTTACGCAACGGCCCCACACTCAACCGCTCACGCACATCGTCATCGATCCGTGGATCATCCGGCTGGTACAGCCTGACCTGCCGATAGGCATTGATGCGGTTGATCTCCTCCCCGAGGTACTCCCACACCACGCGGGTACAGGCCGGGTTGCGCCGGTCGCCGCTGGATACGCCTGCCTTCAGACCGTTCAGGCGGGTGATGCGGCTTTTGAAGCTGGGGATGAGGATGGTCTGGCTCATCTCGTTGAAGGTCAGCGACTCGTAGTCGACCAGGAACATCCGGTCCTGCAACTGGAACGCCGCCCCGAGGTAGCGGCACCGCACCTCGGCATGTGGGTCGGTGGCACTGGAGCGTTCCTGGCGTTCCTGACGCTCGAACAGATAGCGGCCACGCTCCTCCCACAGATGCACCAACGACACCAGGATGGTGCCCGGGACCGACATGCAGTTGGAGTACTCCAGGTAGTAGCCGCAATAACGCGACAGGTTCCCGGCGTGATCGTGCAACGGGCGGAACAGTTCGCTGATCGGGTCGCCGGGCTGCTCGGCCGGGGTCGACACGCGGGCACCGATCAGGCGGCTGAACTGCTCGGGGGGCAAATTCAGTTCGTAATCTTCAACGCCGAAGAAATCGCCGATGCGCTTGAGGTTGTAAGCCGTCGGACGGCTCTGCCCGCTCAGATACTTGTTGAATTGCGCGCGGTTGATCGAGAGCTGGCGGCAAACTTCCGAAATAGAGCGGTAGTGGCTGCAGGCCAGTTTGAGGTTGGTAGCGAAATGATCGCTCATGACAGGGGACTCAGGTGACGCGATTGGCGCCATTCTAGCATCAAGTTGCACCAATTCAGAGCAAGCCGCGAAATTGTAACCACTCTTGTCATGGCCAACCATGCGCCCCAACGAATAGCGGTTCGCCTGCCGTCCGCTGTCTTTCCACGCGAACAATAAGAATCGAGGTCATTTTCCAATGCTCGAAGTAATCAACGATTTCCTCTCGGGGAAACTTCTCATCGTGCTGATCGTGGGGCTGGGTAGCTACTTCACCATCCGTTCCCGGTTCGTTCAGTTCCGCCACTTCGGCCACATGTTCGCTGTATTCAAGGAATCGCTGCGTGGCCAGGCAGGCCAGCTGAGCTCTTTCCAGGCCCTGATGCTGAGCCTGGCAGGCCGCGTGGGCGCTGGTAACATCGCCGGTGTCGGCATTGCCGTGACCCTGGGTGGCCCAGGCGCGGTGTTCTGGATGTGGGTCACCGCATTGGTGGGCATGTCCAGCAGCTTCTTCGAATGTACGTTGGCCCAGGTGTACAAGCGCGCCGACGGCGACGGCCTGTACCGCGGCGGCCCGGCCTACTACATCCAGCATGGCCTGAAGCGCAAAAGCATGGCCATCGTCTTCTCGATCCTGCTGCTGGTCACCTACGGCTTCGCCTTCATCGGCTTGCAGTCGTACACCGTGACCCACTCGCTGCAAAACGCCTTCGCCTTCGACCCGCGCCACACCGGCATCGTCCTGGCCGTGCTGCTGGCCATCACCTTCATCGGTGGCATCAAGCGCATCGCCGCCGTGTCGGACCTGCTGGTACCGGTCAAGACCCTGGCCTACATCGGCGTGACCCTGTACGTGATCGGCACCCAGATCGAACACGTGCCGGCCATGCTGGAAACCATCTTCAAGAGCGCCTTCGGCCTCGACCCGGCATTCGGTGGCCTGCTCGGCAGTGCCATCGTCATGGGCGTGAAGCGTGGCGTGTTCGCCAACGAAGCGGGCCTGGGCAGTGCGCCAAACGTGGCTGCCGTAGCCGCCGTCAAGCACCCGGGCGCCCAAGGCGTGGTCCAGGCGTTCAGCGTGTTCCTCGACACCTTCGTGATCTGCACCTGCACCGCGCTGCTGATCCTGCTGTCGGGCTTCTACACCCCGGGCTTCGAAGGTGACGGCATCGTCCTGACCCAGAACTCGCTGGCCGCCGTGGTCGGTGACTGGGGCCGCCTGTTCGTCAGCGTGGCGCTGTCGCTGTTCGTGTTCACCTGCATCCTCTACAACTACTACCTGGGCGAAAACAGCCTGCAGTTCCTCAGCCGCAACCGCATGGTGCTGCTGGCGTTCCGCGCCCTGGTACTGGCGCTGGTGGTATGGGGTTCGATGCAGGACCTGTCGACCGTGTTCGCCTTCGCTGACATCACCATGACCTGCCTGGCCTTCGTCAACCTGGTGGCCCTGGCCCTGCTGTTCAAGGTCGGCCTGCGGGTGATGCGCGACTACGATGACCAGCGCAAGGCCGGCATCCAGCAGCCAGTGTTCGATTCGTCGAAATTCGCCGACCTGGACCTGGACCGCAACGCCTGGCCTGCCAATCCACAGGCGGAAACCGCCACTGACACGGCAGCCGGCCAAGTTCAGACGCAGCGCTGATATCCTTCCTGCCTGGCCGCCCCGTCCGTGGGCGGCCGCTCTACCTCCGCTCACCGCTACGGATGCTTTCCATGCGTGCAGTCAAGAATCTCCTCGTCCTCTACACCGGGGGCACCATCGGCATGCTCGAAACCGCCGAAGGCCTGGCGCCAGCCGGTGGTTTCGACGCGCGGATGCGCGAACACCTGGCCCAGCTGAGCGATGCGCCCCAAGTGCATTGGACACTGCAGGAAATGAACCCGCTGCTCGATAGCGCCAACATGCAGCAGCACAACTGGCTGGCAATGCGCGATTCCATCGTCGCGGCAGTGGACGCGGGCCATGACGGCGTGCTGGTGCTGCATGGCACCGATAGCCTCGCCTACAGTGCTGCGGCGCTGTCGTTCCTGCTGCTGGGCCTGCCGGTACCGGTGCTGCTGACCGGCTCGATGCTGCCGGCCGGGGCGCCAGGCAGCGATGCCTGGGACAACCTGTGCGGGGCCTTGCGCCTGGTCGAACAGGGCCTGGAGGATGGCGTGCAGCTGTACTTCCATGGCCAGCTGCTGCATGGCTGCCGGGCCTCGAAGCTGCGCAGCGAGGCCTTCGACGCCTTCGCCGCGCTGCCGCGCCATCGTGAAGGCGAGCGTGCCGCCGATCTGCCTGCCGCCCTGAGCTATCGCCAGCAGCGCCAGCCGGTCAACCTGGCAGTGATGCCGGTGTTCCCGGGCTTGCAAGCCGGGCATCTGAAGGGGCTGCTCGACAGCGGCGTGCAAGGCTTGCTGCTGGAGTGCTATGGCAGTGGCACCGGGCCGTCGGATGACCTGGCGTTGCTGGAGGTGCTGCGTGCAGCGCGCCAGCGCGGTGTGCTGCTGACGGCCATCAGCCAGTGCCCGGAAGGTTCGGTAGTGTTCGATACCTATGCGGCGGGCAATCGCCTGCGTACGGCCGGGCTGGTCAGT
The DNA here is from genome assembly GCF_039673865.1 of Pseudomonas sp. TWI628. Classification (NCBI taxonomy): domain Bacteria; kingdom Pseudomonadati; phylum Pseudomonadota; class Gammaproteobacteria; order Pseudomonadales; family Pseudomonadaceae; genus Pseudomonas; species Pseudomonas sp. TWI628. Next base: position 55,738 of record NZ_JBDJMM010000036.1, on the reverse strand, counting down.
GCAGGCGGCATGACCCGTGAGGCGGCGTTGGGCAAGATGTTTGCGCTGCTGGGTGCGGGGCTGGATGTGGATGCGGCGGAGCAATGGTTCGCGCTGGATCTTTGCGGGGAGCGCGCCTAAACCCGGGAAAATGGCGGAAGGCAGCGGGAGTCGAACCTGCCCGGGAACGGCTGCCGTCCCCAACCGGGTTTGAAGCCCGGCCGCGCCACCGGGCGCGATTGCCTTCCTTGAACTCAGTGCCTGGCCTGCTGCTGGGCCAGGGCGCTGTCGGCGCGGATGTAACGCTGATCGGCCACCCGACGGGTAAGGCCAATGCGGTCGAAGTATTCGAGAATCTGCACACTGCGCTTGCGACCGATGCCCAACATATCGCGAAACGCAGCAACCTGCACTATCGGCGTCTCGTTGGCCTGCCTGAGCAGCAGCTCTGCCATGCGCCCTAGCGTCACCTCAGGGTAGAACAGGTCGCGCACCACCTGATGTACCAGGCCCAGCCGGGCCAGCTTGCGCAACAACAGGCGCACATCCGCCTCCGGGCAATTTTCTTCAGCGGCCAACGTCCTGACCCAGGGCGGGTCGTATTGCCCTGCCAGCAACTTCGGCTGCAGCCGCTCCCACAGCGCGCTGTCGGCGGCGCTCAACTGTACCTTGTGCTCAGGCAAATGCAGCCATGGCCCACTGCTGGCGATCAGCTGGTCATTGAGCAGCTCATCAAGCAGGCTGACAAACGCCGGACGCTCAAGCGGCAAGGCGACGAAGCGGCGCAGGCGGTCCCGGTCCGGGCCGAGCTGGTCAGGCTCCTGCTCATGAAAGCGCGCCAGCTGCTCCAGCACCTGATGCCGCAGTGCCTGCCATTGGCTTTTGGCAAACAGCAGCGGGCCCTGGCGCGTGGCAACCACCTGCACATCGTTGGGCAATAGCCAGGTTTCGCGCTGGCGATTGAACTGGCGCTCCAGGCGCTGCGGGTCGAGGCCACCGAGCGCACTGGCGAGCAAGGCAGGCAGTGCCTCCTCCAGGCCCTCTGCATCGCGCAGCACCTGCAGCTGGCGCAGGCGTTGCTCACTGCGGCGTTGCCGACTTGGCGCGAACGGGTCGAGCACCTTGCCGCCGCCCAGAGTACGCTGGGCACGCTGGTCCCGTAGCACCAGACGGTCCCCGTGTACCGCCTGCAACGGTGCGTTGAGCAGCAGTTGGGCGAACATGCGCTGGCCAGCGGCCAGGGTTTCCCCTTCGAGCAAAGCCACCCGGGCCGTCACATCCTGAGTACCCAAGTGCACGTGAACGGCACTGAAATGCTCAAAAATCCGCGTTTCACCGGGTAGCAGGCACAGCTCGATATCCACTCGCACGCTGGGCGCATGCAGCCATTCGGGCACCAGCCAGTCGCCGCGGTGCACCTGCTCTAGCGTCAGGCGCTCAGCGGCGATGTTCAGCGCCACCCGTTGGCCGGCCTCAGCCACCAATGCCACCTGGCTCTGCGCGTGCAGGCCACGCACCCGCACCGGCTTGCCGACCTTGCCCAGCAGCAATGTGTCACCGGCACTGACGCGCCCGGCCAGTGCCGTGCCGGTCACTACCACCCCGGCCCCGGTCACGGCGAAGGCGCGATCGACCGCCAGGCGAAAACCACCGCGCACGCTGCGCTGACTCACCCGCACTTCGGCCTCCAGCAAAGCCCGGCGCAACACCTCGATACCCTGCCCGGTGATGCTCGACACGGGGAATTGCCGGGCCTTGGCATAAGGCCCCTCTGCTAGCAACTCCCTGACCTGCGCCTGCACCTCGGCCACACGCGTGGGCTCGACTCGGTCGCATTTGCTGATCACCACCAGCGCCTGGGGAATACCCAGCAGCTCGATGATCGCCAGGTGCTCGCGGGTCTGCGGCATTACCCCGTCGTCGGCGGCCACCACCAGCAGCACCAGGTCGATGCCATGGGCGCCGGCCAGCATGTTGTGGATGAACCGCTCATGGCCCGGCACATCGATGAAGCCGGTCAACGCCGCGCCTTCGGCCAGCGCTGCGTAGCGGTAGCCAAGGTCGATGGTCATGCCACGGGCGCGCTCTTCCTGGCGCTGGTCACCGGCCTGGCCGGTCAGGGCCTGAAGCAGCGCGGTCTTGCCGTGGTCAATGTGGCCGGCGGTGCCGACGATCATTGCACGGGCCCCAGTTGCAACGTCGGCAACTGCGCCAGCCACTGGGCTTCATCGTCGAGCTGGCGCAGGTCGAGCCACAAGGCGTCGTCAGCGATGCGCCCAAGCACCGGCACCGGCAGGTCGCGCAGGGCCCGTTCCAGCACATGCAGGCTGCGCCCGCGCAGCTTCTTCGACACGTGCGGGCGCAGGCACAGCGCCGCGCTGGGCAGGCGCGCCACTGGCTGGCTGCCGCTGCCGATCATGCCCAGCGCCGGCTCGACGCTGACCAGCCATTGTTCACCGAGGTGCGCCTTGAGTTCGGGGGCCAGGCGCTCGGCCTGGGCCTGGATCTCGGCCTGACTGCGGGTCAGCAGGCGCAGGCTCGGCAGGCGTTCGGCCAGGCGGTCGGGGTTGCGGTACAGCGCCAGCACCGCCTCGAGTGCGGCGAGGGTGATCTTGTCGACACGCAGTGCGCGCTTGAGCGGGTTTTTCTTGATCCTGGCGATCAAATCCTTGCGACCGACGATGATCCCGGCCTGGGGCCCCCCCAGCAATTTGTCGCCGCTGAAGGTAACGATATCGGCGCCATCGGCCAGGGCCTGACGCACCGTCGGCTCGGCGGGCAGCCCCCAGCGCGTGAGGTCGAGCAGGCTGCCGCTGCCGAGGTCTTCGAGCAGCGGCAGTTCATGCTGGTGGGCGATTCGCGCCAGCTCGGCCGTCGGGACCTGATGGGTGAAACCCTGGATGCTGTAGTTGCTGCAGTGCACGCGCATCAGCAGGCCGGTGCGCGGGCCGATGGCAGCTTCATAGTCACGGGCGTGGGTGCGGTTGGTGGTGCCGACCTCGTGCAGCTTCACCCCGGCCCTGGCCATGATGTCGGGGATGCGGAAGGCACCGCCGATCTCGATCAGTTCGCCACGGCTGATGATGCCCTCCTGGCGCGCGCCCAGGCTGTTGAGCGCCAGCAACACGGCGGCTGCGTTGTTGTTGACCACGGTGACGGCCTCGGCGCCGGTCAGCTCGCGGATCAGGCCCTCGATCAGGTCATCACGGTCGCCGCGCTTGCCGGTGGCCAGGTCGAACTCCAGGTTGAGCGGGTAGCGGGCGGCAGTCTGCATGGCCTCGACTGCCTCCTCAGGCAAAAGCGCGCGGCCAAGGTTGGTGTGCAGCACGGTACCGGTTAGGTTGAACACGCGGCGGACCTGGCTGCGTTGCTGGATCGACAGGCGTTCGCCGGCACGGCCGAGGAGGATTTCAGAGGCCAGTTCGGCGGCGTTGAGCTGGCCGCTGCGGGCGGGCTCACGCAGGTCGTCGAGCAACTGACGCAGGGTGGCCAGCACGGCGTCGCGACCGTGGCGGTCGATCAGCGGAAGGCAGGCCGGGTGGCGCAGGAGGGTGTCGATGGAGGGCAGGCGTGGGGTGTCGCTGGCTAGGCTGGAGGGCATGCAGAGTACTACCTTGGACGGTTCCGTTGTCTGTACTGGCCTCTTCGCGGGTAACCTCGCTCCTACACATACAGCGCCAGCCTTCAAATTTGCGCTGTACCTGTAGGAGCGGGTTTACCCGCGAAGCAGGCGACTCGGTATTACAGTGTAGACACTCACCCACTACCCGGCGCGAGCATCAGGTTGGGTGCCAGGCGATGGAAGCCCTCCTCGTCCAGGCGAATATCCAGCGCCAGGCTGGCCAGGTCGTCGGCCAGTGGCTCTGCCGCCGCATCGTTTTCCAGATAATTCTGCTTCAGGTAGCTTTCGCATTCCGGGCAGCACTCGGCCCGTAGCGGCGCCTTGCCCGGCGCGTGCCGGTCGTCTTCGAGGCTGGTGTAACGCAAATCCTTGCTCGACTCGCAATACACGCATTTGACCCGCACCACATGCCACTCACAGGCACACAGGGAACAGGCCAGGTAACGCAGGCCGTTGTGCTTGCCGCGGTTGCGCACCACCCCGGCCATCGCCGGCGAACCACAGGCCGGGCACTGCGCCAGACTACCGGCTGGCTTGAGTTCAGGGGCTGGCAGCGCCAGCAACCAGCTCGACCAGGCGGCCTGCAAGGCGGCGCCAATGAACGGTACCAGTGCCGCCGGCACCGCATCGTATTGCCCGCCGAGCAAGGCGATGCCCCAGCCCTTGCGCTGGCTATCGTCACTGTCGCGCAGGGCTTGCAGCGCCTCACCCAGCGCGCCACTGGCCTCGCTGTCGAAGTGCGTGAGCAAGGCCTGCAACCAGACCAGCCACGGCCCCTCACGCACCAGGCTGTCGGCTGCCAACGGCGGCAGCCCATGACTTATGCACAGGCGCTGACGCTCCTCAGCCACCGGCAAACCGCCGGGAGGGTTATCCACAAGCTGCTGCTGGACGCTGCACAGCTGAGCGATCAGCAGCAGGTAGTCGCCAAGCGCATTGCCCTCAGCCAGGTGTTCCAGGCGCGCTGCGCGCAGTGCAAACAGATTGCCAGGCGGCAGATGCAGAAACGGCGGCATCACTGCCGACGCTTCGATCTGCCCGGGTTCGAGAATCGTGCTCAAGCGCTCATCCTTCTTTTCGTCCGTGATTGCCCGGCGTCTTGTCGCCGGTCACTTCGCGGTACCACAACTCATGGTGCTTGCGTGCCCAGGCGCGGCTGACCCAGCCATGCAGCATGGCGCCGATCGAGCCCTTGATCCAGATACCGGCGTAGATGTGCACGATGATGCTGAGGATCAGCACGAACGCCGCCAGGGCATGGGCCAGCGCCGACAGGCGAATGACCTCGATACCGAACAGCTGGCTGAAATACGCGCGCCAGATCACCACGCCGCTGAGCAGCAACACCAACATGCACGCCAGCAGGGTCCAGAACAACAGCTTCTGCCCGGCGTTGTACTTGCCGATCGGCGGCACGCCCTCCTCCTTGTTCAGCATCACCCGGTCCACGCGGCGCAGCCACAGGCGGTCGTTGGCGGTGATAAAGTTGGCGCGCCAGAAGCGCAGCACCAAGCCGAGGAAGAACACGAACATCGCCACGCCCAGGAACGGGTGCAGGATGCGCGTCCATGGCCCGCCGCCGAACAGATGGCTGAGCCAGAACAGTGCCGGGTGGAACAGCGCCAGCCCGGAGAGCCCCGCCGTCATGAACAGGATGGCGACGATCCAGTGGTTGGTCCGCTCGTTGGCGTTGTAGCGCAGGATGGGTTTGTTGTCGTTCATGGCCGCTGCTCCCCTTGCCCACCGGGCTTGGTCGGGTCATAGACATGCACCGCAGGGTCCACCTGATGCACGCTTTCGTCCGGCGGTGTGGGGTGTTCGTCCTCTTCCACCCGCTGCGGGCCAACCCGCACGTAGTGGAAGAACCCGGCCAGCACCGCAGCGCCCATGGCCAGCAGCGCCAGGGGCTTGGTGAAGCCCTTCCACAACCCCACCAGCGGGCTGATTACCGGCTGGTCCGGCAGGCCGGCATACAGTTTCGGCGTGTCGGCATGGTGCAGTACATACATCACGTGGGTGCCGCCGACGCCGTCCGGGTCGTACAGCCCGGCCTGGTCGTAACCGCGCGACTTGAGGTCGACGATGCGCTCGGCGGCATGCACCTTCATCTCGTCCTTGCTGCCGAACACGATCGCCCCGGTCGGGCAGGTCTTCACGCAGGCCGGCTCCAGGCCCACGCTCACCCGGTCGGAACACAGGGTGCACTTGTATGCCTTGTGGTCCTTCTGCGAGATACGCGGGATGTTGAACGGGCAGCCGGTGATGCAGTAGCCACAGCCGATGCAGTGGTCCTGGTTGAAGTCGACGATGCCGTTGGCGTGCTTGATGATCGCGCCCGGGCTCGGGCAGGCCTTCAGGCAGCCTGGGTCGGCGCAGTGCATGCAGCCGTCCTTGCGGATCAGCCACTCCAGGTTGCCGTCGTCGCGCTCATGCTCGGTGAAACGCATCAGGGTCCAGGTCTCGGCGGTGAGGTCCTGGGGGTTGTCGTAGGTGCCGTGATTGTGGCCGACCTCGTCACGCAACTCGTTCCACTCCGAACACGCCACCTGGCAGGCCTTGCAACCGATGCACTTGGTGGTGTCGATCAGCTTAGCGACCTCTTCCAGCTGGCGTACCGAAGGCGGAACGGTGGTGGTGGCCGAGCGGGCGATGATGTCTTGGCTGGCCATCAGAGTTTCTCCACTTTGACGAGGAACGACTTGGACTCCGGCGTCTGGGTGTTGCCGTCACCGAGGAACGGCACCAGGGTGTTGGTCAGGTAGCCATGCCGCGTGGTCCCGGTGAAGCCCCAGTGCAGCGGGATGCCGATCTGGTGCACGGTCTGGTTGTTGACCTGCAGCGGGCGAATCCGCTTGGTCACCACCGCCACCGCATCGATGTGCCCACGCTTGCTCGACACCCGCACCCGGTCACCGGCCTTGATGCCTTTCTCGTTGGCCAGCACCTCGCCGATCTCGACGAACTGCTCGGGCTGGGCGATGGCGTTGAGGCGGCAGTGCTTGCTCCAGAAGTGGAAGTGCTCGGTCAGCCGGTAGGTGGTCGCCGCGTACGGGAACTCGTCGTGCGTGCCGAGGGTGTCCCACACCGAATCGAAGATCCGCCCGGCCGGGTTGCTGGTGGCCTTCTTGTTCTGCGGGTGCAGCGGGTTGATGCCAATCGGCGTCTCGAACGGCTCGTAGTGCTCGGGGAACGGGCCTTCGGCCATCTTGTCGATGGCGAAGAAGCGCGCCACGCCTTCGGGGTTCATGATGAACGGGTTCATCCCCGCTTCTGGCGGCGAGTCGACCTTGAAGTCTGGCACGTCGGTGCCGGTCCAGGCCTTGCCGTTCCACCATACCAAGCGCTTCTTCTCCGGGTCCCACGGCTTGCCTTGCGGGTCGCTGGAGGCGCGGTTATAGAGGATGCGGCGGTTGGCCGGCCAGGCCCAGGCCCAGTTCTGCACCTGGTGCATGCCATACGGGTCGCTGTTGTCGCGCCGGGCCATCTGGTTGCCCTGCTCGGTCCAGCAGCCGGCGAAGATCCAGCAGCCGGACGCGGTGCTGCCGTCGTCCTTGAGCTGGCCGAAGCCTGCCAGCTGCTGGCCGGCCTTGAGCGTGGCACCGCTGGCGTCGGTGAAGTCGGTGACCGCCCAGCCGTTCATCTCCTTGGCCAGCTCCTCCGGCGACGGCTCTTCAGGGATCTTGTACGGCCAGTGGATGTTCAACATCGCATCAGGGTAGGCACCACCTTCGGCCTGGTAACGATGACGCAGGCGCATGAACAGCTCGCTCATGATCTGCACGTCGGTGCGGGTCTCGCCCGGGCCATCGGCGCCTTTCCAGTGCCACTGCAGCCAGCGGCTGCTGTTGACCAGCGAGCCATCTTCCTCGGCGAAGCAGGTGGTGGGCAGGCGGATCACCTCGGTCTGGATATTGGCCGTGTCGACATCGTTGAACGGCCCGGCATTACGCCAGAACTCCGAAGTCTCGGTGGCCAGCGGATCCATGATCACCAGCCACTTGAGCTTGCCGAGCGCCGCGGTAACGCGGTTCTTGTCCGGCAGCGCGGCGATCGGGTTGAAGCCCTGGCACATGTAGCCGTTGACCTTGCCCTGGCTCATCATTTCGAACATGCGCAGCACGTCGTACGCCGGCACATCGAGCTTGGGCAGCCAGTCATAGCCCCAGTTGTTTTCCGCCGTGGCGTTGGGCCCGTACCAGGCCTTCATCAGGCTCACGTGGAACTTGCCGTAGTTCTGCCAGTACGACAGCTGCCCCGGGCGCAGCGGCTTGGAAGCGCGCTTGTCGATGTAGGTGGCGTAGTCCTGCTCGGCGTCGCCAGCCAGGGTCAGGTAACCCGGCAACGAGTTGGACAGCAGGCCGAGGTCGGTCAGGCCCTGGATGTTGGAGTGCCCGCGCAGGGCGTTGACCCCGCCGCCAGGCATGCCGACGTTGCCCAGCAGCAGCTGGACCATGGCCGCACTGCGGATGATCTGAGCGCCAATGGAGTGCTGCGTCCAGCCGAGTGCGTAGAGGATCGTCATGGTCTTGCCCGGTACCGAGCAGGTGGCGATCTCCTCCCAGACCTTCATCATGGCGTCCTGCGGCATGCCGCAGGTCATGCTGGCCAGTTCTGGGGTGTAGCGGCTGTAATGCTGCTTCATCAGCTGGTAAACGCAGCGTGGATGCTGCAGGGTCGGGTCGACCTTGGCGAAGCCGTCCTCGCCCAGCTCGTAGCCCCAGCCGGATTTATCCGCATACACGCGCTTGGCCTCGTCGTAGCCGCTGAACAGCCCGTCCTCGAAGCCATAGCCTTCTTTGACGATGAACGATACGTCGGTGTAGTTGCGCACGTACTCGTGCTGGATCTTGTCGTTGCTCAGCAGGTAATTGATCAGCCCGCCCATGAAGGCGATGTCGGTACCGGTACGGATCGGCGCGTAGTAGTCCGCCACCGAAGCGGTACGGGTAAACCGTGGGTCGACCACGATCAGCCGCGCCTGGTTGTGCGCCTTGGCCTCGGTCACCCATTTGAAGCCGCACGGATGCGCTTCTGCTGCGTTGCCACCCATCACCAGGACCAGATTCGCGTTGGCGATATCGGACCAGTGGTTGGTCATGGCGCCACGGCCGTACGTCGGGGCAAGACTTGCCACCGTCGGGCCATGTCAGACACGTGCCTGGTTATCGAACCCCAGCATGCCTGTAGCGCGGACGACCTTGTGGGTCAGGTAGCCAGCCTCGCTGGAGGCGGCGGAAGCAGCTAGGAAACCGGTGGTGAGCCAGCGGTTCACCGTTTGTCCCTGGGCGTTCTTCTCGATGAAGTTGGCGTCGCGGTCCTTTTTCATCAGGTCGGCAACGCGGTCGAGCGCCTCGTCCCAGCTGACCCGCACCCACTCGTTGCTGCCCGGCTTGCGCATTTCGGGGTACTTGAGGCGGCTCGGGCTGTGGATAAAGTCGAGCAGCCCGGCGCCTTTCGGGCACAAGGTGCCGCGGTTGACCGGGTGATCGGCGTCGCCTTCGATGTGGATGATGTTCTGTTTGACGTTCTTGCCCGCATCACCCTGGCTGTACATGATCAGGCCGCAGCCGACCGAGCAGTAGGGGCAGGTGTTGCGGGTTTCTTTGGTGTGCGCCAGCTTGAAGTGACGCACTTGCTCGGCGAAGGCCGGCGTCGGGGCCATGCCCAACGCCGCCAGGCTCGAGCCTCCAAGGCCGACGGCGGCGACCTTGAAGAACTGCCGACGGTTGAGATCCATCGTGCACTCCTGATCAGATTTGGACGCACGGAACATGGCCGGCGCCTCTTGGTAGTCACGGTGGCGGCTTTTTGATGGCCGCCAATAGGTAAGACTAGTCAAGAATCGGGAAGGTGCGATGACGTGGGTCAGCGCATACGCCATTCAACACCGCGGCAGGTTACGCGCCACATTCAGTGCTGCACTGCTCTGGGCCACCGGCATGATCTCGACGATATTGATATTCACATGCCCCGGCTGCTCGGCAATCCAGGCCACCGTGGCGGCGATGTCTTCCGGCAGGAGGGCCTCCACGTCGCGGTAGAGCGCTTGCACAGCGTCCAGATCACCGTTCAGGCGCACCACCGAGAAGTCGGTGCCCGAGCACAAGCCTGGTTCGATGTTGCTCACCCGCACACGGGTGCCTGCCAGGTCGGCGCGCAGGTTGAGGCTGAACTGGCGGACGAAGGCCTTGCTGGCGCCGTAAACATTGCCGCCCGGGTACGGATAAGTGCCGGCGATCGACCCCATGTTGATGATCATGCCACTGTCGGCCTCCACCATCTGTGGCAGCACCTTGTGGGTCACCATGGCCAGGCCGGTGATGTTGGTGTCGATCATCTGCTGCCAGTTCTCGCTACTGCTGGCCTGGGCACGGTCGACACCCAGCGCCAGCCCGGCATTGTTCACCAGCAGGTCAATCTGCAGCGACGCGTCGCGGACTTGTTCGAAGGCCGCCTCGATCGACAGCGGGTCGGTGACGTCCAGCGCCAGCGCAATGAAATTGACGCCCAGCTCGGCCTCCAGCGTTTGCAGCTTGTCCATGCGCCGGGCAGCGCCGATCACACGGTAACCCTTGCCGATCAGGGTGCGGCAAATGGCCCGGCCAAAGCCCGAAGAAGCGCCGGTCACGAATGCAGTTTTCATCAGTTATCTCCTTTGGAGGTTTCAGGCCAGGTACTTCACACCCAGGCTGGTAAACAGGCAGAGCATCGAGAACACCAACGCCTTGCGCACCACTTCATTGCCTTTGCGCAGGGCCAGGGCGCTGCCCAGGTGGTTGCCGAGGATGTTGCAGGCCACCAGCGGTAGCGCCAGCAGGTAAACGACCTTGCCCGCCATGACGAACGCCACCAGGGCGCCGATGTTCGAGGCGAAGTTGAACGTCTTGGAGTTGGCGGAGCTGGAGACCAGGTCCATGCGCAGCAGGTAGTGGAACGCGATGATGAACATGCTGCCGGTGCCGGGGCCGAAGAAGCCGTCGTAGAAGCCAATGGCCAGGCAGGTCAGCGGAACCACGGTATACAGCATGCGCGGCGACAGCTCGCGCTCCTCCACCGGGCGGTCCTTGGGGGTGAGGAAGATGAGGATGCCGAACGGGATCAGCGCCAGGATGATCTTGCCTACGGTTTCCTGGGGGATCGACACGATCAGGTGCGCGCCCAGGTAAGCCCCGAGCAATGAAAACGGCACCCCGACCAGCGCCACCTGCCAGACCATCTTGCTGTTGGCCAGGAAGTTGCGGATGGCCGCAAGGGTACCCAGGGTGCTGACCAGCTTCTCCTGCCCCAAGGCAACCTGCGGTGGCATGCCCACCAACAGAAAGCCCGGCACCAGGAACAGCCCGCCCCCACCGGCGATGCTGTCGACAAAGCCTGCAACGAATGCGATAGCGCCCAGCATCAGGATCGCCAGTAACCAGTGTTCCGCCCAGAAGGTGCCTAACAGTTCCATATCGGTACGTCCGTCGAGTCAGTAAGAAATCAGGAGAGAACTTCGTAAAGGTTGTCGGCCCGGGCGAAATGCACGCGGTTCAGGTCATTGACCGCGAACAGGCGCAGCAGCCAGCGGTCGGCGCCATCGTTCTGTGGCTCGAAACCGTCGCGGGCATGCAGCACACGCTGGTTCTTGAAGACCATGAAGTCGCCCGGCAGCAGCAGGTGCGGCTCATCGAAGCGACGGGTTTCCAGCACGCTGCGCAGGCTGGCCAGCGCCTGCTCGGCCCGCAGGTTGAGACCGTGGGTGTTCTCGCTGTCGAAACGGCACAACCACTCACCAGCATGGCCACGCACCAGGACCGGGAGTTCGGCGGTGCAACGGCGGTTACCGCTAAAGGAGTCCGGCCGGCGGATCTCGAACTGTGGCAGGCACAGTTCGCGCACGGTGGTCGCGGGCAGTGCCGCCACCACGGCATCGAGGCTGACCAGTGTGGTACTGATGCGCGGGTCGCAGCGCATGCCGAAGAACGACAGGTACTCCGGGCAGCACGAAGCGACGCCAAGGGGCTCGGAGGACAGCGGCAGGTCCGGGTTGTCCACGTGATAGGAGAAGCGCAGCCGCGAGCCATGGGAGCTCTTGTGGCTGGATGAATGGCGCGACGGAATCACATGGCGGAACAGCCGGCCATCGTTTTCGCCCTCGTAAACCACCGGGTTGATCCCCATCAGGCTCTGCATGGTCAGGCTGACCAGGCACGCAATTGGCGTGCTGCGCGGGCTGAGCACGCCGGAATAAGGCGTGGGCGGGACATCACGGTCACGCGGGCAATTGCGCACGATCATGCTGGTCAGGTACGGATCCGCGACAAAGCCACGGATCTGTTGGCACAGCGCCTTGCCCAGCACGTCCTGTGCCTGGTCCTTGAGCTGTGGATAGAGTTCCTTGCTTGTCTCGAAGTCAAGCGGTGTGTTGTTCAGCAGGGTTTGCCAGGCGCTGGAGATGACCCAGGGCAGACGGATCTCCAGTGAGGCTTGAAGCTCGGCGCCTTGATGCAGGTGTGCACTTTCCATTTGCAGTGATATTCCATGTTGCTGGCCTGAGGCCAGTCGGTGTCGGCGGCAGATGTTTATGTTTTATGAAGCCGGTCACAGCGGGACGATTGAGCGACAGAAGCCGGGGAAAGGCTAGCGCATTGAATCGACGCAATCATTGTAATTACAAAAATAACATCGACTCAATGTCTTTTATCTTGCGTACCGAGAGACGATTGCATTGATCAGATCAAACCATTGATTTCAAAAGGTTTCTGATTTTTCAACGTGCGACTGTCGGAGCCCAAGCTGCTTGAGCTCCGGTAAGCGTCGCATCTCGAAGCCTGCGACCAGAAGATCGATGCGATTCAATCGAGGTAATTTACGTGTAAGAAAACACAATTACTTCCATCAGACCATTCGTGCTAGGCTTCCGCGTTCTCGCAGATTCTGGTGCCATTTCTATGTGGGTTCCTCACTACAGCGACCTGGCGCAGCCGGTCTACCTGATGATCGCCGACGCCCTGGAACAGGACATCGGCAGCGGCCGGCTGGTGGCTGGCGAACGCTTGCCAACCCTCAAGGACCTGGCCGAGTCACTGGACGTGACGCCCGGCACCATCGGCCGAGCCTATGACGAAGCCGCCAAGCGCGGCCTGGTGGTGGGCGAAGTCGGGCGCGGGACTTTCGTGCTGCCGCAGCGTCAGGCGCAGCCCCCTGCCCCGCCTGCGCCTGTGCGGCCCTTGGCCGTCAGCGCCGAGCGCGACAGCGGGCAGATCGACCTGTCGATCATCAAGCCCAATGACGCCCACATGACCGACTGGCTGCGCGGCGCCATCAACGAGCTGGCCGAGGCGCCCGACCTGGCCCAGGTGCTGGACTATGTCACCGAGGGCGGCCATGCGACGCACAAGCAGGCCGGCGCGGCCTGGATCAGGCGTTGGCTACCCGAAGCCCGCTGGCAGCAGGTGGTGCTGACGTCCGGCGCCCAGCATGGTTTGCTGGTGGCCATCAGCAGCCTGTCGAAGAGCGATGATGTGGTGCTGTGCGAGTCGTTCTGCTACCCAGGCATCATCTCCCTGGCCCACAGCATGGGCCGTCGCTTGCGTGGCGTGGCCGTGGACGAGTTCGGCCTGATTCCCGAGGCCCTGCGTGCGGCATGCCTGCAACATCGCCCTTCGCTGCTGGTTTGCGTCACGACGCACCAGAACCCGACCAACTCGATCATGCCCCACGCGCGGCGCGAGGCCATTGCGCAAATCGCTCGCGAGTTCGACCTGTTCATCGTCGATGACGACATCTACGGCTTTCTCGAACCCGCCCCGGATTACCAGCCGCTTGCCGCCTATGCCCCTGAGCGCTCGGTTTACCTCACCAGCCTGTCCAAAAGCGTGCTGCCGGCGCTGCGCATCGGCTACCTGTACGCCCCGCCGCAAACCCTCTCGCGGCTGTCGTCGATGGTCCGCAGCAGCGTCTGGATGCCATCGCCGCTGATGGCCCAGCTGGCCAGCAACCTGATCAACAGTGGCATGGCCGACCAGTTGGTGCAGGTGCAGCGCGAGGAGGCCGCTGCCCGCCAGCATATGGCGTGCGAGATCCTCGGCAAGTACAAGATCCGCAGCCAACCCAACAGCTTCCACATCTGGCTGGAGCTGCCCGAGCCCTGGACCAGCGACGAGTTCGCCAATCTGGCGCGCAACAATGGCGTCACGGTGGTCAGTGGCAGCCAGTTCCTGCCCGAGCGCAGCCACGCCACATGTGGGGTGCGCATTGCCTTGATGGCCCCCAGCCGCCAGGAGCTGGGCTTTGCCCTGACCAAACTGGCGAGCCTGCTGGATTCGCCAGAGCCACGGCTGTTTTATTGAATTGACCCTACGAGCGTTGAGACGGCAGGCATAAAAAAACCCAGGGCAAATGCCCTGGGTTTTTTGTTCCAGCCAGACGCCAGACCGTTCAATCAGAACGGAATATCATCATCGAAGCTGTCAAAGTCAGCCGCTGGCTGCGGTGCTGGCTGCTGCGGCGCCGGGCGCTGTTGCTGCTGCGGGCGCTGAGCCTGCTGGCGTGGCGGAGCCTGGTTGTACTGTTGCTGCTGACCGCCACCCTGGTTGTAGTTGCCGCCACCCTGATTGTACGGGTCACCGCCCTGCTGCTGGCCCTGCGGACGACCGCCGAGCAGCTGCATGGTGCCGTTGATGTCGACGATGATCTCGGTGGTGTAACGCTTGATGCCGTCCTTTTCCCACTCGCGGGTCTGCAGCTTGCCTTCGATGTAGCACTGCGAGCCTTTGCGCAGGTATTCGCCGGCAATTTCGGCGACCTTGCCGAACAGCGACACACGGTGCCACTCGGTACGCTCGACCTTCTGGCCCGACTGCTTGTCGGTCCACTGCTCGCTGGTAGCCAGGCTCAGGTTGGTCACGGCGTTACCGTTGGGCAGGTAGCGGACTTCGGGATCCTGGCCACAGGTGCCGACCAGAATGACTTTGTTAACCCCACGGGCCATAACGTTCTCCTAGGCTTCGCACGCCGAAGAGGCTGGATTCACCAGTCGCTCGAGGGTCGCACGGTCCAAAATTTTCGTATCCAGTTTGATATAGATGGCGGCTTCATCTGCCACCACCACGGCGTCGGTCACACCCGGCACGGCCATCAGGCGCTCGGTCAAGCCGGCTTCCCGAACTGCCTCTGGCGTCAGCGGCATGCGCAAACTGGTCACATACGGCGGCTCGTTCATGCGCAAGGCGACGACCAACCAGATGGCACACAGGATTGCGCAACCAAGGAACACCATGTTCAGCCCACCGTGCTGGAACAGCCAGCCACCGAGGATTCCTCCCAGGGCGGCGCCGAGGAACTGGCTGGTGGAGTACACCCCCATCGCCGTCCCCTTGCCACCAGCAGGCGACACCTTGCTCACCAGCGAAGGCAACGAAGCCTCCAGCAGGTTGAATGCGGTAAAGAATACCACGGTGCCAATCACCAGTCCGCGCAAACCGTCAGCCCACTGCCAGAAGAACACTTCCGTCAGCAGCAGCACACTGACCGCACCGGCCAACACACGTTTCATCTTGCGCTTTTTTTCGCCGTAGATGATGAACGGGATCATTGCAAAAAATGAGATCAGCAGCGCGGTCAGGTACACCCACCAGTGCTGTTCCTTGGGCAGGCCGCCGCGTTCGACGAATGCCAGAGGCAGCGCGACGAAGCTGGCCATGAGGATGGCGTGGAGGATGAAAATGCCCGCATCCAGGCGCAGAAGGTCCGGATGACGCAGGGTCGGGCCGAGCGCCTGGCGCGCCACACCCGACTCGCGGTGCTGCAAGGTGCTGTGTGTATTGGGGACGACGAAGGCAATCAGCAGGATGCCGACCAGGGCAAGTCCTGCGGTGGCCAGGAACAATCCTGACAAGCCGAAGTGGCTCGTGAGCAATGGGCCGATAACCATGGCCACGGCGAACGACAAGCCGATGCTCATGCCGATCATCGCCATCGCTTTGGTCCGGTGCTGCTCGCGGGTCAGGTCCGAGAGCAAAGCCATGACTGCCGCGGAAATCGCCCCTGCACCCTGCAGGATACGCCCGGCGATTACCCCCCAGATGGAGTCTGCCTGGGCCGCCAACAGGCTGCCCAGGGCGAAGACCACCAGCCCCAGGTAGATGACCGGGCGGCGGCCAATGCGGTCGGAAATCATCCCGAACGGGATCTGCAACACTGCCTGGGTCAGGCCATAGGCGCCAATGGCCAGGCCGATCAGCGCGGGCGTGGCGCCGGCCAGGTCCATGCCGTAGGTGGCCAGCACCGGCAAGACCATGAACATGCCCAGCATACGAAAGGCAAAGACCAGGGCCAGGCCGCTAGCAGCGCGGGTTTCGCCGCTGCTCATGCGCTCGTTGTGGGTGTCGTGCATGGATAAACCTCGTGTGAACCGGCGGCGATTCTATCAGTCCGACAGCTTGACGGCATCTACGCGACGCTTTGCCGCGTACTGGCAGCGCGCCGTATACTTCCTTGTTTATGCCCGCCAAGCGAGGCCGCAGTGGACAAGATCCTGATTCGTGGGGCGCGTACCCACAACCTGAAGAACATCGACCTGACCCTGCCGCGGGACAAGCTGATCGTGATCACCGGCCTGTCCGGATCCGGCAAGTCGTCCCTGGCGTTCGACACCCTCTACGCCGAGGGCCAGCGCCGCTACGTGGAATCGCTCTCGGCCTATGCCCGGCAATTCCTGTCGATGATGGAAAAGCCCGACGTCGACACCATCGAAGGCCTGTCGCCGGCCATTTCCATCGAGCAGAAGTCGACGTCGCACAACCCCCGCTCCACGGTGGGCACCATCACCGAGATCTACGATTACCTGCGCCTGCTGTATGCCCGCGTGGGTACGCCACGCTGCCCGGACCACGACATTCCGCTGGAAGCGCAAACGATCAGCCAGATGGTCGACCTGGTGCTGGAACGCCCGGAAGGCAGCAAGCTGATGCTGCTGGCCCCGGTGGTGCGCGAGCGCAAGGGCGAACACCTGGCGGTGTTCGACGAGCTGCGCGCACAGGGCTTCGTCCGTGCGCGGGTCAACGGCAAGCTGTATGAGCTGGACGAACTGCCCAAGCTGGACAAGCAGAAAAAGCACAGCATCGACGTAGTGGTGGACCGTTTCAAGGTCCGCGCCGACCTGCAGCAGCGCCTGGCCGAGTCGTTCGAGACCGCGCTGAAGCTGGCCGACGGCATCGCCCTGGTGGCGCCCATGGACGACGAGCCAGGTGAAGAGATGATCTTCTCGGCACGCTTCGCCTGCCCGCTGTGCGGCCACGCGATCAGCGAACTGGAGCCGAAGCTGTTCTCCTTCAACAACCCTGCCGGCGCCTGCCCGACCTGCGACGGCCTGGGCGTGAAGCAGTTCTTCGACACCAAGCGCCTGGTCAACAGCGAGCTGACCCTGGCCGAAGGTGCGATTCGCGGCTGGGACCGGCGCAACGTTTACTACTTCCAGATGCTTGGCTCGCTGGCCGCGCATTATGGCTTCAGCCTGGAGGAGCCGTTCGGCCAACTGTCAGCCGAGCACCAGAAGGTGATCCTGCAGGGCAGCGGCAAGCAGAGCGTCGACTTCAAGTACCTCAACGACCGTGGCGATATCGTCAAGCGCTCGCATCCGTTCGAAGGCATCGTGCCGAACCTGGAGCGCCGCTACCGCGAAACCGAGTCGGCCACCGTGCGTGAAGAGCTGGCCAAATTCCTCGGCACCCAGCCCTGCCCGGACTGCCGTGGCACCCGCCTGCGCCGCGAAGCCCGCCATGTGTGGGTTGGCGAGAAGACCCTGCCGGCGGTGACCAACCTGCCGATTGGTGAAGCCAGCAACTACTTCGGTGACCTGACCCTGACCGGCCGCCGCGGCGAGATCGCGGCGAAGATCCTCAAGGAGATCTGCGAGCGCCTGCAGTTCCTGGTCAACGTCGGCCTCGACTACCTGACCCTCGACCGCAGTGCCGATACGCTGTCTGGCGGTGAAGCCCAGCGTATCCGCCTGGCCAGCCAGATCGGTGCCGGCCTGGTCGGGGTGATGTACATCCTTGATGAGCCGTCCATCGGTCTTCATCAACGGGACAACGACCGCCTGCTGGCCACCCTCAACCACCTGCGCGACCTGGGTAACACCGTGATCGTGGTAGAACACGACGAGGACGCCATCCGCCTGGCCGACTACGTGGTGGACATCGGCCCGGGTGCCGGTGTGCACGGTGGCCAGATTGTCGCCGAGGGTTCGCCGCAGGAGGTCATGGACCACCCTGATTCGCTGACCGGCAAGTACTTGTCCGGGCGCAAGAAGATCGTCGTGCCGGCCCAGCGCACCCCGCGCGACAAGAAGCTGCAGCTCAAGCTCAAAGGCGCGCGCGGCAACAACCTGCAGAACGTCGACCTGGAAATCCCGATCGGCCTGCTGACCTGCGTGACCGGCGTGTCCGGCTCGGGCAAGTCGACGCTGATCAACAACACCCTGTTCCCGCTCGCCGCCACTGCCCTCAACGGCGCGAGCAGCCTGGAGGCCGCGCCGCACAGCAGCATGGACGGCCTGCAGCATCTGGACAAGGTGGTGGACATCGACCAGAGCCCGATCGGCCGCACGCCGCGCTCGAACCCGGCGACCTACACCGGCATCTTCACGCCGATTCGCGAGCTGTTCTCCGGCGTGCCGGAATCGCGCTCGCGCGGCTACGGCCCGGGGCGCTTCTCGTTCAACGTCAAGGGCGGCCGGTGCGAGGCTTGCCAGGGCGACGGCCTGATCAAGGTCGAGATGCACTTCCTGCCGGACATCTACGTGCCGTGCGACGTGTGCAAGAGCAAGCGCTACAACCGCGAAACCCTGGAGATCAAGTACAAGGGCAAGAACATCCACGAGGTGCTGGAAATGACCATCGAGGATGCCCGCGAGTTCTTCGATGCGGTACCGGCGCTGGCGCGCAAGCTGCAGACGCTGATGGACGTGGGGCTTTCGTACATCAAGCTGGGGCAGTCGGCGACCACGCTATCTGGTGGTGAGGCGCAACGGGTGAAGCTGTCCCGTGAGCTGTCCAAACGCGACACCGGCAAGACCTTGTACATCCTCGACGAGCCGACCACCGGCCTGCACTTCGCCGACATCCAGCAACTGCTGGACGTGCTGCATCGCCTGCGTGACCACGGCAACACCGTGGTGGTGATCGAGCACAACCTGGATGTAATCAAGACCGCCGACTGGCTGGTGGACCTGGGGCCGGAAGGCGGATCCAAGGGTGGGCAGATCATCGCCTGTGGTACGCCGGAAGAACTGACCAAGATGAAGCAGTCGTATACCGGGCATTACCTCAAGCCACTGCTGGAGCGTGACCGGGCCTGACAGTTGCCGGTGACATGAAAAAGCCCCTGGTACCGTTGGTGCCAGGGGCTTTTTCGTGAAGCTGTGGATAACTTACATCTGCGACTGCAGGTAGTTCTCCAGGCCGATGGCCTTGATCAGGCCCTGCTGCTTCTCCAGCCAGTAGGTGTGATCTTCTTCGGTGTCAGCCAGCTGCGCGCGCAGGATGTCGCGGCTGATGTAGTCCTTGTGCAACTCGCACAGCTCAATGCCTTTGCACAGCGCGCCACGCACCTTGTACTCCAGCTTGAGATCGGCCTCGATCATTTCCGGCACGGTGCTGCCCACTTCGAGGTCGTCCGCGCGCATGTCGGGAGTGCCTTCGAGCATCAGGATACGGCGCATCAGGGCATCAGCGTGCTGGGTCTCTTCTTCCATCTCGTGGTTGATACGCTCGTAGAGCTTGGACAAGCCCCAGTCTTCGTACATACGCGAGTGGATGAAGTACTGGTCGCGTGCGGCCAGTTCGCCCTTCAGCAACGTGACGAGGTAGTTGATTACGTCCGGGTGACCTTGCATCGCCCTGATTCTCCCTGTGAAAACGACTAATGCACATAGTGTGAACCAGCTTTTGCACGAGGTCACTGAAAACCGCGCAATTAGAAGCAAAAAATCGGTTAAACAGTAGTGATATTCATTGAAAAACCGCCCAAATGAGGGCGGTTCTACTTATCACTTCGACTTAAGCGAGATTCACGCCCAATGCCTTGGCGATACCTTCGCCGTAGGCTGGGTCGGCCTTGAAGAAGTACTGCAACTGACGCTGGATCACATCGTCGCTCACGCCCGCCATGGTGCCGGCAATATTGCTGATCAGCAGAGTCTTCTGTTCATCACTCATCAGGCGGAACAACGCCCCGGCGTGGCTGTAGTAGTCGTTGTCATCGCGGTGGTCGTGGCGGTCCGCCGCGCCGCTGAGAGCCAATGCGGGTTCAGCATGGCGTGGCGACTGCTTTGGCGCATCGGCGTAGCTGTTGGGCTCATAGTTCGGCGCACTGCCGTAGCTGCCCATGGCCATCGAACCGTCACGCTGGTAGCTGTTTACCGGGCTGCGCGGGGCGTTTACCGGCAGCTGCTGGTGGTTGGTGCCCACACGGTAGCGATGTGCATCGGCGTAAGCGAATACGCGCCCCTGCAACATGCGGTCAGGCGACAGGCCGACACCCGGAACCATGTTGCTCGGGCCGAACGCAGCCTGCTCCACTTCAGCGAAGTAGTTGAGCGGGTTGCGGTTGAGCTCCAGCACACCGACTTCGATCAGCGGGTAGTCCTTCTGCGACCAGGTTTTGGTCACATCGAACGGGTTCTCATCGCGGTTGGCCGCCTCGGCCTCACTCATTACCTGGATGCATACGGTCCAGCGCGGGAAGTCGCCACGCTCGATGGCCTCGAACAGGTCCCGCTGGGCGTAGTCCGGGTCGGTACCGGCCAGGCGGGCTGCGTCAGCCGGGGCCAGGTTCTTGATGCCTTGTTGGGTCTTGAAGTGCCATTTGACCCAGGTGCGCTCGCCTTGGGCATTGATCAGGCTGTAGGTGTGGCTACCGAAGCCGTGCATGTGCCGGTAGCCGTCCGGGATACCACGGTCGGAGAACAGGATGGTGACCTGGTGCAGTGCTTCAGGCGAGTGCGACCAGAAGTCCCACATCATCTGAGCGTTCTTCAGGTTGGTTTGCGGGTGGCGCTTCTGGGTGTGGATAAAGTCCGGGAACTTGAGCGGGTCGCGGATGAAGAACACCGGCGTGTTGTTGCCAACGATGTCCCAGTTGCCTTCCTCGGTGTAGAACTTCACCGCAAAGCCACGAGGGTCGCGCTCGGTATCCGCCGAGCCGCGCTCGCCACCGACCGTCGAGAAGCGCAGGAAAGTCTCGGTCTGCTTGCCGATCTGTTCGAACAGCTTGGCGCTGGTGTACGAGGTGATATCGCGGGTGACGGTAAAGGTGCCGTAGGCTCCGGAGCCTTTGGCGTGTACACGGCGCTCGGGGATGTTCTCGCGGTTGAAGTGGGCGAGCTTCTCGATCAGGTGGAAGTCGTCGAGCAGCAGCGGGCCGCGCGGGCCAGCGGAACGGGAATTCTGGTTGTCGGCTACAGGTGCACCGCTGGCGGTGGTGAGAATCTTGCTCATGGGCTCTCCTTATCGGTCTTCGAGTGCCGACTAAACGGCTTGAGAAGGAGTATCGACGAGCGGTAGTTTCAGAACAAATTCATTACATAACTTGTATCAATAGAAATAAACAATACATGCAGACACAAAAAACCGGGCACTAGGCCCGGTTCTTTGTAGCAGACAGAACGTCTTACTCAGCAGCTTCTACAGCACCGCCGACCGGACGATCAACCAGCTCGACATACGCCATAGGCGCGTTGTCGCCAGCGCGGAAACCGCACTTCAGGATGCGCAGGTAGCCGCCCTGACGGGTGGCGTAACGCTTGCCCAGGTCGTTGAACAGTTTGCCAACAGCGGACTTCGAACGGGTACGGTCGAAGGCCAGACGACGGTTAGCAACGCTGTCTTCCTTGGCCAGGGTGATCAGCGGCTCGGCAACGCGGCGCAGTTCCTTGGCTTTCGGCAGGGTGGTTTTGATCAGCTCGTGCTCGATCAGCGACACTGCCATGTTCTGGAACATAGCCTTGCGGTGAGAGCTGGTACGGCTCAGGTGACGTCCACTTTTACGATGACGCATGATTCATTCCTTACCAAACACTACGTTCGGTGATTACGACGATCAGGCGGTCGCCTTGTCGTCTTTCTTAAGACTTGCAGGCGGCCAGTTGTCGAGGCGCATGCCGAGAGACAGACCACGAGAGGCCAGGACGTCCTTGATTTCGGTCAGGGACTTCTTGCCCAGGTTAGGAGTCTTCAACAGCTCTACTTCGGTACGCTGAATCAGGTCGCCGATGTAGTAGATGTTCTCCGCCTTGAGGCAGTTGGCCGAACGTACAGTCAGTTCCAGGTCGTCAACCGGGCGCAGCAGGATCGGATCGATCTCGTCTTCCTGCTCGACTACGACAGGCTCGCTGTCACCTTTGAGGTCGACGAACGCGGCCAGCTGCTGTTGCAGGATGGTCGCAGCGCGGCGGATAGCCTCTTCAGGATCCAGGGTGCCGTTGGTTTCCAGATCAATGACCAGCTTGTCCAGGTTGGTACGCTGTTCAACACGGGCGTTTTCGACCACATAGGCGATACGACGCACCGGGCTAAACGAAGCGTCCAGCTGCAGACGGCCAATGCTCCGGCTTTCGTCTTCGTCGGTTTGACGGGAGTCAGCCGGCTCGTAACCGCGACCACGAGCTACGGTGAGCTTCATGTTCAGGGCGCCGTTGGACGCCAGGTTCGCGATTACGTGATCGGGGTTGACGATCTCGACATCGTGATCCAGCTGAATATCGGCAGCGGTAACCACCCCCGAACCCTTTTTCGACAAGGTCAGCGTAACTTCGTCACGACCGTGCAGTTTGATAGCCAGGCCTTTCAGGTTCAACAGGATTTCAATTACGTCTTCCTGAACACCTTCGATCGCGGAGTACTCATGGAGTACGCCATCGATCTCGGCCTCGACTACTGCACAGCCAGGCATGGAGGACAACAGGATGCGGCGCAGCGCGTTGCCCAGGGTATGGCCGAAACCACGCTCGAGAGGCTCGAGCGTAATCTTGGCGCGGGTCGGACTGACTACCTGCACATCAATATGGCGGGGAGTCAGGAACTCATTTACCGAAATCTGCATGGATGCACCTATTTTCTAGCCCTTACTTGGAGTAGAGCTCGACAATCAGGTTTTCGTTGATGTCGGCAGACAGATCGCCACGAGCTGGAACGTTCTTGAAAACGCCCGACTTCTTAGCGGAATCTACGTCTACCCACTCAACGCGGCCACGCTGGGCGCACAGTTCAAGGGCTTGAACAATGCGCAGCTGGTTCAGCGACTTCTCGCGAACCGCGACCACGTCACCCGGACGAACTTGGTAGGATGGAATGTTTACAGTCTTACCGTTGACGCTGATCGCTTTGTGCGAAACCAGCTGACGGGACTCGGAACGAGTCGAGCCGAAGCCCATACGGTAAACGACGTTATCCAGACGGCACTCGAGCAGTTGCAGCAGGTTCTCACCGGTTGCGCCTTTTTTCGAGGCAGCAGCTTGGTAGTAACCGCGGAACTGACGCTCCAGAACACCGTAGATACGACGGACTTTTTGTTTCTCGCGCAGCTGGGTACCGTAGTCGGACTGACGGCCACGGCGCTGGCCGTGGATACCTGGGGCTGCTTCGATGTTGCACTTCGATTCCAGAGCGCGAACGCCGCTCTTCAGGAACAGGTCGGTGCCTTCACGACGAGACAGTTTGCATTTTGGACCAATGTAACGTGCCATTCTTCTGTCTCCTGATTACACGCGACGCTTCTTCGGCGGACGGCACCCGTTATGCGGGATTGGCGTCACGTCGGTGATGCTGGCGATCTTGTAGCCGCAGCTGTTCAATGCACGAACGGCGGATTCACGACCTGGACCTGGACCCTTGACGTTGACGTCGAGGTTCTTCAGACCATATTCCAGCGCAGCTTGACCAGCACGCTCAGCAGCAATCTGGGCTGCGAACGGGGTGGATTTGCGCGAACCACGGAAACCCGAACCACCGGAGGTAGCCCACGACAGAGCATTGCCCTGACGGTCGGTGATGGTCACGATGGTGTTGTTGAAAGACGCATGGATGTGGGCGATGCCATCAACCACTGTCTTTTTGACTTTCTTACGAGGACGAGCAGCAGGTTTTGCCATGTCTATATTCCCGGGCGGTTACTTGCGGATCGGCTTACGCGGGCCCTTACGGGTGCGTGCGTTGGTCTTGGTGCGCTGACCGCGAACCGGCAGACCTTTACGATGACGCAGGCCACGGTAGCAGCCCAGGTCCATCAAGCGTTTGATCTTCATGTTGATGTCACGACGCAGGTCACCTTCGGTGGTGAACTTCGCGACTTCGCCACGCAGGGTTTCGATTTGCTCGTCGCTCAGATCCTTGATCTTTGCGGCTGGGTTGACACCAGCGTCTGCACAGATCTTCTGCGCAGTTGTGCGACCGACACCATAGATGTAGGTCAGCGAGATAACAGTATGCTTGTTATCTGGAATGTTGACGCCTGCAATACGGGCCATTCAGTGGGACTCCAATTGACAGCTACCTACGCCCCGGAAGCCAAGAAATAGGGCGCGAGATAATATCGCTGTAGAAACGAATAATCAACCCAGCAGCACACTAGCTGCTGGGTTTGAAGCGCAGATCACACTCAGCCTTGGCGCTGTTTGTGACGCGGTTCCGCGCTGCAGATCACTCGTACGACGCCTTCGCGACGGATGATCTTGCAGTTACGGCACAGCTTTTTCACCGATGCACGAACTTTCATTACCGACTCCTCGAACCTTAGGGGCGTATCAGCGCAGCAGACCGCTGCCGCCGTAGCCTTTCAGGTTGGCTTTCTTCATCAGGGATTCGTACTGGTGCGAAACGAGGTGCGATTGTACTTGGGACATGAAGTCCATCACAACCACTACCACAATCAGCAACGAGGTCCCGCCAAGGTAGAACGGCACATTTGCTGCCACCACCAGGAACTGGGGCAGAAGGCAGACGGCCATCATGTAAAGAGCACCGAACATGGTCAAACGAGTCAGAACGCCATCAATGTAGCGCGCAGACTGCTCACCAGGACGGATACCCGGAATAAAGGCACCGGACTTCTTCAGGTTTTCCGCTACGTCTTTCGGGTTGAACATCAACGCTGTGTAGAAGAAGCAGAAGAAAATGATCCCTGCACTAAACAGCAGAATGTTCAACGGCTGACCAGGAGCGATCGACTGCGAGATGTCCTGCAGCCAGCCCATACCTTCGGACTGACCGAACCAGGCACCCAGCGAAGCCGGGAACAGCAGAATGCTGCTCGCGAAAATGGCCGGGATAACCCCCGCCATGTTCACCTTCAGCGGCAAGTGGCTGGTCTGCGCGGCAAAGACCTTGCGGCCCTGCTGACGCTTGGCGTAGTGAACGGCGATACGACGCTGACCACGCTCAATGAACACCACGAAACCGATGATCGCTACTGCAAGCAAACCGATTGCGACCAGGGCGAAAATGTTGATATCGCCTGTGCGTGCAGACTCGAAAGACTGCCCGATTGCTCTCGGAAGACCGGCAACGATACCTGCGAAGATCAACATCGAGATACCGTTACCCACACCGCGCTCGGTGATCTGCTCGCCCAGCCACATCATGAACATCGCGCCTGCCACGAAGGTGGAGACGGCAACGACATAGAAGCCGAGACCTACAGAAAACGCCACGCCCTGGTTGGCCAGGCCAATGGACATGCCAATGGCTTGAACCAGTGCCAGGATAACGGTGCCGTAGCGGGTGTACTGGCTGATCTTGCGACGGCCAGCTTCACCTTCCTTCTTCAACTGCTCCAGTTGCGGGCTGACCGCCGTCATCAGCTGCATGATGATCGATGCCGAGATGTACGGCATGATCCCCAGTGCAAAGATGCTCATGCGCTCAAGCGCGCCACCGGAAAACATGTTGAACAAGCTAAGAATGGTCCCCTCATTCTGCCGAAACAGATCCGCCAGACGGTCTGGATTGATGCCAGGAACCGGGATATGCGCACCTATCCGATAGACGATGATCGCCATGAACAGAAAGCGCAGACGAGCCCAGAGTTCCGACATCCCGCCCTTACCGAGCGAAGAGAGAGCACCTTGCTTAGCCATTTATTCCTCGAATTTGCCGCCAGCTGCTTCGATAGCCGCACGCGCACCCTTGGTGGCTGCGATGCCCTTGATGGTGACTGCGCGAGTAACTTCGCCAGACAGCATGATTTTCACACGCTGAATGTGCTGGTTGATCACGTTGGCATCCTTCAGGGACTGCACGGAGATCACGTCGCCTTCCACTTTGGCCAGCTCGGACAGACGCACTTCAGCGCGGTCCATGGCTTTCAGGGAAACGAAGCCGAACTTCGGCAGACGACGGTGCAGCGGCTGTTGACCGCCTTCGAAGCCAGGAGCGATCGAACCACCGGAACGGGAGGTCTGACCCTTGTGGCCACGGCCGCCGGTCTTACCCAGACCGCTACCGATACCACGACCTGGACGATGCTTCTCGCGACGGGAACCCGGCGCTGGACTCAGATCATTGAGTTTCATCGATTAGCCCTCGACCTTCAGCATGTAGTAAGCCTTGTTGATCATCCCGCGGTTCTCGGGAGTATCCTGGACTTCTACAGTGTGACCGATGCGACGCAGACCCAGACCTTTAACGCACAGTTTGTGGTTAGGCAGGCGGCCCGAGACGCTCTTGATCAGCGTTACTTTTACGGTTGCCATGATTAGAAGATCTCCTCAACGCTCTTGCCGCGCTTGGCAGCAATGGACTCAGGAGATTGCATGGCTTTCAGACCCTTGAAGGTGGCGTAAACCACGTTCACTGGGTTGGTCGAACCGTAGCACTTGGCCAGGACGTTCTGAACACCAGCAACTTCCAGGACGGCACGCATGGCGCCGCCGGCGATGATACCGGTACCTTCCGAGGCAGGCTGCATGTAAACCTTCGAGGCGCCGTGGGCAGCCTTGGTGGCGTACTGCAGGGTGGTGCCCTTCAGGTCAACCTGGATCATGTTGCGACGAGCAGCTTCCATGGCTTTCTGGATCGCAGCAGGTACTTCGCGCGATTTGCCACGGCCGAAACCAACGCGACCCTTGCCATCACCAACCACGGTCAGCGCGGTGAAGGTGAAGATACGGCCGCCTTTAACGGTTTTGGCTACGCGGTTAACTTGAACCAGCTTCTCGATGTAGCCTTCGTCGCGCTTTTGATCGTTATTTGCCATAACTTAGAACTCCAGCCCGCCTTCACGAGCAGCATCAGCCAGCGCTTTGACGCGGCCATGGTACTTGAAGCCGGAACGGTCAAAGGCAACTTGAGATACACCGGCGGCTTTCGCACGCTCAGCTACCAGCTTGCCAACCTTAGTGGCCGCGTCGATGTTGCCAGTGGCGCCATCACGCAGGTCTTTGTCCAAGGTCGAGGCGCTTGCCAGAACCTTGCTGCCGTCGGCCGAAATGACCTGGGCGTAGATGTGCTGCGAGGAGCGGAACACGCACAGGCGCACGACTTCGAGTTCGTGCATCTTGAGACGTGCTTTGCGAGCGCGACGCAGTCGAATAACTTTTTTGTCGGTCATTTGCTAGGCCCTACTTCTTCTTGGCTTCTTTACGACGGACTGCTTCGTCCGCGTAACGCACACCCTTGCCTTTGTAAGGCTCTGGCGGACGGAACCCGCGGATTTCAGCGGCCACCTGACCTACCAGCTGCTTGTCGATACCCTTGATCAGGATGTCGGTCTGGCTAGGCGTTTCAGCGGTGATGCCGGCTGGCAGTTCGTAGTCCACTGGGTGAGAGAAGCCCAGGGCCAGGTTCAGGACGGTGCCTTTGGCCTGTGCCTTGTAACCAACACCGACCAGCTGGAGCTTACGCTCGAAGCCTTGGCTTACGCCTTGGACCATGTTGTTGACCAGAGCGCGGGTAGTACCGGCCATGGCACGAGCTTGCTGGTCACCATTGCGAGCGACGAAACGCAGCTCACCAGACTCTTCGGTAACTTCAACAGACGAGTGAACGTTCAGTTCGAGAGTGCCTTTGGCACCCTTCACCGAAAGCTGCTGGCCAGCGAATTTGACTTCGACACCAGATGGCAGCTTAACGGGGTTCTTAGCGACGCGAGACATGTCTATCCCCCCTTAGAACACTGTGCAGAGAACTTCGCCGCCGACACCGGCAGCGCGCGCAGCGCGATCAGTCATCACACCTTTGTTGGTGGAGACAATAGACACGCCCAGGCCGCCACGTACTTTCGGCAGCTCAGTGACGGACTTGTACTGGCGCAGGCCTGGACGGCTGGAGCGCTTCAGTTCCTCGATGACCGGACGGCCTTCGAAGTACTTCAGTTCGATCGACAGGGAAGGCTTGGCTTCACCAGTAACCTGGTAGCCAGCGATGTAACCTTCGTCCTTCAGAACTTTGGCAACCGCAACCTTCAGAGTGGAGGAAGGCATGCTTACGACGGACTTTTCAGCCATCTGGGCATTACGGATGCGAGTTAGCATGTCCGCTAACGGGTCCTGCATACTCATGGGCTAGATGCTCCTGATACAAGAAATATTAGCCTTGCGGCTATCACAACCACCCGAACGGGCAGGGTAAAAAACCCAGGCTCGGGTGAGCCGGTCATTCTAGACATAAGGCAGAAACGAAACAAGCCCCACGAGGGGGCTTGTTTGTTGGCGAGGTCACCGGCGGTCGGAAGATTGCTCCCCTCCCACCGGGATCACACCTGCAGCAATTACCAGGAGGCTTTGACCAGGCCTGGTACGTCACCGCGCATTGCAGCTTGACGCAGCATGTTACGGCCCAGGCCGAACTTACGGTATACACCGTGAGGACGACCGGTCAGGCGGCAACGGTTGCGCAGACGCGCAGCGCTGGCATCACGTGGCTGCTTCTGCAGAGCGACAACGGCAGCGAAACGCTCTTCTGGAGAGGCGTTCAGGTTGACGATGGTCGCTTTCAGCTCAGCACGCTTTTTGGCGAACTTGGCTACCGTGAGCTGACGCTTCAGCTCGCGGTTTTTCATGCTCTTCTTGGCCATTATCCTACTCCAATCAGTTGCGGAACGGGAATTTGAATGCACGCAGCAGAGCGCGGCCTTCGTCATCCGAACGAGCAGTGGTGGTCAGGGTGATGTCCAAACCGCGCAGAGCATCGATCTTGTCGTAATCGATTTCCGGGAAGATGATCTGCTCTTTCACGCCCATGCTGTAGTTGCCACGACCGTCGAAGGACTTGGCATTCAGGCCGCGGAAGTCGCGAACCCGAGGCAGGGAGATCGCCAGCAGGCGGTCCAGGAATTCGTACATCTTGTCGCTACGCAGGGTCACCTTGACGCCGATCGGCCACCCTTCACGGACTTTGAAGCCCGCGATGGATTTACGAGCGAAAGTCACGACCGGCTTTTGACCGGTGATCTTTTCCAGGTCAGCAACAGCGTGCTCGATGACTTTCTTGTCGCCGATCGCTTCGCCCAGACCCATGTTCAGGGTGATCTTGGTAACGCGCGGAACTTCCATCACGTTCGACAGCTTAAGTTCTTCCTTAAGCTTAGGAGCGATTTCGTTCCGGTAAATCTCTTTCAGTCGTGCCATGGTCTTCTACCTAGCAGTGTTCAAGCATCAACCGCTTTTTGGGTCGACTTGAAGACACGAATTTTCTTACCGTCTTCTACTTTGAAACCAACGCGGTCAGCCTTGTTGGTTTCGCCGTTGAAGATGGCAACGTTGGAAGCGTGCAGAGGCGCTTCTTTTTCGACGATACCGCCCTGAACGCCCGCCATCGGGTTAGGCTTGGTATGACGCTTGACCAGGTTCACGCCACCGATAACCAGACGGTCATCAGCCAGAACCTTCAGCACCTTACCGCGCTTACCTTTGTCTTTGCCGGCGATCACGATGATCTCGTCGTCACGACGAATCTTTTGCATGTCGGATCTCCTTACAGCACTTCAGGGGCGAGCGAGACGATCTTCATGAACTTCTCAGTACGAAGTTCACGGGTCACTGGCCCGAAGATGCGAGTGCCGATCGGCTCTTGCTTGGTGTTCAGCAGAACAGCAGCGTTGCCGTCGAAACGAATGATGGAACCGTCAGCGCGACGTACACCGTGACGGGTACGGACGACAACAGCGGTCATCACCTGGCCTTTTTTGACCTTACCGCGCGGAATTGCTTCCTTGACGGTTACTTTGATGATGTCACCGATGCCGGCGTAACGGCGGTGCGAACCGCCGAGCACCTTGATGCACATGACGCGACGAGCGCCGCTGTTATCGGCCACATCGAGCATGGATTGAGTCTGAATCATAAAATTTCTCCGACCCCTAGCCCTTAGACTTCAACAGCGCGTTCGAGGACTTCAACCAGTGCCCAGGACTTGGTCTTGGCCAGCGGACGGGTTTCACGGATGGAAACCTTGTCGCCGATTTTGCACTGGTTGGATTCGTCGTGCGCGTGCAGCTTAGTCGAACGCTTAACGTATTTACCGTAGATCGGGTGCTTTACGCGACGCTCGATCAGAACGGTGATGGTCTTGTCCATTTTGTCGCTGACGACACGGCCAGTCAGCGTACGGACGGTTTTTTCAGCTTCAGCCATGATCACTTACCTGCCTGCTGGTTAAGCACAGTTTTCACGCGAGCGATGTCACGCTTAACTTGCGAGAGCAGGTGCGACTGCCCCAACTGGCCAGTTGCTTTCTGCATACGCAGATTGAACTGGTCGCGCAGCAAGCCGAGCAGTTGCTCATTCAGTTGCTGTGCAGATTTTTCACGAAGTTCATTCGCTTTCATCACATCACCGTCCGCTTAACAAAGGAGGTGGCGAGAGGCAGCTTTGCAGCAGCCAGGGCGAAAGCTTCGCGCGCCAGCTCTTCAGAAACACCCTCGATCTCGTACAGGACTTTGCCTGGCTGGATCTGGGCAACCCAGTATTCCACGGAGCCCTTACCTTTACCCATACGAACCTCGAGAGGCTTCTTGGAGATCGGCTTGTCCGGGAACACACGGATCCAGATCTTACCGCCACGCTTAACGTGACGGGTCAGCGCACGACGTGCGGACTCGATCTGGCGAGCGGTGAGGCGACCGCGAGCAACAGCTTTCAGGGCGAATTCGCCGAAGCTGACTTTGCTACCGCGCAGTGCCAGACCACGGTTGTGGCCAGTCATCTGCTTGCGGAATTTTGTACGCTTTGGTTGCAACATTTGGCGTACCCCTTACTTAGCAGCTTTTTTACGAGGCGCTGGTGCTTGTGGTTTCAGTTCTTCTTGGCGACCACCAATAACTTCGCCTTTGAAGATCCAAACCTTCACACCGATCACACCGTAAGTGGTGTGAGCTTCGTAGGTGTTGTAGTCGATATCGGCACGCAGGGTGTGCAGAGGCACACGACCTTCGCGATACCACTCGGTACGAGCAATCTCAGCACCGCCGAGACGACCGCTCACCTGGATCTTGATGCCCTTGGCACCAATACGCATGGCGTTCTGTACGGCGCGCTTCATGGCACGACGGAACATTACGCGGCGTTCCAGCTGCTGAGCTACGCTCTGCGCAACCAGCATAGCGTCGAGTTCCGGCTTGCGGATCTCTTCGATGTTGATGTGCACAGGCACACCCATCTGCTTGGTCAGGTCCTGACGCAGCTTCTCGACATCTTCACCTTTCTTCCCGATAACGATACCTGGACGAGCGGTGTGGATGGTGATGCGTGCAGTTTGAGCCGGACGATGAATATCGATACGGCTTACGGACGCGCTTTTTAGTTTGTCTTGGAGGTACTCACGCGTTTTCAGATCCTTCAACAGGTAATCTGCGTAAGTAGCACCGTCTGCGTACCAGACGGAGGTGTGCTCCTTGACGATTCCCAGGCGAATGCCAGTGGGATGTACTTTCTGACCCATCTGATCGACTCCGTTACTTGTCCGCAACCTTGACAGTGATATGGCAAGACCGCTTGACGATGCGATCAGCACGGCCTTTGGCACGTGGCATGATGCGCTTCAGCGAACGCCCTTCGTTGACGAAGACGGTGGAGACCTTCAGGTCATCAACGTCTGCGCCTTCGTTGTGTTCGGCGTTGGCTACGGCCGACTCGAGGACTTTCTTCATGATTTCAGCGGCTTTTTTGCTGCTGAAGGCCAACAGGTTGAGCGCTTCGCCCACCTTCTTCCCGCGGATCTGGTCGGCGACCAAGCGGGCTTTCTGGGCGGAGATGCGAGCGCCCGACAACTTAGCGGCTACTTCCATTTCCTTACCCCTTAACGCTTGGCTTTCTTGTCAGCCACGTGCCCGCGATAGGTGCGGGTACCGGCGAACTCGCCCAGTTTGTGGCCGACCATGTCTTCGTTCACGAGAACTGGGACATGCTGGCGACCGTTGTGAACCGCGATGGTCAGACCGACCATTTGTGGCAGGATCATCGAACGACGCGACCAGGTTTTAACTGGCTTGCGATCGTTCTTCTCCACCGCCACTTCGACCTTCTTCAACAGGTGAAGATCGATAAAAGGACCTTTTTTCAGAGAACGTGGCACTGTCGTATCCCTCTAGTTACTTGCGACGACGGACGATCATGTTGTCGGTACGCTTATTACCGCGGGTCTTCGCACCCTTGGTTGGGAAGCCCCATGGCGATACCGGATGACGACCACCGGAGGTACGACCTTCACCACCACCATGTGGGTGGTCAACCGGGTTCATGGCAACACCACGAACGGTTGGGCGAACGCCGCGCCAGCGTTTGGCACCAGCTTTACCCAGCGAACGCAGGCTGTGCTCGGAGTTCGAGACTTCGCCCAGGGTCGCACGGCACTCAGCCAGGACTTTACGCATTTCACCAGAGCGCAGACGCAGGGTCACGTAGACACCTTCGCGAGCGATCAGCTGAGCCGAAGCACCAGCGGAACGTGCGATCTGAGCACCTTTACCCGGCTTCAGTTCGATGCCGTGAATGGTGCTACCCACTGGAATGTTGCGCAGTTGCAGGGAGTTACCGGCCTTGATTGGGGCCAGGGCACCTGCGATCAGCTGGTCGCCAGCACTTACGCCTTTAGGGGCGATGATGTAGCGACGCTCACCGTCTGCGTAGCACAGCAGGGCGATGTGAGCAGTACGGTTTGGATCGTATTCGATACGCTCGACAGTGGCTGGGATGCCATCTTTGTCGTTGCGACGGAAGTCGACCAGACGGTAATGCTGCTTGTGACCACCACCAACGTGACGAGTGGTAATGCGGCCATTGTTGTTACGACCACCAGACTTCGATTTTTTCTCGATCAGCGGTGCGTGAGGAGCGCCTTTGTGCAGCTCCTTGTTGACCACCTTGACCACGAAACGGCGGCCAGGGGAAGTCGGTTTGCATTTAACGATTGCCATGATGCACCCCTTCCTTACTCAGCACTGCTGCTGAAATCGAGATCTTGGCCTGGCTGAAGGGAGACGATCGCCTTCTTCCAGTCATTACGCTTGCCCAGACCACGTGCGGTACGCTTGGTTTTACCCAGAACGTTAACAGTCGACACGTTTTCAACTTTTACGTTGAACAGGCCTTCGACAGCTTTCTTGATTTCCAGCTTGGTTGCATCGGTAGCAACCTTGAATACGAACTGGCCTTTTTTCTCAGCCAGAACGGTAGCCTTCTCGGAAACGTGCGGGCCAAGGAGGACTTTGAATACGCGTTCCTGGTTCATCCCAGCAGCTCCTCGAATTTCTTCACGGCCGAGACGGTGATCAACACCTTCTCGTATGCGATCAGACTGACCGGGTCGGAACCTTGAACGTCACGTACGTCGACGTGCGGCAGGTTGCGAGCAGCCAGGTACAGGTTCTGATCAACAGCGTCGGAAACGATCAGTACGTCGTTCAGACCCATGCCGTTCAGCTTGTTCAGCAGATCTTTGGTTTTCGGCGCTTCAACAGCGAAGTCCTGAACCACGACCAGACGGTCGCTACGCACCAGCTCAGCGAGGATGGAGCGCAGGGCTGCGCGGTACATCTTCTTGTTGAGCTTCTGCGAGTGATCTTGAGGACGAGCTGCGAAGGTTACACCACCGCCACGCCAGATCGGACCACGAGTGGTACCAGCACGAGCACGGCCAGTACCCTTCTGACGCCATGGGCGCTTACCGCCACCAGCCACGTCGGAACGGGTCTTCTGCTGCTTGGTGCCCTGACGGCCGCCGGCCATGTAGGCCACGACTGCTTGGTGTACCAGCGTCTCGTTGAATTCGCCACCGAAAGCCAGTTCGGAAACTTCGATCGCCTGAGCGTCATTTACATTAAGTTGCATGTCAGTATCCCCTTAACCGCGAGCCTTGACAGCTGGACGTACAACCACGTCGCCGCCAGTAGCGCCAGGAACGGCACCCTTGACGAGCAGCAGGTTGCGCTCAGCGTCTACGCGAACTACTTCCAGGGACTGAACAGTCACGCGCTCGGCGCCCATGTGACCGGACATTTTCTTGCCCTTGAACACACGACCAGGAGTCTGGCACTGGCCGATGGAACCTGGGACACGGTGCGACACGGAGTTACCGTGGGTGTTGTCCTGGCCACGGAAGTTCCAGCGCTTGATGGTACCGGCAAAGCCTTTACCTTTGGACTGACCAGTAACGTCAACCAGCTGGCCTGCAGTGAAGAGTTCAGCTTTGATCGAGTCGCCAGCCTGGAACTCGCCTTCTTCAAGACGGAACTCCCAGACACCGCGACCAGCGGCAACGTTGGCCTTGGCGAAGTGGCCTGCCTGAGCGGCAGTCACACGCGAAGCACGACGCTCGCCGACAGTGACTTGCACTGCACGGTAGCCATCGGTTTCTTCAGTTTTGAACTGGGTGACACGATTCGGCTCGATCTCAATGACCGTGACCGGAATGGAGACACCTTCTTCGGTGAAAATGCGGGTCATACCGCACTTGCGACCGATTACACCAATAGTCATGTTGTAAACCTCATGAGTGTACGGGGCTTTCACCCGCTATGGCCGCCCATTTCAGAGCGTTACACGACTAGACCGAAGTCTTAGCCGAGGCTGATCTGTACTTCCACACCTGCCGCCAGATCAAGCTTCATCAGCGCATCAACGGTTTTATCCGTTGGCTGGACGATGTCCAGAACGCGCTTATGAGTGCGAATCTCGTACTGGTCACGCGCGTCTTTGTTGACGTGCGGGGAGACCAGAACGGTGAAACGCTCTTTGCGGGTAGGCAGTGGAATTGGACCACGCACTTGTGCACCAGTACGTTTCGCGGTTTCCACGATTTCCTGGGTGGATTGGTCGATCAGGCGATGGTCGAAAGCCTTCAACCTGATTCGGATTTGCTGATTTTGCATTGGATTTCAGACTCCAGGCTGTTCCCAACGGACGCACTACGCCCGCTAAAAGGAGGCGTGATTCTATAGACGCCCCAATTTAGTGTCAACCCAATAAAAAAAACCCCCGCTGAGCGGGGGTTTTTTTCAATCGGTCGAGTGATTACTCGATGATTTTGGCTACGACGCCGGCGCCGACGGTACGACCGCCTTCACGGATAGCGAAGCGCAGACCGTCTTCCATTGCGATGGTCTTGATCAGGGTAACAGTCATCTGAATGTTGTCACCTGGCATTACCATTTCAACGCCTTCCGGCAGTTCGCAGTTACCGGTCACGTCAGTGGTACGGAAGTAGAACTGAGGACGGTAGCCTTTGAAGAACGGAGTGTGACGACCGCCTTCTTCCTTCGACAGGACGTAGACTTCTGCGGTGAACTTGGTGTGCGGCTTGACCGAACCTGGCTTGACCAGAACCTGGCCACGCTCAACGTCGTCACGCTTGGTACCACGCAGCAGAACGCCGCAGTTCTCGCCAGCACGGCCTTCGTCCAGAAGCTTGCGGAACATCTCAACACCGGTGCAGGTGGTGGTGGTGGTGTCACGCAGACCAACGATTTCCAGCGGATCCTGAACGCGGACGATGCCACGCTCGATACGGCCGGTAACAACGGTACCACGACCCGAGATCGAGAATACGTCTTCGATTGGCATCAGGAACGGCTTGTCGATAGCGCGCTCTGGCTCTGGGATGTAGCTGTCCAGAGTTTCAACCAGTTTCTTGACGGCAGTGGTGCCCATCTCGTTGTCGTCTTTGCCTTCCAGGGCCATACGAGCCGAACCGATGATGATCGGGGTGTCGTCGCCTGGGAAGTCGTAGGTGGACAGCAGGTCGCGAACTTCCATCTCGACCAGTTCCAGCAGCTCAGCGTCGTCTACCAGGTCAGCCTTGTTCAGGAAGACCACGATGTACGGAACGCCAACCTGACGGGACAGCAGGATGTGCTCACGGGTTTGTGGCATCGGACCATCGGCGGCCGAGCAAACCAGGATCGCGCCGTCCATCTGGGCAGCACCGGTGATCATGTTCTTCACGTAGTCAGCGTGACCTGGGCAGTCAACGTGAGCGTAGTGACGAATGTTCGAGTTGTACTCGACGTGAGCGGTGTTGATGGTGATACCGCGCGCTTTTTCTTCTGGAGCCGAGTCGATTTTGTCGAACTCTACGACGGCCGAACCGAAAACTTCGGAGCAGACGCGAGTCAGAGCTGCGGTCAGAGTGGTCTTACCGTGGTCAACGTGGCCGATGGTGCCGACGTTAACGTGGGGAAGGGAACGATCAAATTTTTCTTTAGCCACGACAGTGAACTCCTAGCCTAAAGGGGCTGAATCAGCCTTGTTTTTTAATGAGAGCTTCGACGATGTTCGACGGAGCTTCAGCGTATTTCGAGAATTCCATGGAGTAGCTTGCGCGACCCTGAGACATGGAACGAACGTCGGTTGCGTAACCGAACATCTCTCCCAGCGGTACCTCAGCAGTGATTACCTTGCCGGACACCGAGTCTTCATTACCCTGGATCATCCCACGACGACGGCTCAGGTCACCCATCACGTCACCCAGGTAATCTTCCGGGGTTACAACTTCGACCTTCATGATCGGCTCAAGCACCACGCCACCGCCCTTCTGGGCCAGTTGCTTGGTCGCCATCGAAGCGGCGATCTTGAACGCCATTTCGTTGGAGTCGACGTCGTGGTACGAACCGTCGAATACCGTAGCCTTCAGGCCGAGCAGCGGATAACCGGCAACAACGCCGTTCTTCATCTGCTCTTCGATACCCTTCTGGATCGGGGCGATGAATTCCTTAGGAATCACACCACCAACGACTTCGTTGGTGAACACCAGACCTTCGGTGATGTTGCCCTTCTCGTCGACGTCTGGCTCCGAGAAACGGATCCAGCAGTGACCGAACTGACCACGACCACCCGACTGACGAACGAACTTACCTTCGATTTCGACGTTGGACTTGGTGATCTTCTCGCGGTACGAAACCTGCGGCTTGCCGACGTTGCACTCGACGTTGAACTCGCGCTTCATGCGGTCAACGAGAATGTCCAGGTGCAGCTCACCCATACCGGAGATGATGGTCTGGCCGGTTTCTTCGTCGGTCTTGACGCGGAACGACGGGTCTTCCTGGGCCAGCTTGCCCAGTGCGATACCCATCTTCTCCTGGTCAGCCTTGGTCTTCGGCTCTACGGAGAGCGAAATCACCGGCTCAGGGAAGTCCATACGCTCAAGGATGATCGGCTTGTCGGCGTTGCACAGGGTGTCACCGGTGGTGACGTCCTTCATGCCGATCAGAGCAGCGATGTCGCCTGCACGTACTTCCTTGATCTCTTCACGCTGGTTGGCGTGCATCTGAACCATACGACCAACGCGCTCTTTCTTGCCCTTGACCGAGTTGATGACGGAGTCACCGGAGGTCAGGAAGCCCGAGTAAACGCGAACGAAGGTCAGAGTACCAACGAACGGGTCGGTGGCGATCTTGAACGCCAGGGCCGAGAACGGCTCGTTGTCGTCAGCAGGACGCTCGTCGTACTGCTCTGGCGTGACTTCGTCCTTCGGCACGTCGATCAGATCAGGGTGGATACCCTTGATCGCAGGGATCTCGGTTGGCGCAGGCAGGAAATCAATAACGGCGTCGAGAACCAGGGGAACGCCCTTGTTCTTGAACGAGGAACCGCAGACAGCAGGAACGATCTCGCTCGCCAGGGTACGGGCGCGCAGACCAGCCTTGATTTCTTCGACGGACAGGTCACCTTCTTCAAGGTACTTGTTCATCAGCTCTTCGTTGGCCTCGGCAGCAGCCTCGACCATGTTGCTGCGCCATTCGTTGGCCAGGTCCACCAGCTCAGCAGGAATCTCTTCCTCGCGGTAGGTAGTACCTTTGTCGTCGTCGTTCCAGTAGATGGCTTTCATCTTGATCAGGTCAACCTGACCCTGGAAGTCGTCTTCTGCACCGATAGCCAGCTGGACCGGAACCGGGGTGTGACCCAGGCGGTTCTTGATCTGGCCGATAACGCGCAGGAAGTTGGCACCAGCACGGTCCATCTTGTTCACGTAAACAACACGTGGAACACCGTACTTGTTGGCCTGACGCCATACGGTTTCGGACTGCGGCTCAACGCCGGAGGTACCGCAGAACACAACCACCGCGCCGTCGAGTACACGCAGCGAACGCTCTACTTCAATGGTGAAGTCAACGTGGCCGGGGGTATCGATGACGTTTACGCGGTAGTTGTCGTACTGACCACGGGAACCTTTCCAGAAGGTGGTAACGGCAGCGGAGGTAATGGTGATACCGCGCTCCTGCTCCTGCACCATCCAGTCGGTGGTCGCGGCGCCGTCATGCACCTCGCCCATCTTGTGGCTCAGACCTGTGTAGAACAGGATCCGCTCGGTAGTGGTAGTCTTGCCCGCGTCAACGTGGGCACAGATACCGATGTTACGGTAGCGGTTAATTGCTGTAGTACGAGCCATAAAGCCCTCGCAAAATGATTGATGCTTGAATTAGAAGCGGTAGTGCGAGAACGCTTTGTTGGCTTCAGCCATACGGTGCACGTCTTCACGCTTCTTGACTGCAGCACCTTTGCCTTCGGCAGCATCCAGCAGTTCGCCGGCCAGGCGCAGAGCCATCGACTTCTCGCCGCGCTTGCGGGCGTAGTCTACGAGCCAGCGCATTGCCAGAGCGTTACGACGGGATGGACGAACTTCAACCGGAACCTGGTAAGTGGCACCGCCTACACGGCGGGACTTAACTTCGACCAGCGGAGCGATGGCGTCGAGAGCTTTCTCGAAGATTTCCAGGGGGTCGCTGTTCTTGCGTGCTTTGACGGTATCCAGGGCACCGTAAACGATGCGCTCGGCTACGGCCTTCTTGCCGCTTTCCATCACGTGGTTCATGAACTTGGCGAGGATCTGGGATCCGTACTTCGGATCGTCAAGGATCTCACGTTTTGCTGCTACACGACGTCTTGGCATGATAAGCCCTCAAACGGTCTTCAGGTTAGCCCGGGACGTGGGTCTTCGACCCCTGCCCGACCTTACTCTTATCGACTCAAAAAAATGGATGTCTGCAAACGGCCGATTACTTCGGACGCTTGGTACCGTATTTCGAACGACCCTGGTTACGGCCTTTAACGCCCGAAGTATCCAGAGAGCCGCGAACGGTGTGGTAACGAACACCTGGCAAGTCTTTTACACGGCCGCCACGAATCAGGACGACGCTGTGCTCTTGCAGGTTGTGGCCTTCACCACCGATGTACGAGGAAACCTCGAAACCGTTGGTCAGACGCACACGGCATACTTTACGCAGTGCCGAGTTAGGTTTTTTCGGCGTGGTGGTGTACACACGGGTGCACACGCCACGACGCTGCGGGCAGTTCTGCAGCGCAGGAACGTCGGACTTCTCGACCGAACGCTTGCGCGGCTGACGTACCAGCTGGTTGATAGTTGCCATCTACTAGCTCCACTGATTGTCTTGCGACTCTATTGTCTTGCAAGAAAGCCAAAAATTGGCGAGACGGAGCCTCACCAAATTTAAGGGTACAAAAGTCTACGGAGGATCTTGCACCCAGTCAAGACGAGGCCCCGGCCCTCCTCGCCCGATCATCGGCAACATTTCATGTCGCCGAGGGTCGTTCGAGGCTTGCCGAGGCCCTGCCCTGTACTTAGTTACCGCTGGAATTCAGCGCTTCGGTCAGTGCGGCTTCCACCTCACTGGCACTTACGCGCAGCGGTTTGTCGGCATCACGGCGACGCTTGCGCTCGCTGTGGTAGGCCAGACCGGTACCAGCCGGGATCAGACGACCCACGACCACGTTCTCTTTCAGGCCGCGCAGGTAGTCGCGCTTGCCGGTTACCGCCGCTTCGGTCAGTACGCGGGTGGTTTCCTGGAAGGAAGCCGCGGAGATGAACGACTCGGTCGACAGCGAGGCCTTGGTGATACCCAGCAGCACGCGAGTGAACTTGGAGATGAACTTGTCTTCCCCAGCCAGGCGCTCGTTTTCCATCAGCACCTGGGTCAGTTCCATCTGGTCGCCCTTGATGAAGCTGGAATCACCCGACTCGGCGATCTCGACCTTGCGCAGCATCTGACGCAGGATGGTCTCGATGTGCTTGTCGTTGATCTTAACGCCTTGCAGACGGTAAACGTCCTGGATCTCGTTGACGATGTACTTCGCCAGCGCGCTCACACCCAGCAGACGCAGGATGTCGTGCGGATCGCTCGGGCCGTCGGAGATAACTTCGCCGCGGTTTACCTGTTCGCCTTCGAAGACGTTCAGGTGGCGCCACTTCGGAATCAGCTCTTCGTACGGATCACTGCCGTCGGTCGGAGTGATGACCAGACGACGCTTGCCCTTGGTCTCTTTACCGAACGCGATGGTGCCGCTGACTTCAGCCAGAATCGAGGCTTCTTTCGGACGGCGCGCTTCGAACAGGTCGGCAACGCGTGGCAGACCACCGGTGATGTCACGGGTCTTCGACGTTTCTTGCGGGATACGCGCGATAACGTCACCAACACCGATCTGTGCACCGTCAGCTACACCAACCAAGGCGTTAGCTGGCAGGAAGTACTGGGCAGGTACGTCGGTACCTGGCAGGTACAGGTCCTTGCCAGCAGCGTCGACCATCTTGATTGCCGGACGGATTTCCTTGCCTGCGGCAGGGCGATCCTTGACGTCCAGTACTTCAATGTTGGTCAAGCCGGTCAGTTCATCGGTCTGACGCTTGATGGTGATGTTTTCTTCCATGCCCACGAAGGTCACGGTACCTTTCAGCTCGGTAACGATCGGGTGGGTGTGCGGGTCCCACTTGGCGACGATGGCGCCAGCTTCGACCTTGTCACCTTCCTTGACCGAAATCACCGCACCGTATGGCAGCTTGTAACGCTCACGCTCACGACCGAATTCGTCGGCAATGGCCAGCTCGCCCGAACGGGATACGGCAACCAGATTACCGTCGGCACGCTCAACCTGTTTCAGGTTGTGCAGACGCACCATACCGCCGTTCTTCACCTGGACGCTGTCGGCAGCCGAAGTACGGCTTGCAGCACCACCGATGTGGAACGTACGCATGGTCAGCTGGGTACCCGGTTCACCGATCGACTGTGCAGCGATAACGCCGACAGCTTCACCGATGTTCACCTGGTGACCGCGAGCCAGGTCGCGACCGTAGCACTTGGCGCAGATACCGAAGCGGGTTTCGCAGTTGATCGGCGAACGCACGATCACTTCGTCGATGCTGTTCAGCTCGATGAACTCAACCCACTGCTCGTCGACCAGGGTACCGGCCGGAACGATGACGTCCTCGGTGCCTGGCTTGAACACGTCACGGGCGATTACACGGCCCAGTACACGTTCACCCAGCGGCTCTACAACGTCGCCGCCTTCGATGTGCGGAGTCATCAGCAGGCCCTGATCGGTGCCGCAGTCGATCTCGGTCACGACCAAGTCTTGCGCAACGTCTACCAGACGACGAGTCAGGTAACCGGAGTTCGCAGTCTTCAGTGCGGTATCCGCCAGACCCTTACGAGCACCGTGGGTCGAGATGAAGTACTGGAGTACGCTCAGACCTTCACGGAAGTTCGCGGTGATCGGCGTCTCGATGATCGAGCCGTCCGGCTTGGCCATCAGGCCACGCATACCGGCCAGCTGACGGATCTGGGCTGCGGAACCCCGCGCACCCGAGTCTGCCATCATGTACATCGAGTTGAAGGACTCTTGGTCGACTTCGTTGCCTTCGCGGTCGATGACCTTCTCTTTCGAGAGGTTGGCCATCATCGCCTTGGACACTTCGTCGTTCGCCTTCGACCACAAGTCGATGACCTTGTTGTACTTCTCGCCCTGGGTGACCAGGCCGGAGGCGTACTGGCTCTCGATTTCCTTCACTTCGTCGGTAGCGTTACCGATGATGCGGGCCTTCTCGTCCGGGATAACGAAGTCGTTAACACCGATGGAAACGCCGGAAATGGTCGAGTAAGCGAAGCCGGTGTACATCAGCTGGTCAGCGAAGATAACGGTCTCTTTCAGACCAACCACGCGGTAGCACTGGTTGATCAGCTTGGAGATCGCCTTCTTCTTCATCGGCTGGTTCACCACGTCGTACGGCAGGCCTGCCGGTACAACCTGGAACAGCAGCGCACGGCCGACGGTGGTGTCGACGATACGGGTGTTCTTGGTGATGCTGCCATCACGGTCTTTCACGGTTTCGTTGATACGAACCTTGATTTTCGCGTGCAGGGCAGCTTCGCCGGCGCGGAATACGCGGTCGACTTCCTGCAGGTCAGCGAACACGCGACCTTCGCCCTTGGCGTTGATGGCTTCACGGGTCATGTAGTACAGACCCAGTACAACGTCCTGCGACGGAACGATGATTGGCTCACCGTTGGCTGGCGACAGAATGTTGTTGGTCGACATCATCAGCGCGCGCGCTTCGAGCTGGGCTTCCAGGGTCAGCGGCACGTGAACGGCCATCTGGTCACCGTCGAAGTCGGCGTTGTACGCGGCACAGACCAGCGGGTGCAGCTGGATAGCCTTACCTTCGATCAGAACCGGTTCAAAGGCCTGGATACCCAGACGGTGCAGGGTCGGCGCACGGTTGAGCAGTACGGGGTGTTCGCGGATCACCTCGGCGAGCACGTCCCACACCTCAGGCAGCTCGCGCTCGACCATCTTCTTGGCAGCCTTGATGGTGGTCGCCAGACCACGCATTTCCAGCTTGCCGAAAATGAACGGCTTGAACAGCTCGAGGGCCATCTTCTTCGGCAGACCGCACTGGTGCAGACGCAGGGTCGGGCCTACGGTAATTACCGAACGGCCGGAGTAGTCCACACGCTTACCGAGCAAGTTCTGACGGAAGCGACCTTGCTTACCTTTGATCATGTCGGCCAGGGACTTCAGCGGACGCTTGTTCGAGCCAGTGATGGCGCGACCGCGACGGCCGTTGTCCAGCAGGGCGTCGACCGCTTCCTGCAGCATGCGCTTTTCGTTGCGCACGATGATGTCCGGCGCCGACAGATCAAGCAGGCGCTTCAGACGGTTGTTACGGTTGATCACCCGACGATACAGGTCGTTCAGGTCGGAAGTCGCGAAGCGGCCACCATCCAGCGGTACCAGCGGACGCAGGTCCGGCGGCAGCACTGGCAGGACGGTCAGGACCATCCACTCAGGCAGGTTGCCCGAGCCCTGGAAAGCTTCCATCAGCTTCAGGCGCTTGGACAGCTTCTTGATCTTGGTTTCCGAGTTGGTCTGCGGAATCTCTTCGCGCAGGCGACCGATCTCGTGCTCCAGGTCGATAGCGTGCAGCAGCTCGCGGACAGCCTCGGCACCCATGCGGGCATCGAAGTCGTCACCGAACTCTTCCAGCGCTTCGAAATACTGCTCGTCATTCAGCAGCTGACCCTTCTCGAGGGTGGTCATGCCCGGATCGATAACGACATAGCTCTCGAAGTAGAGCACGCGCTCGATATCACGCAGGGTCATGTCCATCAGCAGGCCGATACGGGACGGCAGCGACTTCAGGAACCAGATGTGGGCAACCGGCGAGGCCAGTTCGATGTGCGCCATGCGCTCACGACGAACCTTGGCCAGGGCAACTTCAACGCCGCACTTCTCGCAGATCACACCGCGGTGCTTGAGGCGCTTGTACTTGCCGCACAGGCACTCGTAGTCCTTGACTGGGCCAAAGATCTTGGCGCAGAACAGGCCGTCACGCTCAGGCTTGAACGTACGGTAGTTGATGGTTTCCGGCTTCTTAACTTCACCGAACGACCACGAACGGATCATTTCAGGCGACGCCAGACCGATGCGGATGGCGTCGAACTCTTCGACTTGACCCTGGTTTTTCAGCAAATTCAGTAGGTCTTTCAAGGCCTTTCCTCCTGGCGGAGCAGGGAGCGGGCATTACCTGCCCCACTCCCCTTCGCGTCACGTGTTATTCGGTTTCCAGATCGATATCGATACCGAGCGAACGGATCTCTTTGATCAACACGTTGAAGGACTCGGGCATGCCCGGCTCCATACGGTGATCGCCATCCACGATGTTCTTGTACATCTTGGTACGGCCGTTCACGTCGTCCGACTTCACTGTGAGCATTTCTTGCAGGGTGTATGCCGCGCCGTATGCTTCCAGCGCCCACACTTCCATCTCCCCGAAACGCTGACCACCGAACTGCGCCTTACCACCCAGCGGCTGCTGGGTGACCAGGCTGTAGGAACCAGTGGAACGCGCGTGCATCTTGTCGTCCACCAAGTGGTTCAGCTTGAGCATGTACATGTAAC
Source organism: Pseudomonas sp. TWI628 (assembly GCF_039673865.1). Taxonomy (NCBI): domain Bacteria; kingdom Pseudomonadati; phylum Pseudomonadota; class Gammaproteobacteria; order Pseudomonadales; family Pseudomonadaceae; genus Pseudomonas; species Pseudomonas sp. TWI628. The sequence continues at coordinate 11,480 of NZ_JBDJMM010000036.1, read as the reverse complement.
CAACGGTCACAGGACGCTCGAACTTGTTGCCGGTACGGCCGTCGAACAGCACCATCTGGCCGCTTTCTGGCAGGTCTGCCAGTTTCAGCATGGCCTTGATCTCACGCTCCTTGGCACCGTCGAAGACCGGGGTGGCCATTGGCACGCCTTTCTTCAGGTTGTTCGCCAGGGCGAGGATCTCTTCGTCGGTGAATTCTTCCAGGTTCTCCTGACGACCACCGATCTCGTTGTAGATCTCGGTGAGGAAGGTGCGCAGTTCAGCGGCTTTACGCTGCTCTTCGATCATGCGGTCGATCTTCTCGCCCAGACCTTTGGCCGCGAGGCCCAGGTGGGTTTCGAGGATCTGACCGACGTTCATACGCGAAGGTACGCCCAGCGGGTTCAGTACGACGTCGACCGGAGTACCGTTGGCGTCGTGCGGCATGTCTTCTACCGGCATGATCACCGAGACGACACCCTTGTTACCGTGACGACCGGCCATCTTGTCACCCGGCTGGATGCGACGGCGGATTGCCAGGTAGACCTTGACGATCTTCAGTACGCCTGGAGCCAGGTCATCGCCCTGCTGCAGCTTGCGCTTCTTGTCTTCGAACTTGTCATCCAGCAGACGGCGGCGGTCGACGATGTACTGCTGAGCCTTTTCCAGCTGCTCGTTCAGTGCATCTTCGGCCATGCGCAGTTTGAACCACTGGCCGTGCTCCAGACCGTCCAGCACTTCGTCAGTGATCACGGTGCCTTTCTTCAGGCCCGCGCCACCGTCGACCACCTGGCCGTTCAGGGCAGCACGCAGACGCTCGAAGGTTGCACCTTCGACGATGCGGAACTCTTCGTTGAGGTCCTTGCGGATCTCGTCCAGCTGCATCTTCTCGATGGACAGGGCGCGGCTGTCGCGCTCTACGCCATCACGGGTGAAGACCTGTACGTCAATGACGGTACCCTTGGTGCCGGTCGGCACGCGCAGGGAGGTGTCCTTAACGTCGCTGGCCTTCTCACCGAAGATTGCGCGCAGCAGTTTTTCTTCCGGAGTCAGCTGGGTTTCGCCTTTTGGCGTGACCTTGCCGACCAGGATGTCGCCAGCGCCGACTTCAGCACCTACGTAGACGATACCGGCTTCGTCCAGCTTGTTCAGTGCGGCTTCACCCACGTTCGGGATGTCCGCAGTGATTTCCTCTGGGCCAAGCTTGGTGTCACGCGCCACACAGGTCAGTTCCTGGATGTGGATGGTGGTGAAGCGGTCTTCCTGAACCACACGCTCGGACAGGCAGATGGAGTCTTCGAAGTTGAAGCCGTTCCACGCCATGAACGCGATGCGCATGTTCTGACCCAGTGCCAGTTCACCCATGTCGGTGGACGGGCCGTCGGCCATGATGTCGCTGCGCTGAACCTTGTCACCCTTGCTCACCAGCGGACGCTGGTTGATGCAGGTGTTCTGGTTAGAACGGGTGTACTTGGTCAGGTTGTAGATATCTACACCGGCTTCACCGGTCTCGACTTCGTCGTCATTGACGCGAACGACGATACGGCTGGCGTCGACCGAGTCGATCACACCACCGCGGCGAGCAACCACGCAAACACCGGAGTCACGGGCAACGTTGCGCTCCATGCCGGTACCTACCAGCGGCTTGTCGGCACGCAGGGTTGGTACAGCCTGACGCTGCATGTTCGAACCCATCAACGCACGGTTGGCGTCGTCGTGCTCGAGGAACGGAATCAGCGACGCCGCAACAGAAACAACCTGCTTCGGCGAAACATCCATCAGGGTGACGTCTTCCGGCGCCTTGACGGTGAATTCGTTCAGGTGACGAACCGCTACCAGTTCATCGATCAGCTGCTTCTTCTCGTTCATCGCGGCCGAAGCCTGAGCGATCACGTGATCCGCTTCTTCGATGGCCGACAGGAACACGATGTCATCGCTGACCACGCCTTCCTTCACCACGCGGTACGGGCTTTCCAGGAAGCCGTACTGGTTGGTGCGGGCATAGGCTGCCAGGGAGTTGATCAGACCGATGTTCGGACCTTCTGGGGTCTCGATCGGGCACACGCGGCCGTAGTGGGTCGGGTGTACGTCACGGACTTCGAAGCCTGCGCGCTCACGGGTCAGACCGCCAGGGCCGAGTGCGGAAACGCGGCGCTTGTGGGTGATCTCGGAGAGCGGGTTGTTCTGGTCCATGAACTGCGAGAGCTGGCTGGAACCGAAGAACTCTTTCACCGCCGCCGCTACCGGCTTGGCGTTGATCAGGTCTTGCGGCATCAGGCCTTCGCTTTCGGCCATCGACAGACGTTCCTTGACCGCACGCTCAACACGCACCAGGCCAACGCGGAACTGGTTTTCGGCCATCTCGCCGACGCAACGAACGCGACGGTTACCCAGGTGGTCGATGTCGTCGACGATGCCTTTGCCGTTACGGATATCAACCAGGGTCTTCAGAACCTCGACGATATCTTCCTTGCTCAGCACGCCCGAACCTTCGATCTCGGTACGACCGATACGACGGTTGAACTTCATGCGGCCAACGGCGGACAGGTCGTAACGCTCGGCGCTGAAGAACAGGTTGTTGAACAGGGTCTCGGCAGCATCCTTGGTCGGCGGCTCGCCTGGACGCATCATGCGATAGATCTCGACCAGGGCTTCCAGCTGGTTGCTGGTGGTGTCGATCTTCAGGGTATCCGAGATGAACGGACCGCAGTCGATGTCGTTGGTGTACAGGGTCTCGATGCGGACAACCTGAGCCTTGGCGATCTTGATCAGCAGATCGGTAGTCAGCTCGGTGTTGCACTCGGCCAGGATTTCGCCGGTGGCCGGGTGAACGATGGCCTTGGCGGTGGTGCGACCGAGGACGTATTCCATCGGCACGTCCAGCTGGCTGACACCAGCCTTCTCGAGCTGATTGACGTGACGCGCAGTAATACGGCGGCCCTGCTCGACAATCACCTTGCCGCTTTCGTCATGGATGTCCATGACCGCGACTTCACCACGCAGACGCTGAGGCACCAGTTCCAGGCTGAGTTTTTCGCCGGAAATATGGAATACGTTGGTGGTGTAGAAGGTGTTGAGCACTTCTTCCGTGCTGTAACCCAGCGCGCGCAGCAGCACCGAGGCCGGCAGCTTGCGGCGACGGTCGATACGCACGAACACGCAGTCTTTCGGGTCGAACTCGAAGTCCAGCCACGAACCGCGGTAAGGGATGATACGAGCGGAGTACAGCAGCTTGCCGGAGCTGTGCGTCTTGCCACGGTCGTGGTCGAAGAACACACCAGGCGAACGGTGCAGCTGGGAAACGATTACTCGTTCGGTACCGTTGATAACGAAGGTACCGTTCTCAGTCATCAGGGGGATTTCACCCATGTAGACTTCTTGCTCTTTGATGTCCTTGATCGCTTTGTTCGACGATTCCTTGTCGAAGATGATCAGGCGCACCTTGACCCGCAGTGGGACCGCGAAGGTCACGCCACGCAGGACACATTCCTTCACATCGAAGGCGGGATCGCCCAGGCGGTAGCCTACGTACTCCAGGGCAGCATTGCCGGAGTAGCTGATGATCGGGAATACCGACTTGAAGGCCGCGTGCAGGCCGACGTCACGGAACTGATCCTTGGATGCTCCCGCTTGCAGGAATTCGCGATACGAATCCAGCTGGATGGCCAGAAGATATGGCACATCCATGACGTCCGGCAACTTGCTAAAGTCCTTGCGGATACGTTTTTTCTCAGTGTATGAGTAAGCCATCAGCGTTCCCCAGCTTGGTCACCTGCTTGTTTGGCTTCTCCCGGCGGGAGCAGCCAGAAAATCGTGCAAACCCCTTGGTTTGCGCACCCACATGGGTGTCTTGCAGCGTGTTATCGGGGCCGGCTTGACCAGCCACCAATAACGGAAAAAGGCCGGTGGCATAAGCCACCAGCCATCAGCCTTTCGCTCAACGCTCAGGCTGGCATCGCAAAGTCGAAATTACTTCAGCTCGACTTTAGCGCCTGCTTCTTCCAGCTTCTTCTTAGCGTCTTCAGCGGCTTCTTTCGAAACGCCTTCAGCTACAACCTGAGGAGCGCCATCGACTTTCTCTTTGGCTTCTTTCAGGCCCAGACCGGTCAGTTCGCGAACGGCTTTGATCACGTTCACTTTCTTGTCGCCGGCTTCAACCAGAACAACGTTGAACTCGGTCTGCTCTTCAACAACGGCAGCAGCAGCAGCTGGGCCAGCAGCGGCAACAGCAGCGGTAACGCCGAAGGTTTCTTCCATAGCTTTGATCAGCTCAACAACTTCCAGAACGGTTTTCTGGCCGATTGCTTCGATGATTTGTTCGTTAGTCAGAGACATGACTTAAATCCTGTATTGGGGTGACAGCCTACGCAGCCATCAAATTAAACGTATGATTTTGAAAGAATTCGCGTGCCTTAGGCAGCGGTAGCTTCTTTCTGGTCGCGAATGGCTGCCAGAGTACGAGCCAGCTTGCTGGTGGCGCCTTGAATAACGCTCATCAGTCGTGCAATAGCTTCGTCGCGGGTCGGCAGGGTAGCCAACACGTCGATCTGGTTCGCTGCAATGAAATTGCCGTCAAACGCAGCTGCCTTGATCTCGAACTTGTCGTGACCCTTGGCGAACTCTTTGAACAGACGAGCAGCAGCGCCCGGGTGTTCGTTGGAGAAAGCAATCAGGGTCGGGCCTTTGAACGCGTCGTTGAGGATCGAAAATTCGGTGCCTTCAACAGCGCGCTTGAGCAGGGTGTTACGTACGACACGTACGTATACGCCTGCTTCGCGGGCCTCTTTACGGAGTCCGGTCATTGCGCTTACAGTCACACCACGGGCATCGGCCACGACAGCGGACAGAGCGACTTTGGCAGCCTCGTTGACTTCAGCGACGATGGCCTTCTTGTCTTCGAGTTTAATTGCCACGGGTTTACTCCTGGTTTTTACCGTTTCATCTGGCCGAAGCCGGATGTCGTTTTGGTGTCTGATTCGGTAAACGAATCGGGAGCACCATCTGCGTGGGCTGGAGTTTTAAGGCTTGCGCCGCCTACGGTCTTGGATAGCCCCCGCCAGGCAGGGACCCCAATTTTTGCAGGTGGCGCGACAGGTCGCGCCACCAAGTTCTTACACGTTCAGCGAGCTCTGATCGATGATCAGACCTGGGCCCATGGTGGTGCTCAGGGTAACGCGCTTGACGTAGATACCTTTCGAAGAAGCCGGCTTGATACGCTTCAGATCAGCGATCAGGGCCTCAACGTTTTCCTTCAGCTTGTCAGCTTCGAAGCCGATTTTGCCAACGGAGGTGTGGATGATACCGTTTTTGTCGGTACGGTAGCGAACCTGACCAGCCTTGGCGTTTTTCACGGCAGTGGCTACGTCTGGAGTCACGGTACCAACTTTCGGGTTAGGCATCAGGCCGCGAGGACCCAGAACCTGACCCAGCTGACCCACAACGCGCATGGCATCAGGCGATGCGATGACGACGTCATAGTTCAGGTCGCCGCCTTTCATTTCGGCAGCCAGATCGTCCATACCTACGCGGTCAGCGCCGGCAGCCAGAGCGGCTTCAGCAGCTGGACCCTGGGTGAAGACAGCAACACGTACGGTCTTGCCAGTGCCGTGTGGCAGCACGGTAGCGCTACGAACGACCTGGTCGGATTTACGCGGGTCAACACCGAGGTTAACGGCGATGTCGTAGGATTCTACGAATTTGGCAGCCGGCAGCGAAGCGAGCAGGGTTGCGGCTTCTTCGAAGTTGTAGGCCTTGCCTGCTTCGATTTTCTCGGCGATTGCCTTTTGGCGCTTGGTCAGCTTAGCCATTACACACCCTCCACGTTCAGGCCCATGCTGCGGGCAGAGCCAGCGATGGTGCGTACAGCTGCGTCCAGGTCAGCGGCGGTCAGATCAGCCTGTTTAGCTTTGGCGATATCTTCCAGCTGAGCACGGGTAACGGTACCGACTTTAACGGTGTTCGGGCGAGCCGAACCACTGGTCAGGCCAGCAGCTTTCTTCAGCAGAACCGAGGCAGGGGTGCTCTTGGTCTCGAAGGTGAAGCTACGGTCGCTGTAGACAGTGATGATCACTGGAGTCGGCAGGCCGGCTTCTTGACCCTGAGTACGGGCGTTGAAGGCCTTGCAGAACTCCATGATGTTCACACCGTGTTGGCCCAGAGCTGGACCGACGGGTGGGCTTGGGTTGGCCTGGCCGGCCTTAACTTGCAGCTTGATGTAAGCCTGAATCTTCTTAGCCATGAGCTACTCCAAAATCGGGTACGAACGCCTATTGGCTCCCCGGATGACTTGCGTTTTATCCCAGTGACGACAAAACCCCGCAGCACACAGGGCTGCGGGGTATGGGATGCTTCGTCCGCCTAGACCTTTTCGACCTGGCTGAACTCGAGCTCCACCGGAGTGGAGCGACCGAAAATGAGCACTGCAACCTGAAGGCGGCTCTTTTCGTAGTTAACCTCTTCGACACTACCATTGAAGTCAGCGAACGGACCGTCAATGACTCGAACCACTTCACCCGGCTCGAACAGCGTCTTCGGCTTCGGTTTGTCACTACCGTCGGCAACGCGACGCAGGATAGCCTCAGCTTCTTTATCGGTAATTGGAGCAGGTTTGTCTGCAGTACCACCGATAAAGCCCATCACACGAGGGGTGTCCTTGACCAAGTGCCAAGTCCCTTCGTTCATCTCCATCTGGACCAGTACATAGCCAGGGAAGAATTTGCGCTCACTTTTGCGCTTCTGGCCGTTGCGCATTTCAACGACTTCTTCGGTCGGGACCAGAATCTCGCCGAAACCGTCTTCCATGCCAGCCAGCTTCACACGCTCGATCAGGGAGCGCATTACATGCTTCTCGTAACCCGAGTAAGCATGCACAACATACCAACGCTTAGCCACGGGACACCTTTAGCCAACGATCAGGGAGACCGCCCAGCCGAGCAGGGAATCAAGACCCCACAGCAGCAGTGCCATAACCAGCACGACAGCCACGACAATCAGCGTGGTCTGGGTGGTTTCCTGGCGGGTCGGCCACACGACTTTACGGATCTCGGTACGAGCTTCCTTCGCCAACGCAAAGAACGACTTACCCTTCGCAGTCTGCAGAGCAACAAAGCCTGCGCCAGCAGCCAGGGCGAGAAGTGCAAGGACGCGGTACAGGATCGGAGAGGCGGAGTAATACTGATTACCCACAACGCCAACAACCACCAAAGCCACTACAGCCAGCCACTTGAACAGATCAAAACGCGATTCTTGGGCTTCAGTTTTGGGGGTCATCGAGGAGGATCCTGTAAGAAGAAAGCCATCACACCGAGGTGAAATGGCAGGTCAGGAGGGAATCGAACCCCCAACCTACGGTTTTGGAGACCGTCGCTCTGCCAATTGAGCTACTGACCTGTAACGCTGTATCAGGCCGGCCATTATACCGGCCTGATCAAGTAAATCAACTACTTATTCAATAATTTTTGCTACGACGCCGGCGCCGACGGTACGACCGCCTTCACGGATAGCGAAGCGCAGACCGTCTTCCATTGCGATGGTCTTGATCAGGGTAACAGTCATCTGAATGTTGTCACCTGGCATTACCATTTCAACGCCTTCCGGCAGTTCGCAGTTACCGGTCACGTCAGTGGTACGGAAGTAGAACTGAGGACGGTAGCCTTTGAAGAACGGAGTGTGACGACCGCCTTCTTCCTTCGACAGGACGTAGACTTCTGCGGTGAACTTGGTGTGCGGCTTGACCGAACCTGGCTTGACCAGAACCTGGCCACGCTCAACGTCGTCACGCTTGGTACCACGCAGCAGAACGCCGCAGTTCTCGCCAGCACGGCCTTCGTCCAGAAGCTTGCGGAACATCTCAACACCGGTGCAGGTGGTGGTGGTGGTGTCACGCAGACCAACGATTTCCAGCGGATCCTGAACGCGGACGATGCCACGCTCGATACGGCCGGTAACAACGGTACCACGACCCGAGATCGAGAATACGTCTTCGATTGGCATCAGGAACGGCTTGTCGATAGCGCGCTCTGGCTCTGGGATGTAGCTGTCCAGAGTTTCAACCAGTTTCTTGACGGCAGTGGTGCCCATCTCGTTGTCGTCTTTGCCTTCCAGGGCCATACGAGCCGAACCGATGATGATCGGGGTGTCGTCGCCTGGGAAGTCGTAGGTGGACAGCAGGTCGCGAACTTCCATCTCGACCAGTTCCAGCAGCTCAGCGTCGTCTACCAGGTCAGCCTTGTTCAGGAAGACCACGATGTACGGAACGCCAACCTGACGGGACAGCAGGATGTGCTCACGGGTTTGTGGCATCGGACCATCGGCGGCCGAGCAAACCAGGATCGCGCCGTCCATCTGGGCAGCACCGGTGATCATGTTCTTCACGTAGTCAGCGTGACCTGGGCAGTCAACGTGAGCGTAGTGACGAATGTTCGAGTTGTACTCGACGTGAGCGGTGTTGATGGTGATACCGCGCGCTTTTTCTTCTGGAGCCGAGTCGATTTTGTCGAACTCTACGACGGCCGAACCGAAAACTTCGGAGCAGACGCGAGTCAGAGCTGCGGTCAGAGTGGTCTTACCGTGGTCAACGTGGCCGATAGTGCCGACGTTAACGTGGGGAAGGGAACGATCAAACTTTTCCTTAGCCATCGATACAATCCTCCGCAGAAGAAAATAGTCTTACGCTGATAAAACAAAGGCAGATATTTTCATATCTGCCTTGTTTATATGGAGCTCTTGAGCGGACTTGAACCGCTGACCTCACCCTTACCAAGGGTGTGCTCTACCAACTGAGCTACAAGAGCGAAACACTTTGCGCAAAATCCTGCAAACTTGGAGCGGGTAGCGGGAATCGAACCCGCATCATCAGCTTGGAAGGCTGAGGTTCTACCACTAAACTATACCCGCGGAGCTTGCGGCTCTCGCTAAAACTGGTGGAGGGAGAAGGATTCGAACCTTCGAAGCTCTCGCAACGGATTTACAGTCCGTCCCCTTTGACCGCTCGGGAATCCCTCCAGATGTGGCCGGCATTCTATGTGTCTGCCGTCCTAGTGTCAAGCGTTTTTTCAAATTTTTTCAATCAAATCTGAAACTTAGCTGCTTTGACACTCGCTCCCAGTTCTGCCACCTGAGTGGTGTTCCCTGTGAAGCGGGCGCCATTCTATCAAGCTATTCGCCAGTTGCAATACCCTGGCAGAAAATAATTTTACGTTTTAAGTCTTTGAAATCGTTGGAAAGAGTATCGAGGACGGTTTGGTCCAGTAAACGCTCGCTTTCCGGGGAAATCTTGAGCCAGAAACCTTCGGCTCCGGGCAGCTGGCCAGACACCGGCGCAGCATTGATATCCAGGCTCAGCAGGCGTTGCCGAAGTGCATCGAGCTGATCCCGAGCCACCAGACCACCTACCACCAGGCATTCATCACGTCGCCGGACCGGTGCGGATGCCCCCGTCTCCTTGAGCAGGCGGATTTCTTGCTGATTACCTTTGTACAACGACAACGGCGCGACGTCCTTAGCCTTCAGCGGGGCTTCCTGTTGGTGCCAGACGTAATAGAAGACGTTTAGCACCAGTAGCAGCAGAAACAACCAACGCATAAGCACCTCAGTCCAGTGGACAGGCCATGGCCAGGCCGACAAATACCAGGTCAGGGACTACCCTGCCCTGCGGCGCCGCCTCTCGCACCAGCGGCGCATCCCCACCCGTCAGGAACACCGTGAAGTCTTCACCCCACAAGGCCCGCGCCTGCTCGAGTTGAGTGCGGGCAAAACCCTGCAGCATCAACACACAACCGCGCTCTACGGCTTCTACAGTGGAGCGCCCTGGCGCAAGGCTGCTCAATGCGCGCTCGGCGGAAGCGTCGTCATAGCGTATACGACGGGTGTGCGTGCGCAGCTGGCTACGCATCAGCGGCATGCCCGGACAGATGTAGCCGCCCAGGTGCTCGCCATCGGCTGAGACGAAATCCGCCTTGGCTGCAGTGCCCAGGTCAATGACCAGGCATGCGCCCTTGGCGAGATGGAACGCACCCAATGCCGCCAGCCATCGATCCATGCCGAGGCGCTGGTAGTCGTCATAACCATTACGCACACCCGCCATTTCCTGCGCAGGTTCAGCAACACGGGCAACGACTGCAAAAGCCTTGGCAATGAGCGCACAGAGGGCCGCGGTTTCATCCTCGCTGCGCACACTGACAATTCGGCAGCCCGTAAGCCGCAATGATGGGAGTGCCGCAACCTCGTCTACCAGTGCCTGATCAGAATCGACGATACCACCACCTACAATGGTGGCGTCGGCAGCGTGAATGACACGCCACTTGATGAAGCTGTTACCGCAATCGAGCTCAAGAATCATCACGCAACCTCAAACTGAGCTCACCACCACTGAAGCTCTTCTCCACACCGTCGACCTCAAGGCGCAATCCACCCTGCCCGTCCACGCCCAGCACCACACCATCGATATGGGTGGTACCCGCAATGAGAGACACTTTACGCCCCTGCCAGAGATGCGCCTGCTCCCACTCTTCCTGGAACGCCGCAAAACCGTAGCGCCGATGACGGGCCAATTCATGTTGCAGCTGCTGACTGAGCATGGCCACCAAGCGGTTGCGATCTATTGTCACGCCGATCTCACGCCGCATCGAGGTCCACTGCTGATCGACCTGCTCATTGACCTGCATGTTCACATTGATGCCTATGCCGAGCACGACATGACAGACATCTGCGGGATCACCCACAAGCTCAAGGAGAATACCGGTGATCTTCTGCCCGCGAACCAGGACATCGTTGGGCCACTTCAACCCTACGTCCTTTACGCCAAACCCCTGCAGCGTACGCATCACGGCCAACCCGACCACCAGACTCAGGCCCTCCAGCTGACGCATGCCACCATCGACACGCAAGACCAGGCTGTAATAGAGGTTTTCTGCAAATGGACTTACCCACATGCGACCGCGTCGACCACGCCCGGCACTCTGGCGCTCAGCCAGGACCAGAAATGGCGCTGATTGCCCTTCGCCGGCAAGGCGCAAGGCTTCGGCATTGGTCGAATCGATGGTTTCATGGATGAAAACGGGCCAGCGCTCACCGTCGGCGAGCTCTGCAATCGCCTGCGCATCGAGCAAGCTCAGGGGCGCGGCCAGCTGATAGCCACGCCCACGAACTTTATGAATGGTGAGGTTCAACTCACTTTCCAGGTGTTGCAGCTGCTTCCAAACGGCGCTGCGACTCACCCCGAGGGCTGCCCCCAAGGCTTCTCCGGAATGGAACCGGCCATCCTTGAGGAGATTCAACAACTTCAGCATGCCAGTCTCGACTTGGAATAAGGCTGGCATGATAGCTAGGGGTCGTTGGCTTGCATAGGAAAAGGGCTGCGCACAGCCGCCACAAGTGCCCTATATTTCGGGCAGAAAGACAAAACCCCTACCTGCATGCGCAGATAGGGGTTTTGCGAAATGAATCTTGACGATGACCTACTCTCACATGGGGAAACCCCACACTACCATCGGCGATGCATCGT
>NZ_JBDJMM010000035.1:0-73364 GCF_039673865.1 Pseudomonas sp. TWI628 | reverse complement strand
TCAATTTGCGGTTCTGTACGGAGATCGGTTCATCAGGCCGACCTGGTGAAAATCAGGGCCTGCCTAACGGCAGGCCGTTACCGGCCCGCACACAAAAAATCTGACAGTCCCGGCGGCGCTCGATCTCATAGGCGCTGCACCTGTAATGGCGAACACATGGTAGCCCTGACCCAATCCCCCGCCCTACCAACGCACCTCCCGCTGCCCCGCCAGCGCCTGCGGCCCCAGCCACTGTGCGCCCCTCAGCAACGGCGTCAGCGCAGCCTCACGCTCCAGGCTGAACGCCACCTGCGCTCTGCGCCTCACCAAGTCCGCATCCAGCTTCAATTCATGTTGCCCTTGCTGCACCAATTGCCCACGCAAGCGCCAGCCAGCAGAGCAATCCACCTCCACCCAGCCCTGCCCCAACCCCAGCGACCACGGCTCGCTCAAGGCCAGATCCGTCACGCCCACCCGCCCCTCGCTGCTTCTACACTGACGCCCCGAACCCTGCATGCGCAGCGCCCCTTGCCATTGCCCGGCCAGGCGGTAATCCGTCAGTGCCGTCGCCTGCGGGGCCAAAGCCGCCGCTTCCAGCCGCCAGCGCCAGGGCCAGCCTTCGGCGCGCACCTGCCAGGCCTGGCCCTGGAAACCGAGCTGCGCGTTGGCCTGCATGCGCCATGGCTGCAACGCCCAGCGCAGCGGCCCGACCGGCCCCAGCTGCTGCGCTTGGCCTTGCCACACGCTGCCGCTGACATCACGTGCCGGCAGGCCAATGCCGCGCACCACCCAGGCAGCCGGTAACTCGACCAGCAAGGTCAGCGTGAATACCAACCCACACCACAGCAGCCCGCGACGGCTCATGGCTGCACCACCAACTCAAAGCGCAGCCCCTTGGCATCCTGCTCCAGCCCCCACTGCAACGGCTGCGCCCCTTCCGCACGCAGGCTCCGCAACCAGCCCTGCAGCACGCGCTCATCCGCTACCTGCCCCCGCAGCTGCCAGCTTTTGCCTTGCACATCGACATCAGCCAGTTCGATTTGCCGCGACTGGGCTGACTGACGCAGGCGCTCCAGGCTCACGCCCGGGCCACCCTGCAAGCTTGCGGCCTGCACTGCCAGCTCACGCCACTGGCTAAGCTCTCGCCATTGTGCAAGGCCTTCGCGTACAGCCAGGAAGGCCAGCAGCAAGCCAATCAGCCCCCATGCAAACCACAGCCGATGACGCTGCATCCAGTCCCGATTCATGAGGCCGCTCCCAGGTCGAACACCACCTGCCCGTCCTGTATCTGCACGGCTGCGCCGACCGCACTGGCCATCTCGGCCCACGGCGGTGCGGCGCCATCGCCGTCCAGGCGCAGGTGCCAGCGCTGGCCATCGAAACGCACGGCCTGCAGCCGCCAGGCGGGATGCTCGCGCAGCCAGGCGTGCAGACGTGCCTGCAGGTCTTCGAGCTGACGCTCGCGCAGTTGCTGTTGCAGTTCGCTTTCCCGCAGACGCTTCAGGGCCTGTGCCGCGTGCCGGGGGCTGGCCTGTTCACCGGTGACCGCCACTACCTGCCCACGCCAGGTTTGCACCTGGCGCCATTGCTGGGTCAGCCACAGGCCGCCCCATGCGCTGGCCAACACCAGGCACGCCGCAAGCAGACGCTGCTGTTGCCGCGACACGCCAGGCAGCGAGCGCGCCTGACGGGGTCTTTCGAGCAGGCTGGGCAGGTTGTCGAGCGGTGCCAATGCACTTGGCCAAGCGCCGGACATAACCGCCTGCGACAAGCCCGACCACGGCTGCTGGGGCAGTTCACCCAACGCCGTGGGCCAGGCCAACCAATGTTCAAGTCCGCACTCCACCTGCCCTTTGTACAGCGATACCTCCGGCGTGCGCTGCCACTGCCAGGCACTGCCCGGCTCGGGTGTCTGCAGCAACTGGAACTCGGCCCAGCAGCATTCCACCTGCAACCCCCATTCAGCACATTGCTCGTGCCACGGCACCAGCAACTGCCGCTCCACCACCATCAGGCGCAATTGCCCCGCCTGACGCGACAGGCAGGCGCACAAGATCTCGTCCGTTGTCTGCAGCAAGCGGTCTTCCAGCAACAGCGGCCACTCATCGCGCTTCAAGCCCGGCGGCGCCGCCAGTTGAAACTGGCTGCAGCATTCCCCGGGGACGATCAGCGCCACCCGTGCCAGCAAGTTCGCAGGTGGCTCGCCCTGCCCTTGGCGTTGGGCGCCATCCGCCTCGACCAACAGCCAGTCCCAGACCTCGCCCGGGCGCAACAACAGCCACGGTCGCGCTGTCGCAGATTTGCGCCATTCAAACTTCATGAGCGCCCCCAGGGCAGAACAAAGGTGCAGACATACGGTGCTCCATCACGCTGCATTTCCAGGCGCACGCCACGGCCGGGGTGCGCGGGTTGGTCGGAGGGCCAGGGCAGCCAGCGGCCACCCTGGTGGTAAAGCACGTTGATCGTGCTGACCCGCGGCAGTTGCTCGCGCACTACCCAGCGCGGCTCGCTGGCGGCGTACAGCTCGGCCGAGCTTTCCAGCAGCAGGCGTTGCTCACGCACATCGAAGCGCAGGCGCTGGCGTTGCAGGCGCGAACCGCCCTCGGCCTCGGGCAGGGCGGCGGCGGCCACCCACAGCAACTGCTGGCGGTCGGCCTGCCAGTCGAGCCAGCGGCTGGCCAGGGGCAGGCGCTGTTCGTACAGGCGGCGCAGCACCGGGATGTCGAAACGCCGCTCCAGGGCCAGGCAGAACTCCAGCACGCTGGTTTGCTGGGAGTTCACCTGCAGCCGCTCGCGCACCTTGAGCCAGCCATTGACCAGCGCCGACAGCATCACCCCGAGCAGCGCGGTCAGGGCCATGGCCACCATCAGCTCGATCAGGGTCAAACCTGCCTGGCGCCGCTTCATGGCTGCTCCAGAAAAACGGTGTACTGGCCCAGCGGCAGGCGTTGGTCGCGGTCGGCATACAACTGCAATTCGCCACGGCGCAAGTTGCGCACTCCGGTGCGGCGCAGCTGCATTTGCCAATGGCAGGCCTGGCCGCCCTGGCTGAGCACGCCATCGACCTGGTTGCTGGCCGGCCAGTACTGCTCGACGGTGAAGCGCGCCTGCAGTTCGCGAGCACACAGCACGCCCAGACGATGCTGCTGCACGTTGTCCTGCACCGCCAGGCGCTGGCGCAACACCTGGCTGGTGATGACCGCCAGCACCGCGGCTATCGCCAGGGCCACGGTCACTTCCAGCAAGGTGAATCCGCGCTGCCTGCGTTTCATCGCGCCATCGCCACGCGTAGCTGGCCGTCGTGGCCCCAGTCCCAACGCTGGCTGCCGTTGGCCCAGCGCCAGCTCACCGAGCCCGGTTGCGCCCAGCCCTGCGGGGTGAACAGCACACGCGGCTGGGCGCTGGCCGGCCAGTCCGGGCGCAGGCCTTTTGGCCAGTCAGCCGGGGCGCCTGCCTCGACCACCCAGCCATCGCCTTCACGGCGCACGAACTCTGGCCGCAGGCCAGTCCAGCGCAATCCGCGCAACTGCCCGGCATGCCGGGCGAGCGCTGCCTGAGTGCGGGTTTCTGTGGCCAGCCGCTGCAGCGCCTGATCGACGCTGGCCTTGCCGCTGTCGAGCCAGGCCACCGCCATGCCGGTCATGAGCCCGGCGATGGCCAGTACCACGAGCAATTCGAGCAGGCTGAAGCCGCGCTGGCCATGCATGATCTAGAGGGCCCAGTTGCCCAGGTCGGCATCCTGGCCTTCGCCACCGGGTACACCATCGGCCCCCAGCGAATACACATCGACCCGCCCATGCTCACCGGGCATGCGGTACTGATACGGGGTGCCCCATGGGTCTTCCGGCAGGCGGCGCACATAGCCGTCGCTGCGCCAGCTGCGTGGCAGCGGTTCCTGGGTCGGTTTCTTCACCAGCGCGGCCAGGCCCTGTTCGTTGCTGGGGAAGCGCAGGTTGTCCAGGCGGTACATGTCCAGCGCCTGTTCAAGGGTCGCCAGGTCGGCCATGACCTTTTGCTTCATGGCCTTGTCCTGGTTGCCCAGCACGCTGGGCGCGACCACGGCGATCAGCAGGCCGATGATGAAGATCACCACCATGATTTCCATCAGGGTGAAGCCGCGCTGGCGGTTGCGTCGATGCTGCATGGGAGTGCTCCTTGGGTTCACAGTTGCAGGCCCTGATTGAGTTGCATGATCGGTAACAGCACCGCCAGCACGATGAACAGCACCACGGCGCCCATCACCAGGATCATCAGGGGTTCGAAAAGCGCCATGGCGGTGTCCACCTGGCGGGCGAAGCCACGTTCCTGGTCGTCGGCCACGCGTTCGAGCATGTCGGCCAGGGTGCCGCTGGCCTCGCCGCTGCCGACCATGTTCACCAGCAACGGCGGGAACTGCTGGCTGGCATCCAGGGCGCGGTGCAGGCTGGTGCCGCCCTGCACGTGCTGGCGCACCTGCTCCATGGCCAGGCGGATGCGCCGGTTGCCGACGGTCTCGGTGGCCACCTGCAGGGCTTCGAGCAGGGCCACGCCGCTACTACAGAGGATTGCCAGGCTGCGCGCCAGACGGGCGCTTTCGAGCACCTGTAGCAGCATGCCGATACGCGGCAGGCGCAGCAGCAGTTCATCGCGGCGCAGGCACCAGCGCGGCTTGCGCAGCAGCCAGCTGGCCAGCACGCCGGACACCAGCGCCAACCCCAACAGCCAGGGGCCGGCCTGCACCAGGCCTTGGCTCAGGCCGATCAGCAATGAGGTGATCAACGGCAGGCTTTGGCCCGCGTGGGCGAACTGTTCGGTGAGCTTGGGCACGACGAAGGTCATCAGGCCAACCACCACTGCCAGCGATACCCCCATCAGCACGCAGGGGTAGATCAGCGCCGTGCGCGCCTTGTGCTGCTGGCGTTGCACCTGTTCGAGGTGATCGGCCAGGCGGGTCAGCACCTGGGCCAGGCGCCCAGAGCGCTCGCCGGCCTCGACCAGGGCGCAGTACAAACCGGTGAATGGCGCCCCTTGCCGGGCGAGGCTGCGGGCCAGTCCGAGGCCTTCGGCGAGTGAGCCGCGCAGGGCCACCAGCACGCCCTGCAGGGCCGGTTCGCGCAGTTGCCGTTCCAGCGTGGCCAGGGCATCGACCAGCGGGATGCCCGCGCCGGTCAGGGTCGCCAGCTGGCGGGTCAGCTCGCACAGCTGCGCACGGCTCAGACGCTGACGGCGCGGTTGGCGGCTGCCGGCTTCATGGCGCTGCAGTTGGCGCGGAAACAGGCCCTGCTCGCGCAGCAACTGGCGGGCATGGCGTTCGCTGTCGGCCTGCAGGCTGGCCTTGTGGGTCTTGCCGGCAAGGTCGACGGCCTGGTAGCGGAAGGTCGGCATCGGTCAGCCCTGCACCACGCGCAGCACCTCGGCGAGGCTGGTATCGCCGCGGGCCAGGCAATCGCTGGCCATCGCCACCAGGCTCTGCCGGCGCTCGGCCAGGTAACCCTGCATGGCCAGTTCGCTGGCGCCGTCGTACAGCAGGCCGACCAGGCCGGCGTCCAGTTCGATGAACTCGTAAAGCCCCAGCCGCCCGACATAACCACTGCCCTGGCAATGCACGCAGCCGACCGCGTGATAGCTGCTGTGCAGCGCCGCCAGCTCTGGCCAAAGGGCACGTTCGGTCGATTGCAATGGCTGCGCGACGGCGCATTGGCAAAGCCGCCTGACCAGGCGCTGGGCCAACACGCCGCGCAGGCACGAGGCGATCAGGAACGGTTCGATGCCCATGTCGCGCAAGCGCGTGACGGCGCCCACAGCGCTGTTGGTGTGCAGCGTCGACAACACCAGGTGGCCAGTGAGGCTGGCTTGCACAGCGATCTGCGCGGTCTCCTGGTCGCGGATTTCACCGAGCATGATCACGTCCGGGTCCTGGCGCAGGATGGCGCGCAGGCCGCTGGCGAAGGTCAGCCCGGCGCGTGGGTTGATGGCGGTCTGGCCGATGCCGGCAATGGCGTATTCGACCGGGTCTTCAACGGTGAGGATGTTGCGGCTGCCGTCGTTGAGGCTGTTGAGGCTGGCGTACAGCGTGGTGGTCTTGCCCGAACCGGTCGGGCCGGTGGACAGGACGATGCCATTGGGCCGCGCCAGGCAGCTGCGCAAGCCCTGCAGCACGGCGGCGGGCATGCCCAGGTTGGCCAGCGCCAGCAGGCTGGTCTGCTTGTCTAGCACCCGCATCACCACGCGCTCGCCATGAATACCGGGCAACGTCGACACTCGCACGTCCACTTCCCGGCCGGCCGCGCGCAAGGTGATGCGGCCATCCTGGGGCTGGCGCTTTTCGGCGATGTCCAGCCGTGCCATGACCTTGATCCGCGACACCAGCATCGCCGACAGCGCCCGCGGCGGGCGCAGCACCTCACGCAAGTGGCCGTCGACGCGCAGGCGCACCACCAGGCTCTGCTCGAAGGTTTCGATATGGATGTCCGAGGCACGCAGGCGCAGCGCCTGGCCGAACAGGCCGTTGATCAGGCGGATCACCGGGGCTTCGTCGTCGCTTTCGAGCAGGTCTTCGATGCGCGGCATTTCGCTCATCAGGCTGTCCAGGTCGACCTGTTCGCCAATGCCTTCGATCAGCGCTTCGGTCGCGCCCGCGCCCGCCTCATAAAGCTGGCCAAGGCGCTCATCGAACGCCGCAGGCTCCAGGTATTCCAGCGCCATGGGCCGGCCATGCACGCGCAGCAGTTCCTGCAGCTGGTCGCTGTCGGCGTCGCGGCGCAGCCACAGACGCCAGCCTTGCTCGGCCGGGGCCATGGCCAGCCCGGCCTGGCGGGCCAGGCGATACGGCAGCATCACCAGTTACCGCCTTCGAGGCGTGCGCGGCTGGCAGGGAACACCTGCAACAACGGGGTCCCCTCGGCCAGGTCGGGCAGCTGCAGCGGCGTGGTCTGCTGCAGGGTGCGGTACTTGCTTTCACTGAGGCTCGCCAGGCTCGGCCCGTCGCGCAAGATGCGTGGGCGGATGAACACCATCAGGTTCTGCTTGGTGTTCTTGCTGGCGTCGGAACGGAACAGCCGGCCCAGGTAGGGAATATCACCGAGCAACGGCACACGCTGGTCACTGGTGCTGAGCTCGTCACTGATCAGGCCACCGAGGATGACCAGGCCATTGTCCTCGACCATGACCTTGGTCTTGATCTCGCGCTTGTTGGTGATCACGTCGCTGGCGGCGCGGGAGTCGGCAATCGACGACACTTCCTGGACGATGTCCAGGCGCACGCTGTTGTCGACGTTGATCTGCGGCTTGATGCGCAGCTTCACGCCGACTTCCTTGCGCTCGATGGTCTGGTAGGGGTTGGTGTTGTTCTGGGTCACCGAGCCGGTCACGAAAGGCACCTCCTGGCCAACCAGGATCGACGCCTCGGCATTGTCCAGGGTCAGCAGGGTTGGCGTCGACAGCAGGTTGAAGCCGCTCTTGCCCTTGAGTGCGTTGATCAGCATGGCGAAGTTGAAACCGCCGCCAATGTGGCCAAAGCCAACCGTGGCGCCGGTGGTGGACGACAGCAGGTCGCCCAGTGCCTCGTTGTCGCCACTGGCGGCAGCACCGGCAATGTTGGCGATGTTCACCCCGTTGCTGCCGAAGTTGACGATGCCGGCGCCGAACTTCTCGTCGGCGAACAACCACTGCACGCCGAGCTCCTGGGCCTGGATATCGGACACCTCGGCGATGATCGCCTCGACCACCACCTGGGCACGGCGGATGTCCAGCTGCTCGACGATCGAGCGGTAGGCTGCCAGTTCGCTGTCGGGGCCGACCATGACCACGGCGTTGGTGCCCTCTTCGTATTCCAGGCGGATGCCGGAGTCGCTGGCGGCCGCCATCACTGGCCGGTCCTTGCCCTCCCCTTCGCCCGCCACTTCGCCGGGCACCGCGCCTTCCTGGCTGAGGCCGCGCAGCACCTTGACCACTTCTGCGGCATTGGCATGGCGCAGGTACATGACTTGGGTGTTGCTGTTGTGCTGGTTGTCGCTGGGGCGGTCGAGCTGGCCGAGCAATGCCCGCACCCGCTCGGTGCTGCCACGGACCAGCAAGGCATTGCTGCGCGGGTCGGCGACCACCTGGGTGCTGTCGGCGCCCTGTTCGCGGGCCAGCAGGCGGGTGAGCAGCTGCGCGGTGTCGGCAGCGCTGGCATGGCGCAACGGCATGACCTGCAGCGGCTCGTCACTGACCTGGTCGAGCTGGCGCAGCAGGCTGTCGATGCGTTGCAGGTTGCTGCGCCAGTCGGTGATCACCAGCAGGTTGGCCGCCGGGTACGGCGTGATCACCCCGACGCGAGGATCGATCAGCGGCTTGAGGATGCCGAGCATCTGCTCGCTGGCGGCATTGCGCACGTTGAATACCCGTGTGGCCACACTGTCGCTGCCTTCGCCTTGTTTGCCCGCAGGCTCGACCGGCACCGGCTCCAGGCGCGCGGCCTGGTCGGGGACGATCTTCACGCTGCCGTTGGGCAGGTCGACAGCGGCATAACCCTGCGCGCGCAGCTGGGCGAGAAAGATGTCGTAGATGGCATCGGCGTCGTGGCGGTCGACAGTGCGCACGGTGACCTTGCCCTTGACCCGCGGGTCGACGATGAAGGTTGTGCCGGTGATGCGCGACACGCTGTCGATGAACTCGCCCAGCTCGGTGTCGACGAAGTTCACCTCGTACAGTGGCGTGCCGCTGTCATCGAAGGTTTCCGGCTCTTCTGCCCAGGCGAGTGAGAGGCCCAGGCTCACGGCTGCGGCCACGCAGTATCTGGCAAACATCATTCATCCTTGCCGTTTGAAGCCGGTCACGGCTGGGCGTGGCGGCCAGGGCAGGCGTTCACGCCGCCCCTGGTTGTCGAAAATCAGGCCATCGGCGTCGATGTCCTGCAATACGATGCCCGGCGCCAGGCGCTGACCACGACCCAGGGTGCGGACCTGCTGGCCGTAGCGCAGCACCACCACGCTGGCCGACAACGGCTGGGCCTTGAGGCCGCCGAGGTACTGCAACGGCAGGCGGGTGATGGCGATCGAGCCGTCATCGGCCGCTGGCTGCCAGTGACCGATCAGCAGGCCAGGTAGCGGTGTGGCGGCGAGTTGCGCCGGGCTGGCCGGTTGCGGCTGGCGCCCCAGTTGCAATACGCACTGGGCGGCCAGCCAGCCGGCCAGGGTCAGCAGGCCGCCGGACATCAGGCGCGAAGCGAGGCTCACGAAACGACCTGCCGCGGGTGCCAGCCTGGGTGGCCCTGCACGTAGCGCACCTCGGGCAGTTGCAACGACGCCAGCTGCCAATCGGCCTTCTGCCGCGCCAGCCAAGCCTCGACCCGTTGCCACAGCGGCTCGCCCGCCCGGGTTTCGAATTGCAGGCCGAAGGTACGGCACAGGCCCTGCACCGGGTCGATACCGCTGATGCGCTTGCCTTGCGGGCTGTAACTGACGCGCCAGGCCTGGCCCTGCCAGCGCGGCAGGTCCTGGCTGTTGTCGAGCAGCAGTGGGTCACCGAACAGTTGCTCGGCTGCGTTCTCCAGCACTTGCTCGACTTGCCGGGCCGGGGCCTCGACGACGGGCGCCGGGTAGCCACCGGTCAGGCTGATCAGGTGCTCGCGGGTAATCGCTTCGCCTGCCGCCAGAGGATAGTCGTAGCGCAGGCCCGGCAGCAGCACCGGCAGGCTGCTGTCATCGGCCAAGGCCTGGTGCAGCAGGCGGTCCCAGCTGCCGCCGCGGGTATCCCGGCGCCACAGGGCCTGCGGCGCACGCGCCAGTGGCTGGTCGAGCCACGCCGCGTGGCCGGCACGTTGCTGGCGCAGTTCACTGTGCAACTGGCTGGCGCGCATCTGCGCAGCAGGCGACAAGTAGCGTTCAAAAGCCGGAAAGAACTGCCCGTCGAACTGCCATTGCCCAGCGACCTGCTGGCAACGCAGGCGGAATGCGCCACTGCCGCGGCAACCGGCAAACAGCACCGGCACCCGACGGCCACTGGCCTGGGTGGCCTGA
Organism: Pseudomonas sp. TWI628; assembly: GCF_039673865.1. NCBI lineage: Bacteria > Pseudomonadati > Pseudomonadota > Gammaproteobacteria > Pseudomonadales > Pseudomonadaceae > Pseudomonas > Pseudomonas sp. TWI628. The sequence continues at coordinate 63,405 of NZ_JBDJMM010000035.1, read as the reverse complement.
ACCGGTACCGGCCACAAGTCCTGGCCACGGGCACAGAGCAGCACATCGACGTCAGGCAGTCGTTCGGCCAGCCACAGGCCCGGCCCGCTGCCGACATCGGCCATCGCCACGACCAGGTCGGCCTCGCGCCGCGCCTGCTCGAAGGTCGGCAGCAATGACTGGTACCACTGTTTAAGGGAGGCCTTCTGGTCCTGGGCGTAAGGGTCGGTGACACCGACCACGGCGATGCGCGCACCTCCACGTTCGAAGACGTGCAGGGGCTCAAGGTTCAGCAACTTGCGTTGATCAATCGCGAGCCCGGCACCGAGGGTGATAGCGGAAGACTGGCGATAGAGCGCCGCACTGCGCTGGGGCCAGAGCACACGCTCATCGCTGCTGACCCGTGCTTCGCTGCCCAGCAACTGGCTGCCCTGCACGCCGCTTTCGCCTTGGGTGAGGTAGGCCAGGCCGCTGCCGTTCCAGCCCTGGCCGTTCTCCAGGGTCAGGCTGTTGCCCGCCCCGGCTTCGCTCCGCAGTTGCTCCAGCAGCGCAGCCAGCACGGCGTAGCCGCCCAGCTTAACGCCCGCCGCCTGGCTGGCATCGAGCAACGCTGCCAGCTGCGGGTGTGCCAGGCTGGCACTGGTACCGGTCATCCACGGTGCCCGCCCCAGGTGGCTGACCGGGCCCAGGCGCGTGGCCGGCACTACCGGCAAACCGGGCTGGCGCGCATCGAGGGTGTCGGCAACGTACAGCAGATCCACACTGGCGCTGCCGCCGCGTTGGCCTGGCAATGCAGAGCAGGCGCCGAGCAGCGGTGCCAGCGCACCGACACCCATCCAGCTGATCAATTCGCGCCTGTTTACACTGCTTGCCATCGGGCCCGCCATCCTTATCCGAGTTCTCGTTGGGCCCCGGATGTTGCGGCGTAGGCATGACAATTTAATGTCAAAAATCCGACAATCATTCCAAATCGATCTGTCGGTATTTGTAATAAGAACTTACAGTTTTAAAAAGCCGTTAATATTTCTGCCAATGAATCATCACAGTAGCGCCCTAAAGTCGCGGTTTCCTCCCACTCAGCCACTATAAGGACACCCTGATGAGTCGAGATACCGGCGATAACCTGGACCGCAACCAGAGCGGCAACCTGCCGATGGCCAGCGTCATGGACGCTTACCTGAGCCGTCGCAGCGTGATGCGCGGCAGCCTGGGCGCCGCCATCGCCATGATTGCCGGTACCGGCCTGACCGGCTGCTTCGACAGCAGCGGCGGCTCCGATGATGATCCGGCACCGCAACCGCCGGTAACCGACCCGACTGAACCGGAAGTCCCGAAACTGGCCCTGGGCTTCCAGTCCATCGCCGGTTCGCGCACCGATGCCTGCGTCGTCGCGGCCGGTTACAGCGCTTATGTACTGGCGCCCTGGGGCACGCCACTGAACAGCAACGCCAACCCGTGGAAATCGGACGGCAGCAACACCTCGACCGACCAGGCCAATGCCATGGGCATGCACCACGACGGCATGCACTTCTTCCCGATCAACGGCAGCTCCGACGACGGCCTGCTGGCGATCAACTTCGAGTACATCGACACCGCGGCCCTGCACCCCAACGGCCCGACTACCGATGCCAGCGGCAAGCGCCCGGCCGAAGAAGTGCGCAAGGAGATCAACGCCCACGGTGCTGGCGTGGTGCGCCTGCAGAAGGTCAACGGCCGCTGGCAGGTGGTCGACAACGACCCGCTCAACCGCCGCTTCACTACCGCTTCGCGCATGGAACTGACCGGGCCGCTGCGTGGCACCGACCACCTCAAGACCAAGTACTCGATCGACGGCACCCACTGCCGTGGCACCAACAACAACTGCGGCAATGGCTACACCCCGTGGGGCACCTACCTGACCTGCGAAGAGAACTGGCCGGGCATTTTCGTCAACAAGGGCACCCGCCCGGAAGACCAGCGCCGCATCGGCGTCGGCACCTCCAGTGGCCAGTACAAGTGGGAAAGCGCTGCCGGTGACAGCAGCGAAGTGGCCGATGAGTTCGCCCGCTTCGACGTGACCGTCAAGGGTGCCAGCGCCACCGACGACTACCGCAACGAAGCCAGCACCTATGGCTACATCGTCGAGATCGACCCTTACAACAGCAGCACCCTGGCCACCAAGCGCACCGCCCTGGGCCGCTTCCGCCACGAAGGTTGCTGCCCGGGCCTGCCGGTAGTGGGCAAGCCGCTGGTCTGGTACATGGGCGACGACTCGAACAATGAGTACCTGTACAAGTGGGTTTCCACAGCCGTATGGGATGCCGCCGACGCCAACCCGGCCGACCGCCTGGCCACCGGGGCCAAGTACCTGGACCAAGGCAAGCTGTACGTCGCCCGCTTCAATGCCGACGGCACCGGCGTGTGGCTGCTGCTCGACGTGAACACCGCCACCTCCGCTGGCAGCACGCTCGGTGCGCTGTACGGTGACCTCGCTGGCATCATCCTCAACACCCGGGGTGCTGGCGATGCCGTGGGCGCCACGCCGATGGACCGCCCAGAGTGGACCGCCGTCAACCCGCTCAACGGCGACGCCTACCTGACCCTGACCAACAACAGCGCGCGCACCCCGGCAAAGGTCGATGCGGCCAACCCGCGTGGCCCTAACCGTCACGGCCACATCATCCGCTGGCACGACAGCGACGACCAACTGAGCTTCACCTGGGACATCTTCGTGTTCGGTGCCAACGCCGCCGGTACGGCCGACATCAACCGTTCGGGCCTGACCGAACTCAACCAGTTCGCCAGCCCCGACGGCATGAGCTTCGATAGCCGGGGCGTGCTGTGGTTCGAGACCGACAACGGTGAGACCACGCTCACCGACTACACCAACGACCAGCTGCTGGCGGTGATCCCCACCGACCTGGTGGATGCCAGTGGCAAGCAGGTGCCGATCAATGCTCAGAACCAGACGGCCCTGCGCCGCTTCTTCGTCGGCCCGAACGGCTGCGAGGTGACGGGCATCAGCTTCACGCCGGACAACAAGACGTTGTTCATCAACATCCAGCACCCGGATAACTGGCCGTATACCGACAAGGCGACCGATGCGACTCCGGCAGGGGCCAAGGTCAGGCCGCGGGCTACGACGGTGGTGATCCAGCGGGATGATGGTGGCGAGATCGGTACTGCCTGATCGACCTGTGCACGGGGGCCGCTTTGCGGCCTCCAGCAGGCTACCAGGCCAATGGTTCCCTACTCCTGACTCTCACCTGCTGCGCCGGCACCCGTGCATGCCACTGCACCACACCCAACGCCTCCACCTGAAACTCGCTGCGCATCACCCTGCCCTGCTCTTCGAACGACAACTGCAACAGGTAATGCCCACTGTTGAGCAGCAACCCCTCGCTCAACCGTTCGAACGTCTCGTCATCCACCGCCCCCAACGCCTGGCGCAATGCCGAGGCATCTTCATACCCCGTCGCCGGCCGGCCGCTGATGATGCGGCTGAGCAATGAACGCGGATACCCCCCCTCATACAACGCATCGAGCAACGGCAGGTGCTCCAGCCCAAGGGCATTGGCATTCAGGCGCCAGCCAGTGGTCTGCGGCAAGGCGCACAGCATCGGGTAACGCCGTTGCCGGGAAGCGTCCGGTTCCAGCAGCAGGTTCAGCTCGCTGGTATCGAGCATCGGCTGGTTGGCCGCCAGGCGCGGGGGCTGCTGGCGCAGGTACTGGGCGCTTTCGGCGCCTTGCAGGCGGGCATCGCTGTCACTGTCGAGCCAGTCGGCCAAGGCATCGACCAGTCGTGCGGCGGCCATGTCATCACCCAGCAGGCGCTTGAGTTGGCGCTCGGCACGCTCGCCATCGGCCCCCAGCAGCGCATTCACATTGAAGCAGGTGTGCTGGTCCCGCACCCGCAATTGCGCCTGCCCGGCGCCGAAATCGTACTTCAGCGGTTGCCCGCGCAGCGCCTGCCAGAACAACGGGCTGAGCCGCCAGGCAGGGTCACGCAGGGCCTGCTCGGCATAGGCCAGGCCGGCCTGCTCCATGGCGCGTACCTGCACCCGCTGGCGCAACAGCTGCACCTCATCCACCTGACGGCGGCCATCCTCCACCAGCCAGGCCATGCCTGCGGCGAGCATGGCCAGCACCACCATCACCATCAGCAGTGCCGCCCCCTGCTGTCGCTTGCCGTACATCCGTGCGCATCCTTTTCATCGATGAGGGCGCCAGTCAACACGCGGGTTGTTGCAGTCAGGTTGCAATAGCCTTGCAGTCATGTGGGCGTCATCTGCACGCGGCAGGATTGGCCTTCATTTTCATGACCTTACAGGAGTAGTCAAAATGGGTGGCATCGGAATCTGGCAACTGCTGATCGTACTGCTGATCGTGTTTCTGCTGTTTGGCACCAAACGCCTCAAGGGCCTGGGCAGCGATGTCGGCGAAGCGATCCAGGGCTTTCGCAAATCCATGGGGGGCGATCCTGACGTCAACGCCCCAGGTGCCGCCCACGTGCAACAACAACCAACGGTAACCGCCCAGGCCGCACAGCAGCCGCAAGCGGATCGCCAAGCCTGATGTTCGAGGTAGGCTTCAGCGAGCTGCTGCTGGTAGGTGTCGTCGCCTTGCTGGTACTGGGCCCGGAGCGCCTGCCGGTTGCGGCACGCACCCTGGGCCGTGGCCTGGGCCAGGCGCGCCGGGCAATGAATGGCTTGCGTGCGCAGATGGAGCGTGAAATCGACATGCCCGACCTGGACAGCGCGCCCCTGCAGCGCCTGGAGCAGGAAATCCGCCAGGGCATCAGCCTCAAGGCGGAACCGGCCAATGGCACCTTGCCCGCCACCGTCGCCCAGGAGAACACCCCATGAGCATTGCCCTGGACCCGGCCGCACGCATGCCGTTAACCGACCATCTGCGAGACCTGCGCAAGCGCCTGGTACGCTGCCTGCTGCTGCTGGCTGTGGTGTTTGCCGGGCTGTTCCCCTTCGCCCAGCAACTTTACACCTTGATCTCCGAGCCGCTGCGCCGCTTTCTGCCGGAAGGCGCCAGCATGATCGCCACCAGCGTCACTTCGCCGTTCCTCACGCCCTTCAAACTGACGGCGATGTGCGCGCTGTTCGTCGCCATGCCGCTATTGCTGCACCAGGCGTGGGGGTTTCTCGCCCCGGGCTTGTACCGTCGCGAGCGGCGCATCGCCCTGCCGTTGCTGGTGTCGAGCATCGTGCTGTTCTATGCCGGCATGGCCTTCGCGTTCTACCTGGTATTCCCGATGATGTTCGGCTTCTTTGCCAGCGCGACACCGGACGGTGTGGCGATGATGACCGACATCAGCCAGTACCTGGACTTCATCATGGCGCTGTTCCTGGCGTTCGGCCTGGCCTTCGAGATCCCGGTGGCGACCTTCATCGTGGTCTGGGTCGGGCTTGCCGATGTACCAACACTACGGCGCAGCCGGCCCTACGTGATCGTTGGCTGCTTCGTGGTGGGGATGATCCTCACCCCGCCAGATGTGTTCTCGCAGACCATGCTGGCGGTGCCGATGTGGGTGCTCTTCGAACTGGGGCTGCTGGCCTGCAGCCTGGTCCGGAATCAACCGCCTCATGCCCGTGAAGCCGCAGAAGGTTGACGTTCTGTACAGGTAGCACTGCCTCATGCTCCGAAGACAACCAAGTGCACATGATGGTCGTTCATCCAGACCAGGCAGACACCATGAACGACCAGCAGCCAGACGACCTCTCGTTTTCCAGCACATTCGCCCTCGAACAACTCGGCAAACTCGCCTCGAGTATCGACCTTCAGCTTTTTACTCACCTGTTCAGGCCGGTATTCGGCAGCCGTCTGCCACCTGCCCTGTTCATCCACCTGCAGCGGCAACTGCTTGCCAAGACCTTCAACAACCCCAGTTACCAGATCAGCAGCAACATCACCGAACCTTGCACCTACCAGCGAGAATCGCGCCTGATACTCGTGCAACGCGAGAGCATCACACAAGCCATGCAGCATCCTGCGCAGACCGCCAGGCTCATGCTGGCGCTACTGCAATCATTTGCCCTGCACATTCATAACCTGCTGCTTCAGGGTGCTGCGGCAGAAGACGCGTCCGACCTTGCGCCCGCCATGCCCACAGAGGTCTCCAAGGCATTCGTGCAGACCCTGCTTTTCTATAACGAACCCATCGCCGTCGGCAGCGCCTTTGCAACATTCAATGAGGCAGGAACCGAACACAGCCTGATTCTCGGCCCCCCGGAACGCCCCTTGCACCGCCAGAAACGCTTTGCTTCGGGACGAGGTCATGGCCATACATCCTTCGGCCATGAGTCCATCGAAGACGCTTTGGAGATCGTCGGTTTCAATGAAGACCAACGCAAAGCCATCTACTTTGGCAACTGGCTTCGTGATTACTCGCAAATGATTGACCCCGCAATCGTCCATCCCGAGCAAGATGCCGCCATCGATGTCGCAGAGATCCTCCAGGCCATTGCCTCACGGCAGATCCCGCGCGTATCCCGGGTAAAGTTGACAGCCATCGTCGACCTGTTTGCCCTCAAGGAATTCCATAGCCTGCAGCAGACGCCTGAAGATCGTGACCGCTATCGGGTGACGCCGAAGCTGCTGGGGGTGTACCGCGCCCACGAACACATCGACAACCCGACCAAACTCGACAGGCAGGCGATCGACCCACGGAGAATCGACCCCGACTTCGCCGCGCCGGTGTTCCCCGAAGACAAACTCAACGGGGTGCTACCCAAACGCTCGATGAAGCGTTACATGCGCCGGTCAATTGCCTACATGATCAAACAGCTGGAGGCTGCAAAGAAGGAAGGCATGACGGCCAAGGGCATGCGGCTGTTTGGCGAAGCCCTGCATGTGCTGGAGGACTATTACGCCCACTCCAACTTTGTGGAACTCAGCTTGAAAAGACTGGGATATGACGAGGTGCTGCCCTGGACCACCCGTGTCGAGTCAAGAGCTGTCAGCCGCCATGAGTGGCCCGTCATCACAGGCATGTTCGGCACACTGGATATCGTCGGCAGTGTCAGCGACCCACTGGCCAACCTGCTCTTTGGCAACGACGCTTCGCCCGCACAGCAACCCGGCGATCGCAGCGACTTTGATAACGTGATGCTGATACTGCTGAAAGATGAAGACCCTTTGCTGGTCAAGGCCTACGAACGGTATCTGACTGCGCGGGATAACCTCAGGAGCAACGAGCTGTACCAGTGGTTGAACCATGTCACAGGTGCCGTTGAATTACCGCTGAAGGCCATCGATTACGCCTGCAACCTGATCAGGAAACCGTTACTGAAATGGGCAGGCGACCATATCGCTACCTTGCAGATTCATCTGGATGGAGACCCGAACAACGACGCCGATGTTATGGCAACCCATTCGCATTTGGCCAAGGACCACGACACACACCCGTTTCATTCCCTGGCAGTGCGCCTGGCTGCACTGGCGGTCAAGGACGTTGGCCAGGCCATGTTCAATCACTGGATGGGCCTGGGTACGGAGCAAGGCGACCCGAGGATCCTGGCCGAACGCTTCATCGTCCACCCCAATGACACCGATTGGTTCATGGAGGCTGTCGCCGATTGGGCGCGCGGGAATCCCGACAAGATCGAACAGGGGAAATCGATCGAGACACTGAGGCAGCTGCAGCGTAAGGAACTGGACGATGCCCTGAAAGACATCCAGGAAGCCCTGGATTCAGCGATCAATCACGTCAAGGAAATAGAGGAACTGACCGACACGAGCTTCTGGAGCATCGTCAACCTGCCAGATGCAGGGCCAGCGCCCTGGCAATGAAAGGTTTGCGAATTCAGTAGTCCAGCAAACGCCAGACCTCATAGGCTGGCGTCTGGTACGGGTGGCTCTGCTTGAGGGCAGCGACGACCTGAGCAATCAGGTCGTCGGCCACCACCAGCTCCACCTTCCACTCCTCGACCACCTCGACCTGGCCCGTTTGCCCGAGGAACGGCTGGCTGCCGTGCAACGGGCGAAACTGACCCTGGCCGAGGGTTTGCCAGGCGCAGTGGTCGTAGTCGCCGATACGCCCGCCACCGGCGGCGAATACAGCGGCCTTGACCACGTCAACGTGGCTGGCCGGGACGAAGAAGGCGAGCTTGTACACGCCTTAGTTCACCCACACCCGCGCATTGCGGAACATACGCATCAGCGCGGCGTCTTCCTGCCACTCATCCGGGCGCCAGGAGTTCTGCACGGCGCGGAACATACGCTCCGGGTGCGGCATCATGATGGTCACGCGGCCGTCACGGTTGGTCAGGCCGGTGATACCACGCGGCGAGCCGTTCGGGTTGGCCGGGTAGGCTTCGGTGACCTTGCCGTGGTTGTCGACGTAGCGCAGGGCTACGCAACCGGACAGGTCGGCTGCCAGCAGTGCCTCTTCGCTGGCGAACTCGGCATGGCCTTCACCGTGGGCGATGGCGATCGGCATGCGCGAACCGGCCATCCCCTGCAGGAAGATCGAGTTGGACTTCTGCACCTCGACCATGGCCACGCGCGCCTCGAACTGCTCCGAGCGGTTGCGCACGAAGTGCGGCCAGTGCTCGGTGCCCGGGATCAGCTCGTGCAGGTTGGACATCATCTGGCAACCGTTGCACACGCCCAGGGCGAAGCTGTCGCTACGCTCGAAGAAGGCCTGGAAGGCATCGCGGGCGCGGCTGTTGAACAGCGCCGACTTGGCCCAGCCTTCACCGGCGCCGAGCACGTCACCGTAGGAGAAGCCACCACAGGCGACCAAGCCCTTGAAGGCTTCGAAGTCGACGCGGCCAGCAAGGATGTCGCTCATGTGCACGTCGATGGCGGCAAAGCCTGCACGGTCGAAGGCGGCTGCCATCTCGACCTGGCCGTTGACGCCCTGCTCACGCAGGATTGCCACTTGCGGACGCACGCCCTTCTTGATGTACGGCGCGGCGATGTCGTCGTTGACGTCGTAGCCCAGCTTGACCGACAACCCCGGGTTTTCTTCCTCGAGCAGCAGGTCGAACTCCTGATCGGCGCAGTCGGCGTTGTCGCGCAGGCGCTGGATCTGGTAGCTGGTTTCGGCCCACTGGCGCTGCAACATGCGACGGTCGTCGTCGAACAGCACTTCGCCATTGAGGCTGATGGAGACTTCGCCGTTGTTGATCGGCTTGCCGATCACGGCGACGCAGTCGTCCAGGCCCGCGACGCTGAACTGTGCCAGTACATCCGGGGTGGCGTCCTGGCGAACCTGGATGACCGCGCCCAGCTCTTCGTTGAAGAGGATGGCGGCCACGTCGGCCTTGCTGTCGGTCAGCGGGTCGAGCTGCAGGTCGAGGCCGCAGTGGCCGGCGAAGGCCATTTCCAGCACGGTGGTCAGCAGGCCGCCGTCGGAACGGTCGTGGTAGGCCAGCAGGTGGCCGTCGGCGTTCAGGCCCTGGATCACGGCGAAGAACGCCTTGAGGTCTTCGGCGTCGTCGACGTCCGGTGCCTGGGCTGCGATCTTGCCGTAGGTCTGGGCCAGGATCGAGGCGCCCATGCGGTTCTTGCCGCGGCCCAGGTCGATCAGGATCAGGTCGGTCTCGCCCTTGTCCATGCGCAGTTGCGGGGTCAGGGTCTGGCGAATGTCGGTGACCGGGGCGAAGCCGGTGATGATCAGCGACATCGGCGAAGTGACGCTCTTCTCGACGCCCTCTTCGCTCCACTTGGTCTTCATCGACATCGAGTCTTTGCCGACCGGAATGGTGATGCCCAGTTCCGGGCACAGCTCCATGCCGACAGCCTTGACGGTGTCGTACAGACGCGCGTCTTCACCCGGGTGGCCAGCGGCGGACATCCAGTTGGCCGACAGTTTGATGTCGGACAGTTTCTCGATGCGCGAGGCAGCCAGGTTGGTGATGGTCTCGCCGATCGCCATGCGCCCGGACGCCGGGGCGTCCAGCAGGGCCAGCGGGGTACGCTCGCCCATGGCCATGGCTTCGCCGGTGTAGACGTCGAAGCTGGTGGCGGTGACGGCGCAGTCGGCTACCGGGACCTGCCACGGGCCGACCATCTGGTCGCGGGCAACCAGGCCGGTGATGGTACGGTCGCCGATGGTGATCAGGAAGCTCTTGCTGGCCACGGCCGGGTGGTTCAGCACGCGCTGGACGGCGTTGTCCAGGTCCAGCTCGCTCGGGTCGAAATCATCGCCCAGCTCGGCTTCACGGGTGACCGAACGGTGCATGCGCGGCGGCTTGCCCAGCAGCACGTCGAGCGGCATGTCCACCGGGGTGTTGCCGAAGTGGCTGTCGCTGACGGTCAGGTGCGGCTCTTCAGTGGCCTCACCGACCACGGCAAACGGGCAACGCTCACGCTCGCAGATGGCCTGGAAGCGCTCGAAATCGACCGCGCTGACGGCCAGCACGTAACGCTCTTGCGATTCGTTGCTCCAGATTTCGTGCGGGGCCATGCCCGGCTCGTCGTTGGGCACGTTGCGCAGTTCGAAGCGGCCACCACGGCCACCGTCGTTGACCAGCTCCGGGAAGGCGTTGGAAATACCACCGGCACCCACATCGTGGATGAAGGCGATCGGGTTCTTGTCGCCCAGCTGCCAGCAGCGGTCGATGACCTCCTGGCAACGGCGCTCCATTTCAGGGTTTTCGCGCTGTACCGAGGCAAAGTCCAGGTCTGCCGAGCTGGCACCGGTGGCCACCGACGAGGCGGCGCCGCCGCCCAGGCCGATCAGCATGGCCGGGCCACCGAGCACGATCAGCTTGGCGCCGACGGTGATCTCGCCCTTCTGCACGTGGTCTTCACGGATGTTGCCCATGCCGCCGGCGAGCATGATCGGCTTGTGGTAGCCGCGCACTTCTTCACCGTGCGGGGTGTCGATGGCTTGCTCGAAGGTACGGAAGTAGCCGGTCAGGGCCGGGCGACCGAACTCGTTGTTGAACGCGGCGCCGCCCAGCGGGCCTTCGATCATGATGTCGAGGGCGTCGACGATACGCTCAGGCTTGCCGTAGGCCTGCTCCCATGGCTGCTCGAAGCCCGGGATGCGCAGGTTGGATACGGTGAAGCCGGTCAGGCCGGCTTTTGGCTTGGCGCCACGGCCGGTCGCACCTTCGTCGCGGATTTCGCCGCCGGAGCCGGTGGAGGCGCCGGAGAACGGGGCGATGGCGGTCGGGTGGTTGTGCGTCTCGACCTTCATCAGGATATGCACCGGCTCCTGCACCGCGCCGTACTGGCGGGTTTCAGGGTTCGGGAAGAAGCGGCCGGCAACACTGCCGACGATCACCGAGGCGTTGTCCTTGTAAGCCGACAGCACGCCTTCGTTGTGCATCTGGTAGGTGTTCTTGATCATGCCGAACAGGCTCTTTTCCTGAGCCTGGCCGTCGATGTCCCAACTGGCGTTGAAGATCTTGTGGCGGCAGTGCTCGGAGTTGGCCTGGGCGAACATCATCAGTTCGATGTCGTTCGGGTTGCGCTTGAGGCCCTGGAAGGCGTTGACCAGGTAGTCGATCTCGTCTTCGGCCAGGGCCAGGCCCAGGTCGATGTTGGCCTGGGCCAGGGCGGCGCGGCCACCTTTGAGGATGTCGACCGAGGTCATCGGCTTGGGCTGGGCGTGGCTGAACAGGTCGGCTGCCTGCTCCAGCTTGGCCAGCACACGCTGGGTCATGCGGTCGTGCAGTTCAGCGGCGATCAGCTCGGCGTCGGCGTCGCTCAGGTTGCCAGCCACGTAGTAGGCGATGCCGCGCTCCAGGCGCTGGATCGACTGCAGGCCGCAGTTGTGAGCGATGTCGCTGGCCTTGCTGGCCCATGGCGAGATGGTGCCCAGGCGCGGCACGACCAGGAACAGGCGGCCGGTCGGCTCCTGTACCGGCACGCTCGGGCCGTATTTGAGCAGACGGCCCAGCACCTGCTGCTGGTCGGCGGTCAGCTCGCCGTCAACGTCGGCGAAGTGGGCAAATTCGGCATACAAACCAGTAACAGCGGGGACTTTCTGGCTCAGTTGCTCGAGTAATTTACCGTGGCGAAAGGCAGAAAGGGCAGGAGCGCCGCGCAGGATCAACATCGTCGGGACAGCCTCAGGAAGGGGTGTGCTTAGAGGCCGTGCATTCTAGCCTAATTCGATGGCTTTCGGCACCCGCTCTACGCCATGGCTGCCGGGCGGCGGAACCGGACTTCGGGGTCAAAAAAAAGCAGCAAGCCGTAAGCTGCAAGCCACAAGAAAAAGCATGCCTTGTGCGGGCTGCTTTTTCTTGTGGCTTGCAGCTTATGGCTTGCAGCATAGAAACCGCTACCAGACAAGCTATCTGTTGTCGAGATATGGCTGTGCCGGTCCTTTGCGTATACTGCAACCTATGTTCGCCCACACTGCTTTGCGCCAACGTTGCGCCAGATGGCTAATCGCAACCGGACTCTTTCTACTGCTCGGTGCCTGCGTTGAAAAACCCAGCACCCTCGAGCGCGTGAAGGAGGACGGCGTGCTGCGCGTAATCACCCGCAACAGCCCGGCCACCTACTTCCAGGACCGCAACGGCGAAACCGGCTTCGAGTACGAGCTGGTCCAGCATTTCGCCGACGATCTCGGCGTCAAGCTGCAGATCGAGACCGCCGACAACCTCGACGAACTGTACGATTCGCTCGGCAAACCTTCCGGCCCGGTGCTGGCGGCGGCCGGCCTGGTCAGTAGCGACCGGCGCAAGGCCCAGGTCAGGTACTCGCACCCTTACCTGGAGGTGACCCCGCAGGTCATCTACCGCAATGGCCGCCCGCGCCCCACCGATGCCAAGGGCCTGGTCGGCAAGAAGATCATGGTGCTCAAGGGCAGCAGCCACGCCGACCAGCTGGCCGAACTGAAAAAGCAGTATCCGGGCCTGGAATACGAAGAATCCGACGCCGTCGAAGTGGTCGACCTGCTGCGCATGGTCGACGAAGGGCAGATCGACCTGACCCTGGTCGACTCCAATGAACTGGCGATGAACCAGGTGTACTTCCCCAACGTGCGGGTCGCCTTCGACCTGGGCGACACCCGCGACCAGCGCTGGGCGGTGGCGGCCGGTGACGACAACAGCCTGCTCAACGAGATCAACGCATTCCTCGACAAGGCACAGAAGAACGGCACCCTGCAGCGCCTGAAGGACCGCTACTACGGCCATGTTGACGTCCTCGGCTACGTCGGCGCCTACACCTTCGCCCAGCACCTGCAGCAGCGCCTGCCCAAGTACGAGAAGCACTTCAAGAGCTACGCCAAGGTCGAACAGGTCGATTGGCGCCTGCTGGCCGCGATCGGCTACCAGGAATCGATGTGGCAGCCCGAAGTCACCTCCAAGACCGGCGTGCGCGGCCTGATGATGCTGACCCAGCGCACGGCCCAGGCCATGGGCGTGTCCAACCGCCTGGACCCCAAGCAGAGCATCCAGGGCGGTGCCAAATACTTCATGAAGATCAAGGAAGAGCTCGACGACAGTATCCAGGAACCAGACCGCACCTGGTTCGCCCTGGCCGCCTACAACGTCGGCACCGGCCACCTGGAAGACGCCCGCACCCTGGCCAAGCGTGAAAAGCTCAACCCGAACAAGTGGCTGGACGTGAAGAAGATGCTGCCGCGCCTGGCGCAGAAGCAATGGTACCGGCAGACCAAGTATGGCTATGCCCGGGGTGGCGAGCCGGTGCACTTCGTGGCCAACATCCGCCGTTACTACGACATCCTCACCTGGGTGACCCAGCCGCAGCTTGAAGGCCAGGTGGCCGAAGGCAACCTGCATGTACCTGGGGTGAACAAGGACAAGCCGGCGGATCAGTCGCCGCCGATGTAAGCCTGTTCAGCCCTTGGCCCGGCGGGCCTTGAAGAAGTCACTCAGGATCTGCCCGCACTCCTCCGCCAGCACCCCGCCCTCCACCATCACCCGATGGTTGAGAAAACCCTGCCCGAAGAACTGCCCCTGGCTCTGCACAATGCCCGCCTTGGGCTCCAGTGCGCCATACACCACCCGCATCACCCGCGAATGCACGATCAGCCCGGCACACATGCTGCACGGCTCCAGGGTCACATACAGCGTGCTGCCCGGCAGACGGTAGTTGCTGGCTGCCTTGGCGGCTGCGCGAATGGCGACCATTTCGGCATGGGCACTGGGGTCGCTGTCGACGATCGGCCGGTTGAAGCCCTGGCCGATCACCTGGCCATGCTGCACCAGCACCGCACCCACCGGCACCTCGCCCATGGCCGCACCCTCGGCAGCCAGGGCCAGGGCCAGGCGCATGAATTCCTGATCGCGGCTGCGATCGATGATCTGCGGACGCATCAGACCACCGCGATCGCGGCCATCAGGCCGGTTTCCATGTGGTCGATGACATGGCAGTGGAACATCCAGGTGCCTGGGTTATCCGCCACCAGTGCCACCTGGGCACGCTCGTTCTTGCCCAGCAGGTAGGTGTCGGTGAAGTAAGGCTCGGGGATTTGCCGGCGATTGGAGCCGATTACCTTGAAACTCATGCCGTGCAGGTGCACCGGGTGCTTGTACTGGGTCATGTTCTTCAGCTCGAAGATGTAGCTTTTGCCCTTTTTCAGCGTGGCGATCGGCCGGTCGGCGCAGGTCTTGTCGGTGATATCCCAGGCCTGGCCGTTGATCTGCCACATGCTCGACGGCTTGTCCGGGTTGCTGTCGACCGAGACGCTCGCCGCCCATTCGAAATTGAAGTTGAGCTTCTCGGCATTCTCCAGGTCCGGCTCGGCGATCGGGTTCGCCGGCAGGGCCTTGGGCCACTCGCCCGGGGCCTCGTTGCTGGCTACTGACCGCAAGGTGCCCAGGCGCACGAAGCCGTCACGCAGGGAGACTTCCTCGCCCGCCTCTGGGATGCGGATGGCCAGGCAGATGCGCATGCCCGGGCCGAGCCAGTATTCGTCATCCAAAGGCCGCGGGGTGATCGGGTTGCCGTCGAGGGCGTAGATTTTCGCCTCGCAGTTGCCCTTGAGGTTGAGGCGGTAGGTCCAGGTGTTGTCCAGATTCAGCAGGCGCACGCGCACCACCTGCCCGGCCGGCAGCTCAGTGACCGAGTCGGCCTGGCCATTGATGGTGATCAGCCGCCCGGCAGTGCCGTTACGCGCGGCCTCGCGAGGGATGCTGAAAGGCAGCCAGGCGCCCTGCTCGTCAACGTGCCAGTTCTTCAGGCTGAGGGTGCGCTCGTGCTTGAACCCGGTCGGCTCACGTTCCTCGACGATCAGCGGGCCGACCAAGCCACGGCCAAGCTCTTCGGAGCTGCTGACATGAGGGTGGTACCAGTAGCTGCCAGCATCCGGCACACGGAACTTGTAGTCGAAGTATTCGCCCGGCTTGACCGGCAACTGCGAAACGTAGGGCACGCCGTCCATCTCCAGCGGCAGGCGGATGCCGTGCCAGTGGATGGTGGTTTCTACCGGCAGGTGGTTGATGAAGCGCACCCGCAGCCAGGTGCCCTGGCGCACGCGCAATTCGGTACCCGGCGCCGACGGGCCGAAGGCCCAGGCCTCGGTCTTGAAACCCGGCACCAGTTCGACGTCCAGCGGTGCGGCGATCAGCTCATAGTCATGCCCGGCGTTGTCGTCCTCGACCTTGCCCAGCCAGTAACGGGCCGCGCCACCGGCGCCCAAGCCAACCACAACCAGGCCGGTGAGGCCTTTGAGCATTTGTCGACGGGTGAAGGACATCGGTGCGGGTACCTCGTGATCGGCGCAATCAAGCTGCCAGCATGGCTGGCGATGAAGGGCGAATACGATACACCTGCAATTGAGAAATATTAAGTGAAGTCTTGTTTCGCCTGCGCTGGCGGCAGATACAACAAGGGCGCCTTGCGGCGCCCCTGTGGCTCAACTCATTCCCACTCGATAGTGGCCGGCGGCTTGCTCGACACGTCGTAAGTAACGCGCGAGATACCGTCGATTTCGTTGATGATACGGCCGCTGACGGTTTCCAGCAGCTCGTACGGCAGGTGTGCCCAGCGCGCGGTCATGAAGTCCACGGTCTCGACGGCACGCAGGGCCACGACCCAGGCGTAGCGACGGCCGTCGCCAACGACGCCGACCGACTTGACCGGCTGGAACACCACGAATGCCTGGCTGGTCTTGTGGTACCAGTCGGCCTTGCGCAGTTCTTCGATGAAGATGTGGTCGGCGCGACGCAGGATGTCGGCGTATTCCTTCTTCACTTCACCGAGGATGCGCACGCCCAGGCCCGGGCCCGGGAACGGGTGGCGGTAGACCATGTCGTACGGCAGGCCCAGCTCCAGGCCGATCTTGCGCACTTCGTCCTTGAACAGTTCACGCAGCGGCTCGACCAGCTTGAGGTTCATTTCCTCCGGCAGGCCACCGACGTTGTGGTGCGACTTGATCACGTGGGCCTTGCCGCTCTTGGCGCCAGCCGACTCGATCACGTCCGGGTAGATGGTGCCCTGGGCGAGGAACTGGATGTTGTCCAGCTTGCTGGCTTCGGCATCGAACACGTCGATGAAGGTGCGGCCGATGATCTTGCGCTTCTTCTCCGGGTCGGCTTCGCCTTCCAGGTTGTCGAGGAACTGCTTTTCAGCGTCGGCGCGAATCACCTTGACGCCCATGTTCTCCTTGAACATGGCCATCACCTGGTCGCCCTCGTGCAGGCGCAGCAGGCCGTTGTCGACGAAGACGCAGGTCAGTTGGTCGCCGATGGCACGGTGCAGCAGCGCGGCAACCACCGAGCTGTCAACGCCGCCGGACAGGCCCAGCAGGACGTTGGCCGAGCCGACTTGCTCACGCACCTGGGCGATGGCGTCTTCAACGATGTTGGACGGGGTCCACAGGGCTTCACAGCCGCAGATGTCCTGCACGAAGCGGGACAGGATGCGACCGCCCTGCTTGGTGTGGGTCACTTCCGGGTGGAACTGCACGCCGTAGTAGCCACGGCTGTCGTCGAACATGCCGGCGATCGGGCAGCTCGGGGTGCTGGCCAGCACGTGGAAGTTGCCCGGCATCTGGGTGACCTTGTCGCCGTGGCTCATCCACACGTCCAGGCCCAGCACGCCGTCATCGTCGACGTGGTCTTCGATGCCGTCGAGCAGGCGGCTCTTGCCGACCACGTCGACGCGGGCATAACCGAACTCGCGCAGGTCGGAACCTTCGACCTTACCGCCCATCTGCTCGGCCATGGTCTGCATGCCGTAGCAGATGCCCAGCACCGGCACGTTCAGGTCGAACACCGCCTGCGGGGCGCGTGGGCTGTTGGCTTCGTGGACCGACTCGGGGCCGCCGGCGAGGATGATGCCGCGCGGGTTGAATTCGCGGATCGCTTCATCGTCCATGTCGAACGGGTGCAGCTCGCAGTACACGCCGATTTCGCGCACGCGGCGGGCGATCAGCTGGGTGTACTGGGAACCGAAATCGAGGATGAGGATACGGTGAGCGTGAATGTCGAGGGCCATGACTCAATCTCGTCAGTGGAAATCGGAAACGACGCGGGGCTGTTCGTGACAGCCCCGTTCGGTTATTGCTTGAAGCCTCAGCCTACGCGGTAGTTAGGGGCTTCTTTGGTAATCTGTACGTCATGCACGTGGGACTCGGCCATGCCGGCACCGGTGATGCGCACGAATTCCGGCTTGGTGCGCATCTCTTCGATGGTTGCGCTGCCGGTGTAGCCCATGGACGAACGCAGGCCGCCCATCAGTTGGTGGATGATCGCGGCCAGGGCGCCCTTGTAAGGAACACGGCCTTCGATGCCTTCCGGTACCAGCTTCTCGGCACCGGCCGAGGAGTCCTGGAAGTAACGGTCGGACGAGCCTTGCGCCTGTGCCATGGCACCCAGCGAGCCCATGCCGCGGTAGGCCTTGTAGGAACGGCCCTGGAACAGCTCGACTTCGCCCGGTGCTTCTTCGGTACCGGCGAACATCGAACCCATCATCACGCAGGAAGCGCCGGCAACGATGGCCTTGGACAGGTCACCCGAGAAACGGATGCCGCCGTCGGCGATCAGTGGCACGCCAGTGCCTTCCAGTGCAGCGGCGACGTTGGCGATGGCGCTGATCTGCGGCACGCCGACACCGGCAACGATACGGGTGGTGCAGATCGAGCCTGGGCCGATACCGACCTTGACGGCGTCGGCGCCGGCTTCAGCCAGGGCCTTGGCCGCGGCGCCGGTGGCGATGTTGCCGCCGATCACCTGCACTTGCGGGTAGGTTTCCTTCACCCAGCGAACGCGGTCGATAACGCCTTTGGAGTGGCCGTGGGCGGTGTCGACAACCACCACGTCAACGCCGGCAGCTACCAGGGCGGCAACGCGCTCGCCGGTGTCCTTGCCGGTGCCGACCGCAGCGCCGACGCGCAGGCGACCCTGGTCGTCCTTGCTGGCCAGCGGGTAGGCCTTGGCCTTTTCGATGTCCTTGACGGTCATCATGCCCTTGAGGTTGAACTTGTCGTCAACGATCAGGACTTTTTCCAGGCGGTGCTTGTGCAGCAGCTCGCGGACTTCGTTCTTGTTGGCGCCTTCGCGGACAGTGACCAGACGCTCTTTCGGCGTCATCACGTCGCGGACCTTGGCGTCCAGACGGTTTTCGAAGCGTACGTCACGGGAGGTGACGATGCCGACCAGGTCGCCGTTCGCCAGCACCGGCACGCCGGAGATGTTGTTCAGGCGGGTCAGGTCGAACAGGTCGCGCACGGTGGCGTCGGCGTCGATGGTGATCGGGTCCTTGACCACGCCAGCCTCGAACTTCTTGACCTTGCGCACTTCGCCGGCCTGCTGTTCGATGGTCATGTTCTTGTGGATGATGCCGATGCCGCCTTCCTGGGCCATGGCAATGGCCAGGCGCGCTTCGGTGACGGTATCCATGGCAGCGGAAACCAGCGGAATGTTCAGCTCGATGCCACGAGTCAAACGGGTCTTGAGACTGACTTCATTGGGCAGTACCTCGGAGTAGCCAGGTACAAGGAGGATATCGTCGAAGGTCAGGGCTTCTTGGCTGATACGCAGCATCGCGGGGGCTCCCGGGCGGGAAAAATGGAAGCGCGCCATTATACTCATCCACGGCGCGCCGCTCAATGCAAAATAAGGGCCTTCGGTCAGCGTGATGGCAGTTTTACCTGCACCACCGCCACCGGCTGGTCGAGCCAGTCGGCGAAGCTGTCGAGAAAGGCCTGGGTGAACCCGGCCTCGCCCCAGTTGTTGAAGATGAACCCAAGGTTGGAAAAGGCACATGGCTGCAGGTAAATGAAGCCATTGATGTCGTCTTCATGGCCGCACAGCGGGCAGGTGAAGTTGTCGCTCACTGCCGGCATCCACTCTTCCAGGCTCTCGAACAGCGGCTCGCCGACCTCGCGCCGGCACTCCGGGCAACCGGCTTCTTCAAGAAAACCCTCGGTCGGTGTATAGATGCAGCGCTTGAGCATCACTTCCAGGCCATTGACCTGTTCGCCGAACGGCAGCTTTTCAGGGTGCAGGGCAACCTTGCGCGCGCCTTCGGCCAAGGCATGGCCCATGCGGTTGCCAGTGCGCCCGCAGGTGGTCAGGTGTTCTTCAACGATCTTCTCGCGCACCAGCCAGCGCAGGATGGCCCGCGAACGGGCTTCATGCGAGGGTACGGTGGACAGCTTGGGGACGATGATGCTTTGGGTGTTCATGAACGAAGCGGGCCTGCGGACTGCGGTAATCCTGCAATTCTACAGCTCAGCCGCTCAGGTAGCGACCGATCAGCGCCAGGCCGCTGGCCAGCACCAGCCAGGTGACCAGGCGCACGAAGGCTTCGCGGGACAGCTTCAGGGTCAGCCGGCGGCCAGCCCAGAGGCCGATGAACATCACCGGCAGCAGGCAGGCGGCGAGCAGCAGCAGGCTGGTGTCGGCGTACACGCCGGCAATCAGGAACAGTGACAGGCGCACGAGGGTGCTGCAGCTGATCAGGGCGCTCTGGGTCGCGCGCACCTGCTCTTTTATCTCCAGCCGGGCGCTCAGGTAGATCGCATAAAGGAAACCGCCACTGCCGAACAACGCGCCGAACAGCCCGCCAACCGTGCCCATGGGGACCGCCCAGAGGCCCGACAACTTGGCCGGACGCACCTTCACCGCCAGGCCGTAGACCGCATAAGCGGTGACGAACAGGCCCATCAGCAACAGCAGCAGGTCGGACTTCAGGTGTAGCAGGAACGCTACGCCCAGGGTGCAGCCCACGGCCATGCAGGGCAACAGGCGCAGCAACTCGCCGCGCACTACGTCGCGGCGTGACGGCAGCAGGTTGCCGAAGGCAGCGACGAAGTCCAGCAGCACCAGCAGCGGGATGATCCGCGACAGGGGCATGAAATGGATCAGTACCGGGCCGGCTACCAGTGCAGTGCCGAAGCCGGCGATGCCGAAAACGATGTAGGCAGCGCCGACACCGAGCAGGATGGGCAGCCAGTCAAGGCCGGAAAACGACAGCTGGGCGAGCATGGCAGCAGTTCCTCAGAAGACAGGCAAAGGTTAGCCAGCCATGAGCCATGCCGACTAATATGCCTTTAACGCCATACCCATCTCGAAAAGGCATGACATGACGTCGATCCGCCAGTTACGTTACTTCGTGGAAATCGCCGAATGCGGCAGCTTCAGCGGTGCCGCCGAAAGACTGTACATCGCCCAGTCGGCGCTGAGCCGACAGATCAAGGACCTAGAGCAGCAACTGGGCACACCCCTGTTCGAGCGTACCGCGCGCCTGCCGCGCCTGACGCTGGCCGGCCAGGCCTTCCTGGAGCGTGCGCGGCGTTTGCTGGCCGACCTGGCGCAGGCTGAACGGGTAACCCGCGACATTGGTGAAGGGCTGCAAGGCAGTCTGCGCCTGAACCACTCCAGCACGGTACCACTGACCGGCCCGCTGCTGGCTCGCCTGGGCGGGTACCTGCGGGGCAACGCGGGGATCGCGCTGGAGATCGCCCAGCAGTCGTCGGAGGCGCAACTGGAAGATATCGCCGCCGGGCGGCTGGATATCGGCCTGTTGCGCCTGCCGTTGCTGCGCCAGCATGAAGCCGTGGTGCTGCATGAATTGTTCAGCGAGCCATTGATGCTGGCGATTGCCGCTGGGCATCCACTGGCTGACGCTGCACAGGTGAAGCTTGAGCAGTTGCGTGAAGAGCGTTTTATTTCCATTCCGCACCGGGACCGTGGCGGGCTGAGTTACCTGTCGGCCTCGTTGTGCATGGAGGCCGGCTTTTTCCCTCGGGCGGCGCAGGTGCTGTCGCGCAAGACCACGCAGTTGCAGTTGATCCAGGCCGGGTTTGGAGTGGCGCTGTTGCCAGCGTGCATGCGTGAAATTGCCCCGGCGTCGGTCAGCTT
Organism: Pseudomonas sp. TWI628; assembly: GCF_039673865.1. Taxonomy (NCBI): domain Bacteria; kingdom Pseudomonadati; phylum Pseudomonadota; class Gammaproteobacteria; order Pseudomonadales; family Pseudomonadaceae; genus Pseudomonas; species Pseudomonas sp. TWI628. Next base: position 42,193 of record NZ_JBDJMM010000035.1, on the reverse strand, counting down.
CGTCGCGTTGGAGGGCGGATGCGAGAGTACCGTGGCGCTGGCCTGCCGGCGCGATGCGGGGCAGATGTTGCAGCAGTTCGTGACGGCGATGCAGGGTTGATGGCACCGACCAAGCGTGGATGCGCGCCCTCTGTTGGAGCGGCTGCGATATGCCTGAGAACAGGGGCAAGACAGACAACCGGGGCCGATGTCCTTTATGATGCCCACCATGATCAGAGACCCTTTCGAACGACTCGGCCTGGACCGCGAGGTCCTCACCGTCAGCCAGCTCAACGGCCGCGCCCGGGTGCTGCTGGAAGACGTGTTCCGCAGCGTCTGGGTGGAAGGCGAGATTTCCAACCTCGCCCGCCCGGCCTCCGGCCACATGTACTTCACCCTCAAGGACAGCGGCGCCCAGGTGCGTTGCGCGCTGTTCCGGCAGAACGCCACCCGCGTGCGCCAGGCCCTGCGCGACGGCCTGGCGGTGCGGGTGCGCGGCAAGGTTTCGCTGTTCGAGGGGCGTGGCGACTACCAACTGATTCTCGACACCGTCGAGCCGGCCGGCGATGGCGCCCTGCGCCTGGCCTTCGAGGCACTGAAGGAGAAGCTCGGCGCTGAAGGGCTATTCAGTGCCGAGCGCAAGAAGCCGCTGCCGGCCCATCCGCAACGCATCGGCATCATCACCTCGCCCACTGGCGCGGTGATCCGCGACATCATCAGCGTGTTCGGCCGCCGTGCGCCGCAGGTCGAGCTGAACCTGATTCCCACCGCCGTGCAGGGCCGCGAGGCGATCAACCAGATCGTCCGCGCCCTGCAGCAGGCTGACCGGCAGGGCTTCGACGCGCTGATCCTGGCCCGTGGTGGCGGCTCGCTGGAAGACCTCTGGTGCTTCAACGAAGAAGCCGTGGCGCGTGCCGTGGCCGCTTGCGTCACGCCCATCGTCAGTGCCGTCGGCCACGAGACCGATGTGTCGATCAGCGACTTTGTCGCCGACGTGCGTGCACCTACGCCTTCGGCCGCCGCCGAGCTGCTGGCGCCCGACAACAGCGGCCTGCAGCAGCGCCTCGACGGCCTGCAGCGACGCCTGCTACTGCGCATGCAGAACCGCCTGACCCACGACCGCCTGCGCCTGGAGTCGCTGACCCGCCGGCTGCGCCATCCCGGCGAACGCCTGCGCCAGCAAGCGCAACGCCTGGATGACCTGGACATGCGCCTGCGCCGCGCCTTCACGCTCAACCTCAACCAGCGCCGCGAGCGCCTCGCGCGCCTCGATACGCGCCTGGCCGCGCAGCACCCGGGGCGCACCCTCAAATTGCTGGAGCAGCGCCTGGACAGCCTCGCCGTACGCCTGCCACGGGCCATGCGCGAGGTACTCAAAGACCGCCGCCAGCGCTTCCAGGCACAATTGCAGACGCTGCAGGTGGTCAGCCCGCTGGCGACCCTGGCGCGCGGCTACAGCATCCTTCTCGACGAGCATGGGCAGGCCATCCGCAGCGCCGAGCAGACCCGCAATGGCCAGCGCCTGACCGCCCGCCTGAATGAAGGCGAGCTGCAGGTCCGCGTCGAAGACAATCACCTGACCCCGGTCACCCTCTCGCTTCTGGACTGACATATGCCCCGCCTGTTCGCGCCCCTGCTCGCCCTCTCCCTCATGCTGCTGGCCGCAGGCGCCCAGGCCAGCTACATCACCCGCACCCTGAACAAGCCCGTGCCGGGTGGCGTGGCGGTGGTCGACCTCGGCCCGGCTGCCACGGCGCCGAGCGCGCGCTTCGACGGCAAGCCGGTGCTGGTGGTCAAGGAGCAGGACAGCTGGCTCGCCATCGTCGGCATCCCGCTGACCCAGAAGCCCGGCACCGCCATGCTGACCCAGGGCGGGCGCAGCCTGCCCTTCAGTGTCGGCAGCAAGAAGTACCCTGAGCAGCACATCACCCTGAAGAACACCCGCCAGGTCAACCCGAACCCGGACGACCTCAAGCGCATCGACCGTGAACTGACCGAGCAGACCAAGGCGTACCGCAGTTTCAGCCCGGTGCTGCCGAGCAACCTGGTCCTCGACAAACCCGTCAGCGGGCCGCTGTCGAGCAAGTTCGGCGTGCGCCGCTTCTTCAATGGCGAAGAGCGCAACCCGCATGCCGGGCTGGACTTTGCGGTGCCGGCCGGAACGCCGATCAAGACACCGGCCAACGGCAAGGTAATCCTGGTGGGTGACTACTTCTTCAATGGCCGCACGGTGTTCGTCGACCATGGCCAAGGGTTCATCAGCATGTTCTGCCACATGTCGAAGATCGATGTGCAGGTTGGCCAGCAGCTGCGCCGCGGCGAGGTGGTCGGGCGCGTGGGCTCGACCGGGCGGGCCACCGGGCCGCACATGCACTGGAACGTCAGCCTGAACGATGCGCGGGTGGATCCGGCGATCTTCATTGGTGCATTCCAGCCCTGAGGTCGGCGGTGTCCATATGTTGCGCAGTCGAAATATACTGCGCAACATTTCAAAGGCCCGCAAAAAATATCAGCGATAAAATCTCGCAATTTTGCTTTTTTTGAGCATTCCTATCAATTTTTTTCCAGTGCTTGCCATCCCCCACCCCACTGGTTAAGTTGAGGGCATGAAAACCTTCAGCACCCTCATCCTGCTCCGACAACATCGCAGCCTTTGCCTGGTCAGCGCCCGACTACCAGGTTGATTCGCGTCGCCTCGCCTCTTCATCTCGTTATCGCTCGGCAGGCCCGATCTCGGCCGCACACAAAAGGATTGCTTCCATGACCATGCTCAAAGACCCATCGAAGAAATACCGCGCTTTCCCGACCATCGACCTGCCTGACCGTACCTGGCCGTCGAAGACCATCACCGAAGCGCCGATCTGGTGCAGCTCCGACCTGCGTGATGGCAACCAGTCGCTGATCGAGCCGATGGACTCGGAGAAGAAGCTGCGCTTCTGGAAAACCTTGGTGCAGGTGGGTGTGAAGGAAATCGAAGCCTCGTTCCCGTCGGCCTCGCAAACCGACTTCGACTTCGTGCGCACCCTGATCGAAGACGGCCACATCCCGGACGACACCACCATCCAGGTGCTGACCCAGGCCCGTGAAGACCTGATCGCCCGCACCTTCGAGTCGCTGCGCGGGGCGAAGAAGGCCATCGTCCACCTGTACAACGCCACCAGCCCGTCGTTCCGCCGCATCGTCTTCAACCAGGACAAGCAAGGCGTGAAGGACATCGCGGTGAACGCGGCCAAGCTGTTCGTCAAATATGCCGCCCAGCAGCCGGAAACCCAGTGGACCTTCCAGTACTCGCCAGAAACCTTCAGCGCCACCGAAATGGAGTTCGCCAAGGAAGTCTGTGACGCGGTCATCGAAGTGTGGAACCCGACCCCCGAGCACAAGATCATCCTCAACCTGCCGGCTACTGTGGAAGTGTCCACGCCGAACATCTACGCCGACCAGATCGAGTGGTTCTGCCGCAACGTCAGCCGTCGCGACAGCGTGATCATCAGCCTGCACTGCCACAACGACCGTGGCACTGGCATCGCCGCTACCGAGCTGGGCCTGATGGCCGGCGCCGACCGCGCCGAAGGCTGCCTGTTCGGCAACGGCGAGCGTACCGGTAACGTCGACCTGGTGACCCTGGCACTGAACCTCTACACCCAGGGCATCGACCCGCTGCTGGACTTCTCCGACATCGACGGCGTGCGCAAGGTGGTCGAAGAGTGCAACCAGCTGCCGGTGCACCCCCGCCACCCGTACGTCGGCGACCTGGTTCACACCGCGTTCTCCGGTTCGCACCAGGACGCCATCCGCAAGGGCTTCGCCAAGCAGCAGGAAGGCGAACTGTGGGAAGTGCCGTACCTGCCGATCGACCCGGCCGACATCGGCCGCAGCTACGAGGCGGTGATCCGCGTCAACAGCCAGTCGGGCAAAGGCGGCATCACCTACCTGCTCGAGCAGGAATACGGCATCAGCCTGCCGCGCCGCATGCAGATCGAGTTCAGCCAGGTGGTGCAGGGTGAAACCGACCGCCTGGGCCTGGAAATGACCGCCCAGCAGATCTACAGCCTGCTGCACAAGGAATACCTCCAGGCCAACGCCCCGTATGCGCTGGTCAGCCACCGCCTGCAGGAAGAAAACGGCAACAGTGCCGTGGAAGTGGAAGTTGCCGGCGAAGGCGAAACCACCCTGCACTGGCGCGGCAAGGGCAACGGCGCCCTGGAAGCCCTGGTCGCCGGCCTGCCGGTATCGGTGGAGATCATGGACTACAACGAGCACGCCATCGGTGCCGGTACCAATGCCAAGGCAGCAGCCTACATCGAGTTGCGCGTGGCTGGCGGTCGTCCAGTGCACGGCGTAGGTATCGATGAGAACATCACCACGGCCAGCTTCAAGGCCCTGTTCAGCGCACTGAACCGCTCGCTGAGCCAACAGGAAGCCAAAGCGGCCTGAGCGTTACCGTAATAGACGAAAGCCCGCATCTTTTGATGCGGGCTTTTTTGTTGGCCTGTCCAGGCCACACAAAAGCATCAGGCAAAAAAAGGGGCGCCGACCAAGCGCCCCATAAGCCGTAAAGCACACAACAGTTTCAGTTGGCGTCCAGCAGTGCCATCGCCTCGGCGCTGCACGCCTCGATCCGCGCCCAGTCGCCGTTCTTGATCCAGCTGCTGTCGAGCATCCAGGTGCCACCTACGCACATCACGTTCGGCAGCGCCATGTAATTGCGCACGTTGGCCGGGTTAACGCCGCCAGTCGGGCAGAAGCGGATATCGCCAAACGGGCCGGCAAAGGCCTTGATCGCCGCCACACCACCGCTGATTTCCGCCGGGAACAGTTTGAAGCGACGGTAGCCCAAGGCATAACCCATCATGATTTCGGACGGCGTGCTGATGCCTGGCAACAGCGGGATCTCACTGTCCACACCGGCTTCGAGAATGTCCTGGGTGATGCCCGGCGTGACGACGAACTGCGCGCCAGCGGCCTCCACCGCCGCGAACATGCTGCGATCGAGCACAGTACCGGCGCCAACGCACAGCTCCGGGCGCTGCTCGCGCAGCACCTGAATAGCCTTCAGGCCATGCTGCGAACGCAAGGTCACTTCCAGGGTGCGGATACCGCCAGCAGCCAGGGCGTCGGCCAATGGCAGAATGTCTTCCTCACGGGCGATGGTGATTACCGGCAGGATGCGCGCCTGTTCGCAGATGGCATCGATCCGCGTGGCTTTATCCGCCATCGAAAGCTTGGGCTGTGGGCGTTCAAGGGTGGTCATGACAGTGGATCCTTGGCTCATGGGCACCAGTAGATGCTCAGGGGGTCGTGAAGAAAGGCGCGAATCGGCATTTCGGAAAGGTCTTTGCCCGCCAGCGCGGCGCGCAGGGTAGCGAGTTTGCCCGGGCCTTGCACGGCCAGCGCGATGAATGCCGCGCTGGCCAGCAGCGAGCGCGTCATCGACAGACGCTGGCGCGGCACGCTCGGGGCCAGCATCGGCAGGCAACGGCGCGTGTTTTCAGGGTCCAGGCCTTCGGCAAGGTGGGGGCTACCGGGGAACAGCGAGGCGGTATGGCCATCGTCCCCCATGCCCAACACCAGCACATCGATCGGCGGCAGCTCTGCCAGGGCCTGGTCGGCGCTGGCTGCGGCCGCGTCGAGGTTCCCGGCCTGCTGGTAGAGCCCGACGAAACGAGCCTTGGCGGCAGCGCCCTTGAGCAAGTGGCGGGCCAGCAAGCCGGCATTGCTGTCGGCGTGCTCCACCGGCACCCAGCGCTCGTCGGCCAGGCTGACGGTAATCTTGGCCCAGTCCAGCGGTTCGCCAGCCAGCTTCTCGAGGAACGGCACCGGGCTACGACCACCGGACAGCACCACACAGGCCTGGCCCTTGGCGGCAATGGCTGCACGCAGGCGCTCCGCCACCTCATGGGCCAGGGTTGCGGCCAGTGCCCTGGCATCCGCCAACTCGTGCAGCTGCACGGCCTCTGGCAGTTTCAGTTCAGATATCGCCATACCACGCCCTCCCATCACGCGTGATCAATGCAATCGAGCTCATCGGCCCCCAGGAGCCGGCCGCGTAAGGCTTGGGCGCATCGCCCGCGTTACGCCAGCCAGCGATCAACTGGTCACACCACTTCCAGGCGTACTCGATCTCGTCCTTGCGCACGAACAGGTTCTGGTTGCCGCGCATCACTTCGAGCAACAAGCGCTCGTAGGCATCCGGAATCCGCGCACTGCGCCAGGTGTCGGAAAAATTCAGCTGCAACGGGCCACTGCGCAGTTGCATGCCCTTGTCCAGGCCCTGCTCCTTGGTCATCACCCGCAAGGATATGCCTTCGTCCGGTTGCAGGCGGATGATCAGCTTGTTACCGATCTGCAAACGCTGTTCCGGGGCGAAGATGTAGTGCGGCGTTTCCTTGAAGTGGATGACGATCTGCGACAGCTTTTGCGGCATGCGCTTGCCGGTGCGCAGGTAGAACGGCACACCCGACCAGCGCCAGTTGCGGATGTCGGCGCGCAGGGCGACGAAGGTTTCGGTGTCGCTCTGGGCGTTGGAATTGTCTTCTTCCAGGTAGCCAGGTACCGGCTTGCCATCGCTGTAGCCGGCGATGTACTGGCCGCGCACCACGCGAGTGCTCAAACCTTCGCCGGTGATCGGTGCCAGTGCCTTGAGCACCTTGACCTTCTCATCACGAATACTGTCGGCCGACAGATCGCTGGGCGGGTCCATGGCGATCAGGCAGAGCAGCTGCAGCAAGTGGTTCTGGATCATGTCGCGCAGTTGGCCGGCCTTGTCGAAGTAGCCCCAGCGGCCCTCGATGCCGACCTTCTCCGCCACGGTGATCTCCACGTGGGAGATGGAATTCTGGTTCCACTGGGTTTCGAACAGGCTGTTGGCAAAACGCAGGGCGATCAGGTTTTGCACCGTCTCCTTGCCCAGGTAGTGGTCGATGCGATAGACCCGGCTTTCCGGGAAGAAACGCGCCACGGCATCGTTGACCCGCCGTGACGACTCCAGGTCATGGCCGATGGGCTTTTCCAGCACCACCCGGGTGCGCGCCACCAGGCCAGCCTTGTCGAGGTTCTCGCAGATGGCGCCGTAGACGGCCGCCGCGGTGGCGAAGTAAGCGATCAGCGGCTGTTCGCCGGTCAACTGTTCGGCCAGGGCCTGGTAACCCTCGGGCTGGAGGAAGTCGAGGTGCTGGTAGCGCAGGCGGCCAAGGAAACGCCCCAACGCGGCGGGCTCGATTTCAGCCTCGGCCACATGCCGGCGCAGGTGCGTTTCGATGGTGTTCAGGTGATCCTCGGCGCTGCCGGCCTCGCGCGCCAGCGCCAGCAGGCGGGTGTCCGCGTGCAGGAGGTTGGCACGGTCGAGCTGATAGAGCGCGGGAAACAGCTTGCGCAATGCCAGGTCGCCAAGGGCGCCAAACAGGGCAAAGGTGCAAGGTTCGACACTGATCGCAGCCATGATGTTGGTTCTTTCCTAAAGTTGGTCTAGGAATACCGCTTTCACACACGGTTTTCAAGGGATAATGTAGTAAAAACCACAACATTACACACAAGCATTACAGACAAGTGGTACGTCAACCGCACCGACAGTACGATAGACGACCGTGCAAAAAGCCTGCTGCTCCCACAGCCGGCTGTCTTCCCGACCCAAGGACACACCCATGGACCGCGTGCGAAACCTCCTGGAACAGATCCAGGGACGCCTCGACGAGCTGAACAAGGCCGAACGCAAAGTCGCCGAAGTCATCCTGCTCAACCCGCAACAAGCCACCCGCTTCAGCATCGCTGCGCTGGCCCAGGCAGCCAAGGTCAGCGAACCGACCGTCAACCGCTTCTGCCGTTCGTTCGGTGTCAGCGGCTACCCGGAGCTCAAGCTGCAACTGGCGCAGAGCCTGGCCAGCGGCGCAGCTTATGTGAGCCGCGCGGTGGAAGCCGACGACGACCCGGCAGCCTACACCCAGAAGATTTTCGGCAGCGCCATCGCCTCGCTCGACAGCGCCTGCCAGCAACTGGACCCGCAACAGGTCAGCCGCGCCGTGGACATGATGATCCAGGCCAGGCAGATCCACTTCTTCGGCCTCGGCGCCTCGGCGCCGGTGGCCCTCGATGCCCAGCACAAGTTCTTCCGCTTCAACCTCGCGGTATCGGCCCATGCCGATGTGCTGATGCAACGCATGCTGGCCTCGGTGGCACACACCGGCGACCTGTTCGTGATCATCTCCTACACCGGGCGCACCCGCGAACTGGTCGAAGTGGCACGCCTGGCCCGGGAAAACGGCGCCTCGGTGCTCGGCCTGACGGCTGCCGGCTCGCCGTTGGCCCAGGCCTGCAGCCTGAGCCTGCACATTCCGCTGCCGGAGGACACCGACATCTACATGCCGATGACCTCGCGGATCATCCAGCTGACTGTGCTCGACGTGCTGGCCACCGGCATGACCCTGCGCCGCGGCGTGGACTTCCAGCCGCACCTGCGCAAGATCAAGGAAAGCCTCAACGCCAGCCGCTACCCCATCGAGGACGACGAACTCAACTGAGCCGGTGCGCCTGCAACCGCAAGTGCGCGCGCTGCCCCGGCGCCAGGCTCAGGCCCTCGCCACTGCCACTGGCCGCCTCGACACAGACGAAGCCCTGGCACTCACGGCCACTGACGCCCATCAGCGGCCGATTGCCGGGGTGCCAGACCACGGTGTCATCGCTGTCACCGGTGTCGATGCACAGCTCCCGCTCCCAGGCCGGGTCCTGCAACTGCACCCGTGGCGTGCCCGGGTAGACCTTCTGGCAGCCGCCCTTGAGCTTGAGCGCGCCGTCTTCACGGCAGGCCTGGCGGCTCAGGCGGTCATAGCCTTCAATATCCTCAAGCCCAGACAGCGCTATCTCGGACACGTCACTGATACGCCAGTAGGCCAGCAGCGCATGGCTCAGCTGGCAAGGTTCGCTGTCCTGGTGCTCGGTGCTCAGGCTCAGTTCCATACGGCTGCCAAGCCTGGCGTGCAGGTCTACCTGCCAGTCGCACAGGTCCAGCCGCCACTTCAGGCTGACGCCCTCCTCGTCTTCGCGACTGTCCACCAGCTTCCAGTCCAGCAAGCGCGCCCAGCCATGGGCCGGCCACAGGTCTTCGCTGGGGTGGCGGCCATACCAGGGCCAGCACACCGGCACACCACCGCGTATGGCGCCCACTTGCGGCCATTGCTCGGCGCACCACAGCCACGGCCGCTCACCGGCCGGCTGGAAGTGCAGCAGTTGCGCGCCCTGGCGGCTGAACACCGCCTGGCAACGGGGATGGTCGATGATCAGCACATCGCGCTGCTGGTAACGCTCCCACTCGAATATCGGCCGGGGCCGCTGCGAGGAAAAGAAGCGATGTAGCGGATGTTCGGGCATGGTTCCAAGCTCTTGTTGTTTGAGATAGCGCTGTCTCGGCCTATCCCCGACAACCACTGCAAGCCAGTGGGTGCCGGGAGCCGAAGTTGGATTGGCGTAAATTTACAACAAGTAGGCTTAGAAAGACGACTGAATCTTCAAACCTGCGACCAGCGCGTTATCCACTTCGTCAACACCGCCTGGGCTCTTGATGTACTGCAGGTTGGGCCGCACGGTCAGCCAGTTGGTGACGTGGAAGCCGTAATAGAGCTCGGCGTTGTATTCGGTGCGCTGCAGCGGCACGAAACCTGGGTTGTCGTAGTCGTCGATCCCGCTCTGGGCATTGAGCAGTTCGGCGCGCTTCTTCACGTCATCGTTTACGTGGATGCGCGCTACGCCAAAGCCGATGTCGTCCTTGGGCCGGGCGTCGAAGGCACCTTTGTAGACCAGGCCGACCTGCTGGTAGTTGTCGACCACGTTGGTGGCCTTGTCGTGCACGGTGAAGTTGGCGAACAGGCTCAGGCCGCGATTGATGTCGCCAGCATGCGCAGTAACCTGCTGCTGCGCTACCACCCACCAGCCGTGTTTGCTCGAATGCGACTTGAAGGCTTCGCCGGTGACCGCCTGCGGGTTGCCGTTGACGTCTTCGAACACATCATCGGCCTTGGCCGTGCTGTAGTAGTAACCCAGGCGGTATTCACCTGGCAGGTCATTGACCTTGGGCGACCAGACCATCTCGACCGGCAGGATCGCGCCTTTTGTGCCGCTGCCACTGAGCTTGAAGCCGTTGCCGGTCTCCAGGTTCGACGGGTTCTGCTCGTAGGCTCCGACTTGTACGAAGAATTCCGGGGTGATGTTGTACTTGACCCGCAGTGCCCACTGGCTGACCGGCCAGTTGTACCAGATGCCGCCGACCCAGTTGCCCACCTGCGAGCCGCAGAAGGCCAGGTTCTGGAAGTCGCAGGGGAAGCTGTTGAAGTCCTCGCCCTCACCAAAGCGGCCGACTTTCACGTCCAGTGCGCCATCGAAGTACTTCTGCTTCACCCACATCTGCGTCAGGCGCCAGGTCTGCCCGCGGCCCCACACTTCCTGCACCGAACTGAACTGCCCGGCGCGCGGGTCGCTGATGCGGTCGTTGGACAGGTTGCGGCCACTGCGCTCGGTGATCGCCAGCTTGAACTCGGCATCGTGCCAACCGAGGATCTTCTGCAGGTCCAGGTGCGCGCCAAGGGCAAACTGGTCGCTGTAGCGTGCGGTCTTGTCGTCGTTGTAGCCGCCGTGCAGGTTGCCGGCCACCTCGCCAACATAGTCGAGGGTGAAGTCGTAGCCCTTGTCCAGCAGCTCGGTGCGGGTGCCACCCCAGTCGCCGGTCATCCATTTCGACTCGCTGGAAAAGGCCTCGGCAGCCTGCACGCCACTGCTGCCGACCACGGCGAGCAGGGCCAGTGAACCCAAGGTCCTGATGCGATTGCGCTGTTCCATCCCTTTGCGTCCTCTTTTTTCTTATTGATGGTGTAGACGAGTTAGCGGCCCTTGAAGTGAGCCACGTTGTCCTTTACGGCATTGCTGCTGGCCAGGTGCAAACGTTCGCCGCTGTCGGCGTCGAACAGCAGTACCCTTGCCGGGTCGAACTGCAGGTTCAGGCTGTCGCCTACCCGACAGGCGATGTCCGGCGCCAGGCGGCAACACACCTTGGTCTGGTTGAGGGTGACGAAGACCAGCAAGTCCGGCCCGGTGGGCTCGGTCACCTGCACTTCAGCGCGGATACCCGGCAGGCCGTTGCCCTCGCCTGCGCCCAGGGCGATTTGCTCCGGGCGGATGCCGAGGATGATCTCGCGACCTTCGAGGTCATCACTGGCCGGCCCCAACGGCAGTTCGCAACGTGCCTGGCCGCTGTCGAGCAGCGCCAACAGGCGCCCGTCCTGCTTGGCCAGGCGTACTGGAATGAAGTTCATCGGTGGCGAACCGATGAAGCTGGCGACGAACTGGTTGGCCGGGTCGTTGTAGATCTGCTGCGGCGTGCCGAACTGCTGGATGATGCCGTCCTTCATCACCGCCACCTTGTCGCCCAGGGTCATGGCCTCGATCTGGTCGTGGGTGACATACACCGTGGTGGTCTTCAGGCGCTGGTGCATCAGTTTCATTTCAGTGCGCATCTCGACCCGCAACTTGGCATCGAGGTTGGACAGCGGTTCGTCGAACAGGTAGATCTTTGGCCGCCGCGCCAATGCCCGGCCCATGGCCACACGCTGTTGCTGGCCACCGGACAGCTGCGCCGGCTTGCGTGCGAGCAGGTGCTCGATCTGCAGCAGCTTGGCCACCCGCGCCACCTCCTCGTCGATGGCCGCCTGCGGCATCTTGCGGATTTTCAGGCCGAATTCGATGTTCTCTCGCACGTTCATGGTCGGGTACAGCGCGTAGGACTGGAACACCATGGCAATGTCGCGGTCCTTGGGGCTCATGCCGCTGACGTCCTGGTCATCGATGAGGATCGCGCCGCCGGTAATGTTCTCCAGGCCCGCGATGCAGTTCATCAGGGTCGACTTGCCGCAGCCCGAGGGGCCGACCAGGATCAGGAACTCACCATCCTTGATCGACAGCTGGATGTCCTTGAGCGTGTCTGGCAGGCCGCTGCCGTAGGTCTTGTTCACATTGCGAAGTTCAAGCGTTGCCATGACTTACCCCTTGACCGCGCCGGCCGTGAGCCCGCGGACGAAATATTTGCCTGCCACCACGTAGACCAGCAGGGTTGGCAGGCCGGCAATCATCGCCGCCGCCATGTCGACGTTGTATTCCTTGGCCCCGGTGCTGGTGTTGACCAGGTTGTTCAGGGCCACTGTGATCGGTTGCGAGTCGCCGCTGGAGAACACCACGCCGAACAGGAAGTCGTTCCAGATCTGGGTGAACTGCCAGATCAGGCAGACCATGATGATCGGCGTCGACATCGGCAGGATGATGCGGCGGAAGATGGTGAAGAAGCCGGCACCGTCCAGGCGCGCGGCCTTGACCAAGGCATCGGGGATGCTCACGTAGAAGTTGCGAAAGAACAGCGTGGTGAAGGCCAGGCCGTAGACCACGTGCACCAGCACCAGGCCGGTCGTGGTGCTGGCCAGGCCCAGCTTGCCGAGGGTGAACGACGCTGGCAGCAGCACGGTCTGGAACGGCAGGAAGCAGCCGAACAGCAGCAGGCCGAAGAACAGCTGCGAGCCGCGAAAGCGCCACATCGACAGCACATAGCCATTCAGCGCACCGATGGTGGTAGAGATCAGCACCGCTGGCACGGTGATCATGATCGAGTTCCAGAAGTAACCACTGACCGTGCCCCAGGCCTTGACCCAGCCGATGCCGGTGATCACGGCGGGCCAGCTCAGCAGGTTGCCGGTACTGATGTCTTCCGGGGACTTGAAGCTGGTCAGCAGCATCACCACCAGCGGCACCAGGTAGAGCAGCACGGCGATCAGCAGCACGGCATGGATGGCGATGCGGCTCAGGCTCAGCGCTGGTTTATCCGAAGGACTATGCATGGCGCTTGCTCCGCAGTTCCGAGTACAGGTACGGCACGAGAATCGCCAGGATCGCCCCGAGCATCAGGATGGCGCTGGCCGAGCCCATGCCCATCTGGCCACGGCTGAAGGTGAAGGAGTACATGAACATCGCTGGCAGGTCGGAGGAGTAGCCCGGGCCACCGGCCGTCATGGCCGCCACCAGGTCGAAGCTCTTGATGGCGATGTGCGCGAGGATCATCAGCGAGCTGAAGAACACCGGGCGCAGGCTGGGCAGCACCACGGTCCAGTAGATCCGCGGCAGGCTGGCACCGTCGATCTGTGCGGCGCGGATGATCGACTGGTCGACCCCGCGCAGGCCGGCGAGGAACATCGCCATGATGAAGCCCGAGGCCTGCCACACGGCGGCGATCACCAGGCAGTACACCACCCGGTCAGGGTCGATCAGCCAGTCCAGGCGAAAGCCCTCCCAGCCCCAGTCACGCAGCAGCTTGTCCAGGCCCATGCCGGGGTTTAGCAGCCACTTCCAGGCGGTGCCGGTGACGATCATCGACAGCGCCATGGGGTACAGGTAAATGGTCCGGATGAAGCCTTCGCGGCGGATGCGCTGGTCCAGCAGCACGGCCAGCAGCACGCCGATGGCCAGGCTGATGGCGATGAACAGGCCACCGAACAGCATCAGGTTCTTGCTCGCCACCCACCAGCGGTCGTTGTCGAACAGCCGGGCGTATTGCGCCAGGCCCGCCCACTTGTAGGTCGGCAGGAAGGTCGAGGTGGTGAAGGAGAGGACGAAAGTCCACAGGATGTAGCCATAGAAGCCCACCAGGACGATGAACATGCTTGGCGCCAGCACCAGTTTCGGTAGCCAGCGCTGCAGCGCGTCCACGGGGGAGGCCCGCAGTTGGGCGGTTGCTATTGTCATGATTGCACACCTGCATGAGGGTCAACACATCGCCTATGGGAGCGGGTTTACCCGCTCCCATAGGGATCTCGCCAGTCTCGGGAGGGGTTACTTAGCGGCCTTTACCGCAGCGCTAAGCTTCTTCGCCGCATCGGCCGGGTCGGCCTTCGGGTCGTTGATGTAGTTGGTCACCACATCGAAGAATGCGCCCTGCACGGCCAGCGTGGTGGCCATGTTGTGCGCCATGCTCGGCTGCAGGCCGCCGGTCTTGGCGTCGGCGAGGAAGTCCTTGGCGGAGGTTTGGGCGCAGGCGTCAAAGCCGTACTTGCCCATGTCGGCCAGCATGTCGTTGCGCACCGGGATCGAGCCCTTGTTGATGCTGAAGACCTTCTGGAAGTCCTCGCCTAGGACCTTGCGGGCAATGTCCTGCTGGCCGGCAGCAGTGCCCTTGTCCTTCTGCTTGAACACCACCAGCGAGTCGATGTTGTAGAGGAAGGCTTTGTCAGTGCCGGGGAACGGCACACACTGGTAATCCTTGCCGGCGGTCTTGTTCGCCAGGGTCCACTCGCTCTTGGCCCAGTCACCCATGATCTGCATGCCGGCCTTGCCATTGATGACCTTGGCAGCCTCCAGATTCCAGTCCTGCCCCTTGCCGTCAGCATCCATGTAGGTGGCGACCTTCTTCAGCTCGGTGAGCGCCTTGACCATCTCGGGGCCGGTCAGCACTTTTTCGTCCAGGTCGACCATGGCTTTCTTGTAACCTTCAGGCCCCATCACAGCCAGCACCACACTCTCGAACACGGTGCTGTCCTGCCAGGGCTGGCCGCCATGGGCGAGCGGGATGAAGCCTGCAGCCTTGAGCTTGTCGGCAGCAGCGTAGAATTCGTCGAGGGTGGTCGGCGCCTTGTCGATGCCGGCCTTCTTGAACACTTCAGGGTTGATCCACAGCCAGTTGATGCGGTGGATGTTGACCGGTACCGCGACATAGTCACCGTCGTACTTCACGGTGTCGGAGATCTTCTTGTCGAGCAGCGCGTCCCACTTCTCTTCCTTGGCAACGTCCTTGAGCACCTCGGTATCAAGCAACCCGGTGGAAGCCCACTCCTGGATGTCCGGGCCCTTGATCTGCGCGACGCCTGGCGGGTTGCCCGCCACCGCACGGCTCTTGAGCACGGTCATGGCCGTGGCACCACCGCCACCTGCGACGGCGCCGTCCTTCCAGGTGAAGCCATCCTTCTCGACCTGGGCCTTGAGCACATCGACAGCGGCTTTTTCTCCCCCGGAGGTCCACCAGTGCACCACTTCGACGCTGCCTTTGGATTCGGCGGCGGAGGCACTGAGCGGCAGGAGCGAGGCGAGGGAGATCGCGGCGGCGAGGCGGAGAGTGGAATTCATCGGAGTACCTTTCTTGTTGTTATGCCGGGCAAGTCGATCGCTTGCATTGCATGGAGTCTAATCAGCGCGCCCGCCTCGTCAGGTAACGAAGCGATGCGCGAATGTCATCGTTTGGTTACATAACCTGCAACGGCAGTTGCCAGGCTTGGCGCCAACGGCAGCCCTGGTATCAAGGTTGCCTGATAGGCGTGGTAGAGATCTGGCTTGCCCGCCCATATCGTCGCGGCAGGGCGGTTATCCGGGTCGAGTTCGTGATGCCAGCTGCCAGCCACGCGGTCGATGAAATGGCCATCGATGAAGTCCCAGAAGCAGCGGTACCAGCGCTCATACTGCGCTTCGCCGGTACGCCGCAGCAGGGCCGCTGCGGCGGCGCAGGCCTCGGCATGTACCCAGTGCAGGCGCTCGCGCACGACCGGGCGATTGTCCCAGTCCAGGGTGTAGACGATGCCTCTGCCGCCATCGACGTTCCAGGCATCGCGGCAGGCGCTGCCGAACAGGCCACGGGCACACTCCAGCAGCCATTCCGGTGCGTGCAACCCGGCCAGCTCACGAGCAGCTTCCAGATGCAGCAGCAGCCGCGCCCACTCGAAGGCATGGCCAGGCGTGGTGCCAAACGGCCGGAAGTGGTCGGCCGGGTCATCACGGTTGTAATGCGGCAACGGCTGCCAGTGCGCGTCGAAATGCTCGACAACCCGATAGTCGTTGGCGGCAGCGTGGGTGTGGATGATGCGTTGGGCGATCCGCAGGGCGCGATCGAGCCACAGCGTATCGCCAGTGACATCGGCCAGGGCCAAGAATGCCTCGGTGGCGTGCATGTTGCTGTTGGCGCCGCGATAGGCCTGCGCCTGCTGCCAGTCGCTGGAGAACGCCTCTTGCAGGGCGCCCTGCTCCTCGCTCCAGAACCGCGCGTCGAGGGTATCGATGGCATCCTTCAGCAAGCCCTGAGCCCCCGCAGCGCCTGCGACCACTGCAGAGCTCGCGGCCAGCGCGACGAAGGCATGCAGGTAGGCGGCCTTGCTGCTATCGCCCTGCCCGTGCGGGTGGGCGAACCAGCCACCGTGGCGGGTGTCGTGCAAGGCACCGCGCAAGGCATTGAGACCATGCTCGACCAACGGCAAGCAGCCGGGCACGCCCTGCAGGTGAGCCAGGGCGAAGCTGTGGGTCATGCGCGTGGTCTGCAGGGTTTCGCTGCCAGCCGTGGGCGGCAGGCAGCCTTGGGCATCGAGGCAGCCGAAGCCATCAGGCAGCTGCGAAGCCCTGGCGAACGCCAGCAGGCGTTGCCCTTCTGCCTGCAGCCAAGCGGCATGTGCAGTTGAACCCAGCCAACTGCCGGGGGCCAGATCGCGAGTAATCATGGGTAACGCGTTCCTTGCTTGTGGTCGGTGAAGCCTAGCCAGCCGTCCTGGCCGGGATGTCACGAAGGCGGGCGACTGTGTCACCAACTTGTGACACAGCTCAATCCACGCCTCTTGGCAGATAGAGCGTCACCCGCAAGCCACCTTCGCGCAGGTTGAGCAGGCTCACCTCGCCGCCGTGGCTGTGGGCGATGTTGCGAGCGATGCCCAGGCCCAGGCCGTAGCCCTGCTGCTTGCCGGCCAGGCGAAAGTGTGGCTCGAACACCTGTTCCATCTGCTGCTGCGGCACACCAGGGCCCTGGTCATCCACCTGCAAAACAAAGCCCTCGGCGCTGTCGATGATGCGCAGGTGTGCCCGCTCGCCATACTTGATGGCATTGTCGATCAGGTTGCCGATACAGCGGCGCAGGGCCAGCGGTTTGCCCGGGTACGGCGACATGGCTTGCCCTTCGACAGTGATACGACCGTTACCCAGGTACGGTTCGGCGAGAATGTCCAGCACCTGATTGAGGTCGATCGGCTCGATGTTCTCGTGGATGTCGGTGTCTTTCACACATTGCAGCGCGCCTTTGACCAGCAGCTCCAGCTCGTCGAGGTCCTGGCTGAACTTGGCCTGCAGGCGCTCGTCCTCAAGCAGTTCGACACGCAGGCGCAAACGCGTGATCGGTGTGCGCAGGTCGTGGGAAATGGCACTGAACAACTGGGAACGCTCGGTCAGGTAACGGCTGATGCGCTCGCGCATGCTGTTGAACGCACGCCCCACCTCGACCACCTCGCTGCCGCCGCCCTCGGCTACCGGCGCCACATCGGCGCCCAATGACAACTCACGTGCAGCACGCGCCAGGCGCTTGAGCGGCCAGCTCTGCCAGTGCACCAGCAAACCGATGAACAGCAGCAGCAAGGCGGTGGTCAGGACGATGAAGCCGATCTGCTGACGCGGCAGGCGTTCGCTTTCGAGGCTGGTATAGGGCTCGGGCAGCAAGGAGGCGATGTACAGCC
Source organism: Pseudomonas sp. TWI628 (assembly GCF_039673865.1). Lineage (NCBI taxonomy): Bacteria > Pseudomonadati > Pseudomonadota > Gammaproteobacteria > Pseudomonadales > Pseudomonadaceae > Pseudomonas > Pseudomonas sp. TWI628. The sequence goes on along the minus strand of NZ_JBDJMM010000035.1, from coordinate 24,722 downwards.
ATTCGCCCTGGCCCAGGCGGATCTGGGTCACCAGCACTGGCGGGTTGAGCGGCTCCAGGGTCAGCGAGTAATGCGCCCACGAGCGCGGCAATTCATCGAGCTTCAGGCCGCTGTTGAAGATGCGCAGGTCATCGGGGGCGACGAACTCGACGGAGATTTCCATCTGCTCGCCGAGGCGTTCGTGCAGCACCTGCTGGAACACGTCGATCACCGCCTGCTTGCGTGGGGTGATGGGCAATACCGGCATGTCCAGCGGCTTATCGTTGAGCGACACGAAAAAGCGCGTGCCACCCATGCTGCGCAATTGATCGAGCACCATCGGCCGATAGGCCACCGGCAGCGAGCGGAAGTAGCTGACGCTGGCGCTCATGGAATGGGCCAGGCTGCCGGCACTGGCGCGCAGGCCCTGCAACTGGCTGGCACGCAGCTGGGCAACCCAGATCAGGCTCGACAGGCCCTGGGCCAACAGCACCACGAGCAAGGTCAGCAGCAGCATGCGCCCCAGCAGCGAGCGCGGCAGCAGGCGCCAGCGCCGCTCAGGAAGCGCAGCAGACATGGGCAGCCAGCAGGTAACCACTGCCACGTACGGTGCGGATCAGCCGCGGTGGCTTGTCGGTGTCGCGCAGGCGCTGGCGCAGGCGGCTGACGGCCATGTCGACGATGCGGTCCAGCGGCATCGGCTCGCGGCCTCGGGTGGCGTTGCCAATGGTGTCGCGGTCGAGGATCTGCTGCGGGTGATCGAGAAACAGCTTGAGCAGGGCGAAGTCGGCACCGGACAGAATCACTTCTTCACCATCACGGTGGAACAAGCGGTGGCTGACGGTATCCAGACGCCAGTCATCGAAGGCCAGCACGGCACTGGCTGGCGCGGCCTGGCCGAACTCGCTGCGGCGCAACAGAGCCTTGATGCGCGCCTGCAGTTCACGGGGGCTGAACGGCTTGCCCAGGTAGTCATCGGCGCCCAGTTCCAGGCCGATGACGCGGTCGGCTTCATCGGAGCTGGCGGTCAGCATGATGATCGGTACCCGCGACTGGCGCGGGTGTTGACGCACCCAGCGGCACAGGCTGAAGCCGTCTTCGTCGGGCAGCATGACGTCGAGGATCACCAGGTCGCAGGGGGTGCTTTCCAAGGCGCGACGAAAGCCCTGGCCATCGCCTTCGGCGTGGACCTGGAAGCCGGCGCGGCTCAGGTAGGTTTGCAGCAGTTCGCGAATTTCCTGATCGTCGTCGACCATCAGGATCGATTTTCCGGCAGTGCTCAAGGTATCCCGCCCTCATTGTTGTCGCAGGTCTTTTCGCCTGCTGTCGCGGTGCAGCATGATCGAGAGTATCAGTGATCCAGTGTTTGCTGCAGTGCCACCCCCGCACCGAGCAAGCCAGAGAACTCAGCGGTTACCAGCCACACCGGCACACCCGCGAAGTAACCACTCATGCAGCCCTTGTCGGCAAAGCTGGCGGCAAACCCGCTGTGCAGGAACAGCTCGGCAAAGCGTGGGATCACGCCGCCGACAATATAAACCCCACCACGCGCGCCCAGGGTCAGCACATTGTTACCGGCCACGCGCCCGAGGAATCGGCAGAACTGCTCGATCACCGCCAGCGCCCGTGGCTCGCCGCCCAGGGCGGCATCGGTAATCTGCGCCGGGGATGTGTGTCGAGGCGTGTCGCCGTCCAGCGCGCACATGGCCTGATACAAGCGCACCAGGCCACCGCCACTGAGTACGGTCTCGGCACTGACATGGCCGATCTGACTGTGAATCTGCTGATGGATCGCCGCTTCGCGGGCATTGCCCACCGGCAGGTCGACATGCCCGCCTTCACCCGGCAGCGCCTGCCAGTGCTGCTCGCCCAGGCGTAACAGGCTGCCGACGCCCAGGCCAGTGCCCGGGCCGATCACCAGCGCGGGCCGCGCCGGGTCTGCCTGGCCTGCGCAGACCTCACGGTACTCACCCGGTTGCAGGCGGGTCATGCCCAGGGCCTGGGCAGAAAAGTCGTTGATCAGCAGCAACCGCTCGACCTGCAAGGTCTGGCAGAACGCCTTGTGGCTGAGCCGCCAGTGGTTGTTGGTGAAGCGGAATTCATCGCCATCGACCGGCCCGGCCACCGCCAGGCACACCGCCGCCAGGCCGCCACGGGCAATGCCGTGGCCCTGCAGGTAGGCCTCGATGGCCTGCTCCGGGCTGGTGTAGTCGGCCGTGGCGAAGACCTTCACCTGGCACAGCTGGTTGTCACGCCACAACGCAAAACGGGCATTGGTGCCACCGATGTCGCCAACCAGCAGGTCCTTCATTTAAGGTTCTCCAGGGCCGAGGTGAAGGCGCTCGCGCCCTGCTCTGCCGGGCTGAACGCCATGCGCATGAAGCCGAACAGCTCACGGCCGCAGCCCAGGTCGTTGCCCTGGGGCGCGGGCGGCAGGTCACGGCTGGCCAGTTCTTCTGCCGACACCATCACCCGCAGCGTGCCTGCGACGCCATCGACCCGCACGATATCACCCTCGCGCACACGTGCCAGCGGGCCACCATCGAACGCTTCGGGGCAGACGTGGATCGCCGCCGGGATCTTGCCCGAAGCCCCCGACATGCGCCCGTCGGTCACCAGCGCGACCTTGTAGCCCCGGTCTTGCAGCACGCCGAGGAACGGCGTCAGTTTGTGCAGCTCGGGCATGCCGTTGCAGCGCGGGCCCTGGAAGCGCACCACGGCAACGAAATCGCACTCCAGCTCGCCGGCCTTGAAGGCATCGGCCAACGACTGCTGGTCATGGAACACTTTGGCCGGCGCTTCGACCACCTGATGCTCAGGCGCTACTGCGGAAACCTTCATCACGCCACGACCGAGGTTACCTTCCATCACCCGCAGGCCACCTTCGGCCGAGAACGGCCGCGCCACCGGGCGCAGGATGCTCTCATCCAGGCTCTGCTGCGGCCCTTCACGCCATACCAGCTTGCCGTTGTCGAGGAACGGCTCCTGGGTATAGCGGCGCAGGCCGTGGCCGGCCACGGTGTTGACGTCTTCGTGCAGCAGGCCGGCATCGAGCAGTTCGCGGATCAGGAAGGCCATGCCGCCAGCGGCCTGGAAGTGGTTGATGTCGGCCTTGCCGTTGGGGTAGACGTGGGACAGGGTCGGCACCACCTCGGACAGGTCGGCCATGTCCTGCCAGGTCAGCTGGATGCCGGCCGCCTGGGCGATTGCCGGGATGTGCAGGGTGTGGTTGGTCGAGCCACCGGTGGCGTGCAGGGCCACGATGGAGTTGACCAGTGCCTTCTCGTCGACGATCTCGCCCAGTGGCATGAAGCTGCCGCTGGCCTTGGTCATGCGCGTGACCTGTTGCGCCGCCTCGGCGGTCAGGGCATCGCGCAGCGGGGTGTACGGGTTGACGAACGAGGCGCCTGGCAGGTGCAGGCCCATGACCTCCATCACCAGCTGGTTGGTGTTGGCGGTGCCGTAGAAGGTGCAGGTGCCGGGGCTGTGGTAGGACTTCATTTCCGACTCCAGCAGCTCCTCGCGGCTGGCCTTGCCTTCGGCATAGCGCTGGCGCACGTCGGCCTTCTGCTTGTTGGAAATACCGGAAACCATCGGCCCGCCCGGGACGAAGATGGTCGGCAGGTGGCCGAAGCGCAGCGCCCCCATCATCAGGCCGGGGACGATCTTGTCGCAGATGCCAAGCATCAGCGCCGCGTCGAACATGTTGTGCGACAGCGCTACCGCCGTGGACATGGCGATCACTTCGCGGCTGGCGATTGCCAGTTCCATGCCCGGCTCGCCCTGGGTCACGCCATCGCACATGGCTGGCACACCACCGGCGAACTGGCCGACCGAGCCGACCTCGCGCAGGGCCTGCTTGATCTGGTCAGGGAAATGCAGATACGGCTGGTGCGCCGAGAGCATGTCGTTGTAGGACGAGACGATGGCGACGTTGGCCGCGTTCATCATGCGCAGGGTCTGCTTGTCCTCGGCACCGCAACCGGCCACGCCATGGGCGAAGTTGGCGCACTGCAGGCTGGCACGCATGGGCCCGTCACTGGCCGCGCCACGAATCAGCTGCAGGTAGCGTTCGCGGGTGGCACGGCTGCGTTCGATCAGCCGCTGGGTGACCTCAAGGATGCGCGGATGCATGTACTGGACTCCAGGCTAATTGTAAGGGCGGTTTACCGGGCATTTCCCCTCCAAACGATTGCGGCCTAGGCTCAAGGTAGAGGGGCTCGCGACATCGGGGGAGGCACTGCGCCCAACCACTCGTTGTATGTTTAAACAAAATACTGCCATCAAAAAGGCTTGTTTTCTATCGCTCAGTGAATAATCTTGTAATTCCAACAACAAAACCGTTTCAGTGAAGCTCCTTTTTGCCACAGGTTTCACTCGGACCGCCAGAGGTACTGCCATGACCCTACGTATCGCCATCAATGGATTCGGCCGCATCGGGCGCAATGTCCTGCGCGCACTGTATACCCAAGGCTACCGCCAGGACCTGCAGGTCGTCGCCATCAACGACCTGGGTGACAGCGCGATGAACGCCCACCTGCTCAAATATGACAGCGTGCACGGCACATTCGATGCGCAGATCGAGGCCGACCATGAAAGCCTGACGGTCAATGGTGACCGTATCGCGGTCAGCGCCATCCGCAACCCGGCCGAACTGCCCTGGAAGGCCGAAGCGATCGACGTGGTGTTCGAATGCACCGGGCTGTTCACCGACCGCGCCAAGGCCGCCGCACACCTGGCTGCGGGCGCCGGCAAGGTGATCGTCTCGGCGCCGGGCAAGGGTGTCGATGCCACCGTGGTGTACGGGGTCAACCACGATATCCTGCGGGCTTCGCACCAGATCATCTCCAACGCCTCGTGCACCACCAACTGCCTGGCGCCGATCGCCCAGGTGCTGCACCGCGAGTTCGGCATCGAACAGGGGCTGATGACCACCATCCACGCCTATACCAACGACCAGGTGCTGACTGACGTCTACCACAGCGACCCGTACCGTGCCCGCTCGGCCACCCAGTCGATGATCCCGAGCAAGACCGGCGCCGCCGAAGCCGTGGGCCTGGTGCTGCCGGAACTGGCCGGCAAGCTCACCGGCATGGCCGTGCGGGTGCCGGTGATCAACGTGTCGCTGGTCGACCTGACCGTCAACCTCAAGCGCGAGGCTACCGCCGAGCAGGTCAACCAGCTGTTCCTCGAAGCCAGCCGGCACTCCAAGGTCCTCGGCTACAACGCACTGCCACTGGTGTCGTGCGACTTCAACCACAACCCGCTGTCGTCGATCTTCGATGCCAACCACACCCGCGCCAACGGGCGGATGCTCAAGGTGCTGGCCTGGTATGACAACGAGTGGGGGTTCTCCAACCGCATGCTGGACAACTGTTTGGCGTTGGCCAGCGCGCGCTGAGGGGCTCCTGGCTTTGGCGCCTGTGAGATCGAGCGCCGCCCGCGCGGCGCTCGATCTCACCGGCGCTGAAAATGCCGAGGCATGCACCCGGCCCTCACGATCTTTACCTTTTCCTAACAAATCCAGGCTTGACCTGACCGGGAGATGATAAGCATTATCATTAACCTTTCGTCGGCCAGGTCCCCCCGTGAGTCAGTCCCGGTTCAACTCCGTCTTCCTCGTCCAGCGCCTTTCCCTGCTGCGCACCCTGCAGCGCATGGTGGGCAACCCCAGCACCGCCGAGGACCTGCTGCAGGAAACCTACCTGCGGGTGTCCCGCGCCTTGGGCGAGCGGCCCATCGAACACCTCGAACCCTTCGTGTTCCAGACCGCCCGCAACCTCGCCCTGGACCACCTGCGTTCAAGGCGTGCGCAGGCGCGCATGCTGGTCGACGATGTGCCCGACGAGGTGCTGCACAATGTCGCGTCGCCGCTCGGCAGCAGCGAGGACGCTGCGCACGCCGAACAACTGCTCAAGCACCTGAGCGTCAGCCTCAACCAGCTGACCGAGCGCCAGCAGCGCATCTTCATCCTCAGCCGCCTGCATGGCGCCAGCTACATGGAAATTGCCGAGCAACTGCAAGTCTCTGCCAGCACGGTTCAGAAGGAACTGAAACTGATCATGGCGATCTGCATGGGCGTGGCCGACCGCCTCAAATGAGCCGACCGATGCGGCGTATCCCTTGCCATGCTTCGCCCAAGCCTTGATCATTCGCAAAAATACCTGCAAGGACCCACCGTGACCGACAGCCCCGTCACTCGCCCGTCAGCTACCGGGCCCGACGCCCGCGCCCGTGCGCTGGACGAGGCGCTGGACTGGCTCGTGCGCCTGCAGTGCGCCAGCGAAGCCGACACCCTGGCTTTCGAACAATGGCTCAGCGCAGCCCCGGAAAACGCCGAAGCCTACGTCGAGGCCGAAGCCTTGTGGAACGGCACCCCGCTGCGCCAGGCCGCCCTGCACCTGCACCAGCACCAGCGCCGCTCGCTGCGTGGCCGCTTGCGTGCGCACTGGAAGCCACTGGCGACCGCCGCCATGCTGCTGGTCGGGCTGTTCACCTTCGGCAACCTGCCGGTGCGCCTGCAGGCGGACCACCTGACCGTGGTCGGTGAACGCCAGCGCCTGGAGCTGGATGACGGCGCCAAGGTCCTGCTCAACACCAATTCCGCCTTCGCCAGCGACCAGCAGGGCGGCCGCCAGGTCGCACGCCTGCTGCAAGGCGAGGCGTACTTCCAGGTGCCCGGTGGCGCCCAGCTGCCGCTGGAAGTGCAGGCAGGGCCAGTGCGCGCGCAGGTGCGCGACACCGATTTTGCCGTGCGCTACCTCGATGGCGAGGCTCAGGTTCGCGTGCAGCGCGGAGACATCGACCTGCAGGCCGCCAGCGACCAGCGCATCCGCCTCAGTGCCGGCGACAGCATCAGTGTCGGCCCGCATGGCTTCGGCCAGCGCCAGCGCCCGGACATGCACAAGGACCTTGCCTGGGTCGACGGCCGCCTGGTGTTCGAGAACTGCCCGTTGAGCCAGGTGCTGGCGGAAGTGCGGCGCTATTACCCCGGCTGGATCATCAACCGCAACGACCACCTCGACGACATGGCGGTGACCGGCAACTACCGCCTCGACCAGCCGCTGGAAACCCTGCGCGCCCTGGCCCACATCACCTCGGCACAGCTTCACGAATGGCCCGCCGTGGTGATCATCAACTGACCTGAAATTTTTTTACGCGATCGCGCAACCCCGCCCGTCTCGTTATAGCCAATGCAACTGATTCTTGTTTGAGACAAGAACGGTCATCACTTATAACAGTTCGCGCGTCAGGGAGCGCTTTCGATGCCCACAGGTCCATCTCGCCCGTCCACCCTTCCCCGCCGTACCGGCCAGCTGTCGCTGCTGACGCTGGCGCTGCTCGCCAGCGGTGCCTGCAGCCTGCCGGCGCTGGCCGCCGAACCGGCCCAGGCCAGCAGCCCGCGCATGGGCGACTACCGCTTCAGCATCGCCCAACAGCCTCTGGTTGAAGCAATCAATGCCTTCAGCAAGGCCACCGGTTGGCAGGTTGGTTTCAGCGCCGAGCTGGCCGACGGCGTGGCATCGCCGGGCGTGCAAGGTTCGCTGCCAGCGGAAGCCGCACTCAAGCGTCTGCTCCAGGGCACGGGGCTGAGCTTCCGTACAATCAGCAACGGTAACGTGGTGCTCGAACGCCAGTCGGCGGGCAACGCCATCGCCTTGCAGCAAATGACCGTCAGCGCCACCCGTAACGCCCAGGATGTGAGCCAGGTGCCGAGCACCGTGAGCGTGCAGACCCGCGAGCAACTGGACCGGCAGAACGTCAACAACATCCAGGAACTGGTGCGTTACGAACCGGGTGTGTCGGTGGGCGGCACCGGCCAGCGCAGTGGCCTGAACGGCTACAACATCCGCGGCATCGACGGCGAGCGTGTGCTCACCCAGGTCGATGGCGTGTCGATCCCCGACAGCTTCTTCTACGGCCCCTACGCCCAGACCCAGCGCAATTACGTCGACCCCGAGATCGTCAAGCGCGTGGAAATCCTCCGCGGCCCGGCTTCAGTGCTGTACGGCAGCAACGCCATCGGCGGGGCGGTGAGCTACTTCACCCTCGACCCGGACGACATCATCAAGCCCGGCAAGGACGTTGGCGCACGTCTGAAGACCGGCTACAACTCGGCCGATGAGAGCTGGCTGACCTCAGCTACCGTGGCTGGCCGCACGGGTGATTTCGACGGCCTGCTGCACCTGAGCCAGCGCAACGGTCACGAGACCGATTCCTACGGTAGCCACGGCGGCACCGGCCTGTCGCGGACCGAGGCCAACCCGGAAGACGTGCGCACCACCAACGTGCTGGCCAAGCTGGGCTGGAACTACGCCGACGATGCCCGCCTGGGGCTGACCTACGAGCGTTACAAGGATGACCGCGACCAGAACATCCTCAGCGCCGTCGGTGGCCCGTTCACCAACGGCAGCGGCCTGGGCATGTACCGCAGCCGCACCGGCAACGACACCGTGACCCGCGAGCGCTTCGGCATCAACCATGAATTCGGCCTGGATTCGCTGGTTGCCGACCACCTCAAATGGAGCCTGAACTACCAGGTGGCCAAGACCGACCAGAGTACCGAGGAAGTCTACTTCCCGTTCAGCCGCACCGTGCTGCGCACCCGCGACACCACCTACAAGGACCGCCAGTGGGTGTTCGACGCCCAGCTGGACAAGGCCTTCAGCGTCGGCGCCACCGACCACCTGCTGACCTATGGCACCACCCTCAAGCACGAGAAGGTCACCGGCTCGCGCAGCGGCACCGGCACCTGCCTGGCAGTCGGTGGTGCCTGCCGCGCCATCGGCCAGGTCAGCACCAGCGACGCCCAGGCACTGGTCAGCGACTTCCCCGACCCGACCGTGAACACCTACAGCCTGTTCGTGCAGGATGAAATTCGCTGGAACAACTGGACCTTCATGCCCGGCGCACGCTACGACTACACGCGCATGGAGCCGAAGTTCACCGAGGCGTTCCTGCGGGGCATCCAGGGTTCGGGCGCCGCTCCCGGCAGCGTCGACGACTCGGACAAGAAGTGGCACCGCGTTTCACCCAAGTTCGGCCTGACCTACGCCTTCAACGACAACTACACCTGGTACGGCCAGTACGCCGAAGGCTTCCGCACCCCGACGGCCAAGTCGATGTACGGGCGCTTTGAAAACCCGACCCTGGGTTACCGCGTGCAGGGCAACCCCGGGCTCGAACCGGAAAAGAGCAAGAGCTACGAAACCGGCCTGCGCGGCAACTTCGACGCCGGCAACTTCGACGTGGCAGTGTTCTACAACAAGTACCGCGACTTCATCGACGAAGACGCCGTGCAGTCGGCCAACCTGGAAACCACGTTCCAGGCCAACAATATCAAGCACGCCACCATCAAGGGCGCCGAGATCAAGGGCCGCCTGAACCTCGACCACTTCGGTGCGCCGCAGGGCCTGTACACCCAGGGCTCGATCGCCTATGCCCATGGCCGCAACGATGACAACGGCCAGCCGCTGAACAGCGTCAACCCGCTGACCGGCGTGTTCGGCCTGGGTTACGAGCAGCCGAACTATGGCGGCCTGCTGAGCTGGACCCTGGTCAAGCGCAAGACCCGTGTCGACGACACCACGTTCTTTGCGCCGGACGGGCAGAGTTCGCAGTTCCGTACCCCGGGTTATGGGGTGCTGGACCTGAGCGGCTTCTACAAGGTGACCGACGACGTCAGCGTCAACGCCGGGCTGTACAACCTGACCGACAAGAAGTACTGGCAGTGGGATTCGGTGCGTGGCTACGACGGCCAGGGTGAAGCGGGTGTGACCCAGCCGGCCAACCTCGACCGCCTGACCATGCCGGGGCGCAACTTCGCCATCAATGTGGTGTGGGATATCTGACGGTACGGCTTGAGTATTAACTGCGCCTGTGAGACCGAGCGCCGCCCGCGCGGCGCTCGATCTCACAGACGCTGCAAAAATCACCACAAACCCATTTTTTTACTGTCCCTGCCACGCTGTTTCGTCTTGTCACTAGACGCCCTCATTTACCAAGGACACGCCCATGACCGACCGCCCAGCCCTGCGCTCGCAACGCCTGAACCAGGCCACCCACGCTCCGCACAGCGAGCTCGACGCCCTGGTCAAATCCCACGCGCCATTCGACAGCCGTGAAAGCTTCGCCCGCTTCGTCGTCGCCCAGTACCTGTTCCAGGCCGAACTGCAAGCGCTGTACAACGACCCGCAACTGATCGCCATCGTCCCCGACTTGGCCCAGCGCTGCCGCGCCGAGCAGGCCCGCCTGGACCTGGCTGACCTGAATACCGAAATCCCGGCCGCCGTGCCCGGCGCCCTGCACAATCCGACCCTGGGTGAAGCCCTGGGCTGGATCTTCGTCTCGGAAGGCTCCAAACTTGGCGCTGCGTTTCTGATCAAGCGTGCCGCGGCCCTGGAGTTGTCCGACAATTTCGGTGCCCGCCACCTCGGCGAGCCTGCCGGTGGCCGTGCCGAAGGCTGGAAGCAGTTCACCCGCATCCTTGATGGCCTGGAATTGTCACCCGAACAAGACGCCGCCGCCGAGCGCGCTGCAGTTGCCGCCTTCGAGCGCTTCACCGAACTGCTCAAGCATGCCTACGCCGCCGACGCCGCGCTGGCCTGAGACGCATCAACCGGCCACCTCTCCGGTGGCCGGACGTTTTTTGCAGTGAGACCATGACCCGACCCGCCCGCTCGAAACTGTCCCGCCTGCTGTATGGCATCCTGGCTTACGTAAGCTTGGGGATAGGCCTGGTCGCCATCGTCATTCCCGGCCTGCCGACCACCGAGTTCATCCTGCTGGCCGCCTGGGCCGCCACGCGCAGTTCGCCACGCCTGTCCGCCTGGCTGGAGAACCATCGCCTGTTCGGGCCGATCCTGTACAACTGGCGCAACGGCAAGGTGATCCAGCGCCGTGCCAAGGTCAGTGCCACCGTCAGCATGCTGCTGTGCGCAGGCCTGATGCTGGTGTTCCTCGAACACCACTGGCCGGTGTTTCTGGCGATTGCCGGCATGACCCTGGGCAACCTGTGGATCTGGTCGCGCCCGGAACACCCGTGCGCCGCTCCCTCACAAGCTCAACAGCCCTGAATACAGCAGGTAGGCAGCCAGTGCCGCCCCCGCCAGCACGGCCGCAAAAATCAGCTTTTCCCAAGTGGTGAACAACGTCTGCCCTTGCTCGTGCTTGGCCCGGGCAAACAGGATGACCCCTGGGGCGTAGAGCAGTGCCGACAGCAGCAGGTACTTGAGGCCGCCCGCGTACAACAGCCACACCGCATACAGCAGCGCCAGCGCCGCCACCAGCAGGTCCTTGCGCCGCAGCCCCGCCTGCCCTCGGTAACTCTCGCCGCGCCAGGCCAGCAGCACCGCATAAGCCGCCGACCACAGGTATGGCACCAGAATCATCGACGATGCCAGGTAGATCAGGCTGGTATAGGTACCTTCCGAGACCAGCGTGATCAGCAGGAAGCCCTGGATCATGCAGTTGGTCAGCCACAGGGCATTGGCTGGCACGTGGTTGGCGTTTTCCTTGGCCAGGAAGCGCGGCATGGTCTTGTCGCGCGCCGTGGCATAAAGAATTTCTGCGCACAGCAGTGCCCACGACAGCAAGGCCCCCAGCAACGAAATCGCCAGGCCGATGCTGATCAACAGGCCACCCCAGGGCCCGACGATATGCTCCAGCACCGAGGCCAAGGACGGGTTCTGCAACCCGGCCAGTTCCGGCTGGGTCATCACCCCCAGCGACAGCACGTTGACCAGCACCAGCAGCGCCAGCACCCCGAGAAAGCCGATCACCGTGGCCTTGCCGACATCGGAACGGCGCTGCGCCCGCCCGGAATATACGCTGGCACCCTCGATACCGATGAACACGAACACCGTGACCAGCATCATGTTGCGCACCTGGTCCAGCACATTGCCGAACTGCGGGTTGCTCATGCCCCAGATATCGCGGGTGAAGATATCGGCGCGGAAGGCAAAGGCGGCGATGACGACGAAGATCAGCAAGGGCACCACCTTGGCCACGGTGGTCACCTGATTGATGAACGCCGCTTCCTTGATGCCACGCAGCACCAGAAAGTGCACGGCCCACAGCAGCAACGAGGCGCAGCCGATGGCAATCGGCGTGTTGCCTTCGCCAAACACCGGGAAGTAGAAGCCCAGGGTGCTGAACAGCAGCACGAAATAGCCGACGTTGCCCAGCCAGGCGCTGATCCAGTAGCCCCAGGCTGACGAAAAGCCCATGTAATCGCCGAACCCGGCTTTCGCATAGGCGTATACCCCTGAATCCAGCTCAGGCTTGCGGTTGGCCAGGGTCTGGAACACGAAGGCCAGCGCCAGCATGCCCACTGCGGTGATCGCCCAGCCGATCAGCACGGCGCCGACGTCGGCACGTGCTGCCATGTTCTGCGGTAACGAGAAGATCCCGCCACCAATCATCGAACCGACCACCAGCGCGATCAGTGCCCCCAGACGCAGCTTTTGTCCCGGCTCGCTCATGGGCCTCCCTTTTTTTGGTGCTGTCATGCGTTTGAAACAGCCATGGGCGCCATATAAATGCTGTCACTTATATAGCCTAAACCATTAAACCTATAGCAGTAATAACCACAATGTCTATCGCCGTACCTCTGTAAAAACTAGCAGGTGCCCAGCAACTAGAAAAGCATTCGTTAAAACTCGAAATTCTCGTGAAAAATTTGCGAAAGCGACAAAAGCGGCTAGCTTCAGACATCGCAGGCCAAACGGAGCGTTTGCTCTAGAAGGACATGGAGATGCCAGCGCAGAAGGCCTGCAGCTGAGCAGTCGGCACGCTCCAGGAGTCGCGTGTAGGAAATTTCCTACCCTCGCGTTGCCATGAACTGATCCATGTCAGGTCATGGACCAGGCGTCAGATTTATTCTGTCGTCAACTTTCTCCTGGCAGGAGTTGTTAAATGTCTGATTCATCCGGAAAACTAAAACTCGGCGCGTTAGTTGCACTTGTGGTCGGTTCGATGATTGGCGGCGGGATCTTCTCGCTGCCGCAAAACATGGCCGCCAGTGCAGGGGTTGGTGCGGTACTGATTGGCTGGGCGATCACCGCGGTGGGCATGCTGACGCTGGCCTTCGTGTTCCAGACCCTGGCCAACCGCAAGCCTGACCTGGATGGCGGTGTTTACGCCTATGCCAAGGCTGGCTTCGGCGACTACATGGGCTTTTCATCAGCCTGGGGCTACTGGATCAGTGCCTGGCTGGGCAACGTCGGCTACTTCGTGTTGCTGTTCAGCACCCTCGGTTACTTCTTCCCGATCTTCGGCGAAGGCAACACCCCGGCGGCGATCATCGGTGCCTCGGTGCTGCTCTGGGCCGTGCACTTCCTGGTACTGCGTGGCATCAAGGAAGCGGCATTCATCAACCTGGTCACCACCGTGGCCAAGGTCGTGCCGCTGGGGCTGTTCGCCCTGATCTGCCTGTTCGCCTTCAAACTCGACATCTTCACCGCCGACATCTGGGCCGTGGGCACGCCTGACCTGGGCAGTGTGATGAACCAGGTGCGTAACATGATGCTGGTCACCGTCTGGGTGTTCATCGGTATCGAAGGCGCGAGCATCTTCTCGGCACGGGCGGAAAAACGCTCCGACGTCGGCAAGGCCACGGTCATCGGTTTCGTCACCGTGCTGCTGTTCCTGGTGCTGGTCAACGTGCTGTCGCTGGGCATCATGACCCAGCCAGAGCTGGCCAAGCTGCAGAACCCATCGATGGCTGCGGTACTTGAGCATGTGGTCGGCCACTGGGGCGCGGTGCTGATCAGCGTCGGCCTGGTGATCTCGTTGCTGGGGGCCTTGCTGTCGTGGGTGCTGCTGTGCGCCGAGATCATGTTCGCCGCCGCCAAGGACCACACCATGCCGGAGTTCCTGCGCCGCGAGAACGCCAACCAGGTGCCGGCCAACGCCCTGTGGCTGACCAACGCCATGGTGCAGATCTTCCTGGTCATCACCCTGTTCTCCAGCAGTACCTACCTGTCGCTGATCTACCTCGCCACCTCGATGATCCTGGTGCCTTACCTGTGGTCGGCGGCTTATGCCTTCCTGCTGGCACTGCGCAGCGAAACCTACGAGCAGGCCCTTGCCGAGCGGCAGAAGGACCTGATCATCGGCGGCATCGCGCTGATATACGCCATCTGGCTGCTGTATGCCGGCGGCGTGAAATACCTGCTGCTCTCGGCCCTGCTCTATGCCCCTGGCGCGATCCTGTTCGCCAAGGCCAAGCGTGAGGTGGGCCAACCGATCTTCACCAACGTGGAAAAACTGATCTTCGCAGCCGTGGTCATCGGCGCCCTGGTGGCAGCCTTCGGCCTGTATGACGGCTTCCTGACCCTTTGACCCACGTCTTCGTTCAATTGGAGGAATGAAACCATGTCCGCTGAAAAACAGAAGTACGGTGTCCACTCCGAAGCCGGCAAACTGCGCAAGGTAATGGTTTGCGCACCGGGCCTGGCGCACAAGCGGCTGACGCCAAGCAACTGTGACGAGCTGCTGTTCGACGACGTGATCTGGGTCGACCAGGCCAAGCGTGACCACTTCGACTTCGTCACCAAGATGCGTGAGCGCGGCGTCGATGTGCTGGAAATGCACAACCTGCTGACCGACATCGTCCAGCAGCCCGAAGCCCTGAAGTGGATTCTCGACCGCAAGATCACCGATGACACCGTTGGTGTGGGCCTGAACAACGAAGTGCGCAGCTGGCTCGAAAGCCTTGAGCCACGTCACCTGGCCGAGTTCCTGATCGGTGGCGTGGCCGGCCAGGACCTGCCGCAGAGCGAAGGCGCCGATGTGGTCAAGATGTACAACGACTACCTGGGCCACTCCAGCTTCATCCTGCCGCCGCTGCCCAACACCCAGTTCACCCGCGACACCACCTGCTGGATCTACGGCGGCGTGACGCTGAACCCGATGTACTGGCCGGCGCGTCGCCAGGAAACCCTGCTGACCACCGCCATCTACAAGTTCCACAAGGAGTTCACCGGTGCCGACTTCCAGGTCTGGTACGGCGACCCCGACAAGGATCACGGCCAGTCCACCCTCGAAGGCGGTGACGTGATGCCGATCGGCAACGGCATCGTGCTGATCGGCATGGGCGAGCGCACCTCGCGCCAGGCCATCGGCCAGCTGGCTCGCAACCTGTTCGCCAAGGGCGCAGTCAGGGAAGTCATCGTCGCCGGCCTGCCGAAGTCCCGCGCCGCCATGCACCTGGACACCGTGTTCAGCTTCTGCGACCGCGACCTGATCACGGTCTTCCCGGAAGTGGTGAAAGAGATCGTGCCGTTCATCATTCGGCCGGACGAAAGCAAGCCCTATGGCATGGACGTGCGCCGCATCAACAAGTCGTTCATCGAAGTGGTCGGCGAGGAGCTTGGGCTCAAGGATGGCCTGCGCGTCGTAGAGACCGGCGGCAACAGCTTCGCCGCCGAACGTGAACAGTGGGATGACGGCAACAACGTGGTGGCCATCGAACCCGGCGTGGTCATCGGCTACGACCGCAACACCTACACCAATACCCTGCTGCGCAAGGCCGGCATCGAAGTCATCACCATCAGCGCCGGCGAACTGGGCCGTGGCCGTGGCGGCGGCCACTGCATGACCTGCCCGATCGTCCGTGACCCAATCGATTACTAACGACCATTGCCCCCGGCCGCCCTCACGAAGCGGCGGCCGGTGTGTTCACCAAACCCAAGGAGAAAAGTCATGGCGTTCAATATTCACAACCGCAACCTGCTCAGCCTCGAACACCACAGCACCCGCGAACTGAAATACCTGCTGGACCTGTCCCGCGACCTCAAGCGCGCCAAATACACCGGCACCGAGCAGCAGCACCTGAAGGGCAACAACATCGCCCTGATCTTCGAGAAGACCTCGACCCGCACCCGCTGCGCCTTCGAAGTCGCCGCCTATGACCAGGGCGCCAACGTTACCTACATCGACCCCAACTCTTCGCAGATTGGCCACAAGGAAAGCATGAAGGACACCGCCCGCGTACTCGGGCGCATGTACGACGCCATCGAGTACCGCGGCTTCAAGCAGGAAATCGTCGAAGAACTGGCCAAGTTCGCCGGCGTCCCGGTGTTCAACGGCCTTACCGATGAATACCACCCGACCCAGATGATCGCCGACGTGCTGACCATGCGTGAGCACAGCGACAAGCCGCTGCACGACATCAGCTACGCCTACCTGGGAGACGCCCGCAACAACATGGGCAACTCGCTGCTGCTGATCGGCGCCAAGCTCGGCATGGACGTGCGCATCGCCGCACCCAAGGCGCTGTGGCCACATGATGACCTGGTCGAGCGTTGCCACAAGTACGCCGAAGAAAGCGGCGCACGCATCACCCTGACCGAAGACCCCAAGGCTGCGGTCAAGGGCGTCGACTTCATCCACACCGACGTCTGGGTCTCGATGGGCGAGCCGATCGAAGCCTGGGGCGAGCGCATCAAGCAGCTCAAGCCTTACCAGGTGAACAAGGAGCTGATGAAAGCCAGCGGCAACCCACGGACCAAGTTCATGCACTGCCTGCCGGCCTTCCACAACTCCGAGACCAAGGTCGGCAAGCAGATTGCCGAA
This sequence comes from Pseudomonas sp. TWI628, assembly GCF_039673865.1. Lineage (NCBI taxonomy): Bacteria > Pseudomonadati > Pseudomonadota > Gammaproteobacteria > Pseudomonadales > Pseudomonadaceae > Pseudomonas > Pseudomonas sp. TWI628. The sequence goes on along the minus strand of NZ_JBDJMM010000035.1, from coordinate 8,165 downwards.
CAGTACCCGGACCTGGCCAACGGCATCGAAGTGACCGATGACGTGTTCGAGTCGCCGGCATGCATCGCCTTCGAGCAGGCGGAAAACCGCATGCACACCATCAAGGCGATCCTGGTTTCGACCCTGGCTGACCTGTAAGCCGGCCGCGCCGCCCCTACTCATGGGGCGGCGCCCTTCCCTCTTCGTTAAAGGACATTCCCCATGCGTATCGTTGTTGCATTGGGCGGCAACGCCCTGCTGCGCCGTGGCGAACCCATGACCGCTGACAACCAGCGCGCCAATATCCGCACGGCCACTGAACAGATCGCCAAGATTCACCCCGGCAACGAACTGGTCATCGCCCACGGCAACGGCCCGCAGGTTGGCCTGCTGGCCCTGCAAGGCCTGTCGTACAAGCCCGACGAGGCCTACCCGCTGGACGTGCTCGGCGCCGAGACCGAAGGCATGATCGGCTACATGATCGAACAGGAGCTGGGCAACCTGCTGGACTTCGAAGTGCCGTTCGCCACCCTGCTGACCCAAGTGGAAGTGGACGCCAACGACCCGGCCTTCAAGGACCCGAGCAAGTTCATCGGCCCGGTCTACAGCAAGGAAGACGCCGAGCGCCTGGCCAAGGAAAAAGGCTGGGTGGTCAAGCCCGACGGCGACAAGTACCGCCGCGTGGTCGCCAGCCCGAAACCCAAGCGCATCTTCGAAATCCGCCCGATCAAGTGGCTGCTGGAAAAAAGCAGCATCGTGATCTGCGCCGGTGGTGGTGGCATCCCCACAATGTACGATGAGCACAAGAAGCTCAAAGGCATCGAGGCGGTGATCGACAAGGACCTGTGCTCGGCGCTGCTGGCCGAACAGCTGGAAGCCGACCTTCTGGTAATCGCCACCGACGTCGATGGCGCCTACATTGACTGGGGCAAGCCGACGCAGAAAGCCATTGCCCAGGCCCACCCCGACGAGCTCGAACGCCTCGGCTTCGCGGCCGGTTCCATGGGGCCGAAGGTGCAGGCTGCCTGCGACTTTGCCCGGCACACCGGCAAAGTGGCGGTGATCAGCTCGCTGGAGAACATCGAGGGCATCGTCAAAGGCGTCGCCGGTACCCGCGTGAGCACCGAAAAGCCAGGCATCAGCTACCGTTGATTGCAGTGGGCGGGCTTACCGGGCCCGCCATTTTCACCTTCCGGAGGAGTTTGCCATGGCCCAGTTCCACCCCGGTCATGTACACATCGAGCGCACTGCGCTGACCAAGAACGACCACAGTTACGACCTCAACATCGAGTACGAAGCGTTTTCAGACCCCAAGGAAGGCAGAGGCATCCAGTTCCGCATGCATGGCATCATCGAGGGCAAGACCGTCGATGAGCAGTTCTTCCTGGCCAAGGACCAGGTGTTGCCGAGTTTTCTCAGCGTGGCTTCGCGTAAGGCCCAGTCCTACCTCGCGTCGCACCAGAAGTTCGAAACCCTGGGTTCGCCGCACAAGCTTTACGACGCCATGTTCGAAGACATCCGCCAGAAGCTGGATGTGAAATCGGGCGACCCGATAAAGCCTGAACACCTCGAGTAACTCCAAGGCCTGGGCTGCTTCGCAGCCCATCGCAGGCATGCGCAATACCTGTGGGAGCCGCGCTTGCCGGCGATGGGCCGCAAAGCGGCCCCGGCGATGTTAAGGCATACTACCGCCCTCCCAGGCCACCACTTTCACCGTCCCCATGCGCATCCACGTCAGCTTCATCGACCGCGTCGGCATCACCCAGGAAGTCCTCGCCCTGCTCGGTGCCCGCAACCTCAACCTGGACGCCGTGGAAATGATCCCGCCGAACGTCTACATCGACGCCCCCACGCTCAGCCCGGCAGTGCTCGAAGAGCTCCACGACGCGCTGTTCGAAGTCCGTGGCGTGCAGTCGGTGGACGTGGTCGATATCCTCCCCGGCCAGCGCCGCCACCTGCAACTCGACGCCCTGCTGGCAGCCATGAGCGACCCGGTGCTGGCGGTCGACAGTGCCGGCAAGGTGCTGCTGGCAAACCCGGCGCTGATCGCCCTGTGCGGCCGAGAGTCCGCAGGGCGCACGGTGGGCGAACTGTTCAACGACCCGGACCTGCTGCAGGCGCTGCTGGACAACAACTTCCACCTGCCGATGCGCGAGATGCAACTCAACGGCCAGAGCTTGCTGCTGGACGCCTCGCCGATCACCAACGCCGGCGGCCTGCTGACGTTGTATGCGCCCAACCGCATGGGCGAGCGCCTGTCGGCCCTGCACCACGACCATGCCGAAGGCTTCGATGCGCTGCTCGGCGAATCACCAGCAATCCGCACCCTCAAGGCCCGCGCCCTGCGCGTGGCGGCCCTCGACGCCCCCCTGCTGGTACACGGCGAAACCGGTACCGGCAAGGAACTGGTGGCCCGCGCCTGCCATGCCATCAGCAGCCGCCAGGCCGCACCGTTCCTCGCCCTCAACTGCGCTGCGCTTCCCGAGAGCCTGGCAGAGAGCGAGCTGTTCGGCTATGCCCCCGGCGCCTTCACCGGGGCCCAGCGCGGCGGCAAGCCGGGGCTGATGGAGCTGGCCAACCAGGGTACGGTGTTTCTCGACGAGATCGGCGAAATGTCGCCGTACTTGCAAGCCAAGCTGTTGCGTTTTCTCAGTGACGGCAGCTTCCGCCGGGTGGGCGGCGACCGCGAGGTGAAGGTGGATGTGCGCATCATCAGCGCCACCCACCGCGACCTGGAACGCATGGTCGCCGAAGGCACCTTCCGTGAAGACCTGTTCTACCGGCTGAATGTGCTCAACCTGCAGGTACCACCGCTGCGTGATCGTGGCCAGGACATCCTGATGCTGGCGCACTACTTCATGCAGCAGGCCTGCACGCAGATCCAGCGCCCGGCCTGCCGGCTGACGCCTGCCACCCATTCGGCACTGCTGGCCAACCCTTGGCCCGGCAACGTGCGCCAGCTACAGAACGTGATCTTCCGTGCAGCAGCGATCTGCGAAAGCAACCTGGTGGATATCGGTGACCTGGACATCGCCGGGACATCGGTGGCGCGTGGGCAGGACGGCGACGTGGCCAGCCTGGAGCAGGCAGTGGGGGACTTCGAGCGTGAACTGCTGCAACGGTTGTATGCCAGTTACCCTTCGACCCGGCAACTGGCGGGGCGACTGCAGACTTCGCACACGGCTATTGCACAACGCTTGCGCAAATACGGTATTCCAGCGAGAAACTAAAGCTTTATACCGTTTGGTTTCAGATTACTCCTACGGGTCAGACCAATACTTCAACAAGCACTGCTGCGAAAATGGCGCTCATCTTTGTTGATGGAGAGAGAGCGCCTCTCATGCTTGAACTCGACTTCTACGGCACATTGGTCGCCGCCTCACTGGTGCTGTTACTAGGCCACGGGCTGGTGACGCGTGTCGCTGTCCTGCGAACCTACAATATCCCCGAACCTGTTGCAGGCGGCCTGGTCGTTGCCCTGCTCCTGCTGGTGTTACGCAGCTTCGACCTGAAAGTGCAATTCGATACTTCATTGCAAGCACCGTTGATGCTGGCGTTCTTCGCCACCATCGGACTGAACGCAGACTTCGCCAGTTTGAAAAAAGGCGGGCGCGTGGTCGGCATCTTCCTGGTCGTGGTGACCGGCTTGCTGCTGGTGCAGAATGCCATGGGCATCGGCCTGGCCACGGCATTGGGGCTGGATCCGTTGATGGGCCTGCTGACCGGCTCCATCACGCTGTCCGGCGGCCACGGCACGGGCGCGGCCTGGAGCAGCACCTTCAGCGAAAAATATGGCCTGGCCTCCGCCTCGGAACTGGCCTTGGCCTCCGCCACCTTTGGCTTGGTGCTGGGTGGCCTGATCGGCGGCCCGGTTGCCCGCCTGCTGATCAAGCGCGTGCAGACGCCCGGCCAGGATCAGGCAGTAGCGCACTTGCCAAAAGGCTTTGAAGAGCCTGAAAAAGAACGCCTGATTACACCGTTCTCATTCATCGAGACGTTGGCACTCATATCGGTCAGCCTGCTTGGCGGCACCTTGCTCAATAGCCAACTGCATAGCACGGCATTCGAATTGCCGACATTCGTTTGCGTGTTGTTTGTTGGCGTCCTGTTACGCAACGGCCTATCTGCACTGGGTGTGTATCAGGTGTTCGAACGCGAAGTCTCAGTGCTGGGCAACGTCAGCCTGTCGCTGTTCCTGGCCATTGCACTGATGTCGCTCAAGTTGTGGGACCTGGCGGCCCTGGCCCTGCCCTTCCTGATTATCCTGGCCGCACAGACGTTGCTCATGGCGCTGTTCGCGATCTTCGTCACCTTCCGGGTCATGGGCAGCAATTACGATGCAGCGGTATTGGCAGCCGGGCATTGCGGATTCGGCCTGGGTGCCACGCCAACCGCCATCGCCAACATGCAAGCCGTAACCCACCGCTTCGGGCCTTCGCATCTGGCGTTTCTGGTGGTGCCGATGGTAGGAGCATTCTTCATCGATATCATCAATGTCATCGTCATCAAGCTGTACCTGGCATTGCCGTTTTTCGCTGCGGGCTAAGCCCAAACGCCTCATTGTATTGATTTCAATACAGCGTATTGAAATCAATACAAACCCCTTCCGATCCGTCTGTGCAAGGGTTTGATCCCCAAACTCTTTTTCCTTCGTTGCCAACTGTAGCGTTTTCATTCCAAAACAATTGCAGAATGATGACGATCAATATTCAACCTATTGTTTTATAAGACTTTTTTACGACTGGCCGCATTATTGCTAAGGGAATCCTAACCCAAGAGCGCGGACGCACCGCGCCCAACGCCCTGCTTCCCGAGGATTCCCCATGAGCGAGTTGCGTTTCACCGAAGATCACGAATGGCTGCGCGTCGAAGCCGACGGTAGCGTCACTGTGGGCATCACCGCCTACGCCCAGAACGCCCTTGGCGATGTGGTTTTCGTGCAACTGCCTGAACTGCAGCAGTATGAAAAAGGCAACGAAGCGTCCACCGTCGAATCGGTCAAGGCCGCCAGCGGCGTGTACATGCCCCTGACCGGTGAAGTGGTCGAGGTCAACGATGGCCTCAACGACAGCCCTGAACTGGTCAACGAAGACCCGCTGGGCGAAGGCTGGTTCTTCCGCTTCATCCCGGCCGACATGAGCGAAGTCACCGCCCTGCTCGACCAGGACGCCTACGACCGCCTGATCAAAGCCAACGACGACGCCTGAGGAATCCGACCATGACCATCAACCTCGGCACCGCCAACGAATTCATCGCCCGTCACATCGGCCCACGCGCCGCTGACGAGCAGGCCATGCTCGCCACCCTGGGCTTCGACTCGCTGGACGCCATGAGCGCCGCCGTCATCCCCGACAGCATCAAGGGCACCAGCGTGCTCGGCTCGGAAGACGGCCAGAGCGAGGCCGATGCCCTCGCTGCGCTGAAAGCCATCGCCGGCAAGAACGAACTGTTCAAGAGCTACATCGGCCAGGGCTACTACAACACCCACACCCCGGCACCGATCCTGCGCAACCTGCTGGAAAACCCGGCCTGGTACACCGCCTACACCCCGTACCAGCCTGAAATCTCCCAGGGCCGCCTGGAAGCGCTGCTGAACTTCCAGACCCTGATCAGCGACCTTACCGGCCTGCCGATCGCCAACGCATCCTTGCTCGACGAAGCCACCGCTGCTGCCGAAGCCATGACCTTCTGCAAGCGCCTGTCGAAGAACAAGGCCAGCCACGCGTTCTTCGCCTCCGTGCACTGCCACCCGCAGACCCTCGACGTGCTGCGCACCCGTGCCGAACCGCTGGGCATCGAGATCGTGGTTGGCGACGAGCGTGAACTGAACGATGTCAGCGCCTTCTTCGGCGCCCTGCTGCAATACCCGGCCAGCAATGGTGAAGTGTTCGACTACCGCGAAGTCGTCGAGCGTTTCCACGCCGCCAACGCCCTGGTTGCCGTTGCCGCCGACCTGCTGGCCCTGACCCTGCTGACCCCGCCGGGCGAGTTCGACGCCGACGTGGCCATCGGCAGCGCCCAGCGCTTCGGCGTGCCACTGGGCTTCGGTGGCCCGCACGCGGCCTACTTCGCCACGCGCGATGCCTTCAAGCGCGACATGCCAGGCCGCCTGGTCGGCGTGTCGATCGACCGCTTCGGCAAGACCGCCCTGCGCCTGGCCATGCAAACCCGCGAACAGCACATCCGCCGCGAGAAGGCCACCAGCAACATCTGCACCGCCCAGGTGCTGCTGGCCAACATCGCCAGCATGTTCGCCGTGTACCACGGCCCGGCCGGCCTCAAGCGCATTGCCGAACGCACTCACGCCCTGACTGCAATTCTGGCAGCCGGCCTGAAAGCCCTGGGCCTGGAAGTGGTTGGCGAAACCGCCTTCGACACCCTGACCCTGGCCACCGGCAGCGCCACCGCCAGCCTGCACGACAAGGCCCGCGCCCAGCGCATCAACCTGCGCCAGATCGACGCCACTCACCTGGGCCTGTCGCTCGACGAAACCAGCACCCAGGCCGACGTCGAGGCCCTCTGGCAACTGTTCGGCGCTGACCAGGCCCAGCCTGACTTCGCCGCCCTGGCCGCCAGCACCGGCTCGCGCCTGCCGGCCGCCCTGCTGCGCCAGTCGGCCATCCTCGAGCACCCGGTGTTCAACCGTTACCACAGCGAAACCGAGCTGATGCGCTACCTGCGCCGCCTGGCCGACAAGGACCTGGCGCTGGACCGCAGCATGATCCCGCTGGGCTCGTGCACCATGAAGCTCAACGCTGCCAGCGAAATGATCCCGGTGACCTGGGCCGAATTCGGCAACCTGCACCCGTTCGCCCCGGCCGCGCAGAGCCAGGGCTACCTGCAGATGACCACCGAGCTGGAAGCCATGCTCTGCGCCGCCACCGGCTACGACGCCGTGTCGCTGCAGCCCAACGCCGGCTCCCAGGGTGAGTACGCAGGCCTCTTGGCCATCCGTGCCTACCACCGCAGCCGTGGCGAAGGCCACCGCGACATCTGCCTGATCCCGTCTTCGGCCCACGGCACCAACCCGGCGACCGCCCACATGGCCGGTATGCGCGTGGTGGTCACCGCTTGTGACGCCCGTGGCAACGTCGATGTCGAGGACCTGCGGGCCAAGGCCATCGAACACCGCGAGCGCCTGGCCGCGATCATGATCACCTACCCGTCGACCCACGGCGTGTTCGAGGAAGCGATCGGCGAAATCTGCGCGATCATCCATGACAACGGCGGCCAGGTTTATATCGACGGTGCCAACATGAATGCCATGGTCGGCCTCTGCGCCCCGGGCAAGTTCGGCGGCGACGTGTCGCACCTGAACCTGCACAAGACCTTCTGCATTCCGCACGGTGGTGGCGGCCCAGGCGTCGGCCCGATTGGCGTCAAGTCGCACCTGGCGCCGTTCCTGCCAGGCCACGCTGCGCTGGCAAATACCGAGGGCGCGGTGTGCGCCGCGCCGTTCGGCAGCGCCAGCATCCTGCCGATCACCTGGATGTACATCCGCATGATGGGCGGTGCCGGCCTCAAGCGTGCTTCGCAGATGGCGATCCTCAACGCCAACTACATCGCCCGCCGCCTGGAAGAGCACTATCCTGTCCTGTACACCGGTGGCAATGGCCTGGTCGCCCACGAATGCATCCTCGACCTGCGCCCGCTCAAGGACACCAGCGGCATCAGCGTCGATGACGTGGCCAAGCGCCTGATCGACTTCGGTTTCCATGCACCGACCATGTCGTTCCCGGTGGCCGGCACGCTGATGATCGAACCGACCGAAAGCGAGTCCAAGGAAGAACTGGATCGTTTCTGCGACGCGATGATCCAGATCCGCGAAGAAATTCGCGCAGTGGAGAACGGCAGCCTGGACAAGGACGACAACCCGCTGAAGAACGCCCCGCACACCGCGGCCGAGCTGGTTGGCGAATGGGCCCATGGCTACAGCCGCGAGCAGGCGGTGTACCCGCTGCCGAGCCTGGTGGAAGGCAAGTACTGGCCGCCGGTCGGCCGGGTCGACAACGTGTTCGGCGACCGCAACCTGGTCTGCGCCTGCCCGTCGATCGAGAGCTATCAGGACGCCTGATAGCTCCCAGGTTTGCCACCTACCCTGTGGGAGCGGGGGGTTGGCCCGCGAGGTCACAAAAAAAAAACAAAAAAAATACGGGTTAACCCCCACCCCCCACCCACCCCCCCCC